>DYDL01000003.1 GCA_020717925.1 Desulfocapsa sp.
TCTGTGCTGCTGGCTGGGTGATCGAAGCCCGTGACTATAGTGGCTTCGCCATGGTCTGTGGCATAGCCGCAATATTTCCTGGGATCTTCTTGCTGGTGGCAGCGCCTGAACTCACTCGCTATGGCGGACTTTCAGGCGTCGCCACTGCCGCGGCCGCGTACCTGTGCCTATGCAAACTGGCTGGGGCAGATCGCGCCCGTATCGTCTGGTTGTTTATCCTTGTACTTTTGTGCCTGAAGACTGTGGTTGAAACTGTCTCCCAAATGCCACTCTTTGTTCTAAGCACGAACGTAACTATCCACGTCCTGCCATCTGTGCATGCCATTGGTTGCCTGGGCGCTTTTGCAGTGCAAAGATGGGAAAGACAAAGGGGCGGCTTGAGGTGGACCCTCGTGCACGGAGCTTAAAATAATAATGGTCAGGGATAGGGCATGCAGACATTGGGGAATGGGGCAAAGCTATTGGGTTTTATCTGACGCTCCAGGCATTCAGGCTAACGATCAACGATAATCCTGCAAGCAGCAGTGTTCCGATCAGCACCACTTTGTCCACTGCTTCAGAATTAAAATTTTGTCTTGTTATTTTTTGCATCACCAGGTGAATATAGCTGCCCTGCGGCCTGCCTTCGCCAAGCGCATCTTTGATTTTCCAATGCCAGTCGGTAATTGGACAGTAACCGGAGCCGAGCCAGCGCCCCAGGATAAACCAGGAGCCAAGGGTGAGAAAAACCAGTACGAGGTGAGCCAAGCGCAACTGCGGAAACAGCCAGCCGAACATCACGAAAGTGATTAGCACCACGTGAAAAAAATGGAATAGACCGTTTAATAACAAATATAACACAGCACCCTCTCGGCAGCGCTCAACCAGGCCGCCTGACGATTTGATCCGCATGTGTGATTACTTTTTGGAACGCGCGCAAATATTGATCAAGCAATTCCTGCGAAGCCCAGGGGAACGAAGGCAATTTCATCATCGCACCATTCACCCTTTCCGTTACCGGTAGGGACACCGCAGAATAATCCGGCACTCTCGCACCATCCGTCGGTCGCATGATATCCAGGAATGCCCCTCCCGCAAAAAAAGGTTGTTGGTGTAGCAGCGGGTAACGAGGTAAAGCGGCTATACAGCCCTCAGCCTTGAGTGCCTCGATAAATGTGCCCATCGGCATGCCAATCGCTCCAAAATCGGGACGCACCAGATACTCGAAATAGACACGCTGAATATGCTCCGGTGACAGAAATGTGTGGATCCCCATCTCTTCCAAGCCGGCAGACAGGTACACAAGGTTGTGGTTGCGTTGCTTGTTGTTGTCCTCTAGCCTGGCTAGCTGATTGCGCGCAATTGCTGCCGAGAGGGGCGCAATACGCGTCTTGATGCCGAAACTGGTGGCGGCAAAACGTCGCGCAGGAGTCTCCAGTTCCATGATACGGGTGATATCGCCCAAGCAAACCGCGCGCTCCCAGTATTCATACTCCCTGCATAAAAACATACCGCCTTCGCCCGCCGGGGCGAGCTTGCCCCCTTGCAGACTGAACACTGAAATGTCTCCAAGGGTTCCGCATGGTTTACCGCGCCAGAGCGCACCTTGCGCATGCGATGCATCTTCGATCATTTTGAGTTTGTACTTCCGTGCCAGCGCCGTGATCTCCGTCATTTTGGAGGGCAAGCCCCACAGGTGTACCACCACGATCGCTTTAGTGCGGGAGGTAATCTTTTTTTCCATGTCGGCCGGGTCGAGGCCCAGGCGTTCACTTTCGCTTTCGCAAAAGACTGGTACTGCACCAAGCCAGACCAGCGGCAGCACGGAGGCCCAAAAAGTTGCCGATGGCACCAATACCTCGTCGCCCGGTTTCAGTCCAATCGCCCAAAATGCCGCCGTCAGCGCGGTGGTGCCATTGCAATGCGCCAGCACATAGGGCATACCGGAAAAATTACGGTAATCGTTTTCCAGTTCACGGATCACCGGATGCGTGGAAATGTCGCCATCCCGCATGATTTGCAGCACGGCCTTCTCGTCGTCCTCGGTGAGGACCGGCCAACGATTTGCCTCAACCTGATCCAAGGTGACCGCAGGCTGGCCGCCCAGGATTGCGGGCAAATTAGTGCTGTAATTCATGGCGGGGTTCTCCTTGATGTTATCAGTTAGTTGTTGGCCAGCAAGGCATCTAAATGGTCAATAACCTTCCTGCGGTATGTTTCAAATAGTTGTGCCGCCGACATAGGGTCGCCATGGGCAAGATCCAGGGCGATATTTTTCAAGGCCTGCGCATTGGCATCATTTCCTCCCAATCCACCTCTGGGAATCCACTGGGCGATATTGGTACGGCGCCGCAAATAATCTTCCAGTGTGCAGCATAACTCATGTTGCGCGCACCATGTCGCCGTAGGAACCTTTTGCGACAGCCCTGGGAATTCCATCTGGGTCAAGGCGGCTTCCCAGGCGTCATCCGCTCCGTAGCTCTGTGCGGTGGCGCTAACGGCTTTATTGATCAGTTTTAACGCCTTGGATGCCATGCGTGTGCAGCCGGTGATTTTCCCACCATAGCAGGAAATCCACGGCAGGGTTTTATGTTGGATCACCTCTTGACGGCGCGACAAATCAAGCGGATAACAACTTTCCTGATATTGACTGTCGACCACCAGCGGGCGTATCCCGCAACGCACAGAGACGATATCCGCCCTGCTGATCGGCTCACGGAACCTGCGCGCATAATGTTCCAATAAATAATCCACATCCTGTCTCGACGCCATCAGGCCTTCGCTAATATCCGGCACCGCCGTCTCGGTCGGGCCCCATAGTGAAATGGGTCCCCAAGGGACAAAGGTGACGACATCATCGTGCTCACCCAACTCGAAAAACAGCGATGCTTGATGTTGCTCGGCGCGGGGGATGCCCAAATACACACCCTTGCTGAATACGTGCCGAAATGGAGAATTAATTTCAAATGCCGCGTTAACCTGATCTGTCCATACGCCTGCGCAATTGACGATCATTTTCGCTCGCACCTGACAATGCCTGCCCGCAATTTCATCCTCTACATCAAGATGCCAGCTCTTGTCTTTGGCAGAAAAAACACCGCTGTGATTGCAATGATTCAGCACCATCTGCCCCGCGCAACGATGCGGCGCCATCCAACGATACACAAAGCGTGCGTCGGAGTGTGCCAGAAAAGCTTCTTCATAGGTCAGCGAACCGTTTACCAGCCCGGGCTTGAGCAGTTCCTTTTCAACAAAATGATTTTCCGATCGGGGGTGCCGTCTGCGCCCCATCCCCAGCATCCAGTATAGCCAAAGTCCGGAATGCACCCACCATTTCGCGCGGCCGCTTCCAGAGGATGGCAGATAGCGCATCATCTCCGGTGCCAGCCATTGCGCCTTCTGCTGTATTAATTGATCGCGAGAAAAGGACAACTCAATAACAGAAGCGAGGTCAAGATTTCTCAGATACAGCAACCCGCCCCAGATCATCATGCCCGAGGACTGACTGGTGCCGGAAGAAAAATCGTTTTTTTCGAGCAGAAGCGTCTTGTATCCCTGTCGGCACAACGTGTCGTACAGGCAGGCGCCATTGATGCCACCGCCAAGCACGATTACATCAAACTCATGCTCGTTCTGTATTCTTTCAAGTAATTGCCTGCGTTTCAAGCTTGCGGTCCTTCGTGATGACCTGCGTTATTGACCTGCTTTTAAATTTCTCCACCGCCGTATCCATGCACCTCATCTGACCAGCGCTGTAAGCAGCAGATTGTCTACTGCTGCATTTACGAACTTCATCAGGCCAGGATCAGGGGCAGGGACCAGGGCCAGGCCCCACATTTCGATATTTTTTTGACGAGCGAACACCCCGCTGCTTGAAATGTAGATACTCTTTTCTTCTCAGAGCTTGGCAAGATATTCGTCTGCAAATTCACGCGGTTTCAGCACCCGTATTTTCTGAAAACCCGAAACATGCAGTAAATGTTTGTCGCCGCTCACGATCACTTTGCTCTTGCTGGTAATGGCACAGGCAAGAAATTTGTCGTCATCTGGGTCAACGCAGACAGGCTCAGGCAAGCCTTGGGCCTGCACCATCTCTGCCTTGCTTGTCACCAGCTCAAGAATTGGCCGCAAGTCAATGGCGGGGAACTGCTCGGCCAATGCCGCCCCGACTCTCTGGTATTCTTCAAGGATTTCCGGAGAAAGTACCAGCATCAGCGTGCCGTCGCGCCATGCTTTTATAATTTGATAGGGTGGTCCAGTGAAGAAGATGCCGGACACAAAAACGTTGGTGTCGAGGATCACCCTCATTTCCGGCCGCGCACCCTGGCGATGGCTTTGGTGATATCGGATTGCTTCAGGCAGGCCTCCTTGCCTTGTCTGCGGGCCTCGGCAATCAAAGCATCAAACTCATACATGGATGGCGGCGTTATCTCCTTGAGGATAACCACGTCGTTCTCGCCCACGACCACGAATTGCGAACCAGCCTTTAACTTGAGACGCTTGCGAATATCCTCCGGAATGACGACCTGACCTTTGGAAGACATCTTAGTGGTAGCTAAATTTGCCATGACCTACCTCCTGGGAACCATAGTGTTCTTACTGGTAAGATTGTAGCGTGGGTGGTCGGCCTCGGTCAAGCAGAAAGTACAGTATTGCACCTCAACTGACCTGTGCCGTCAGCAGGAAATTGTCCGCCTCGGCATTTACGAACTCCATCAAACCGTGACCAGGAAGCGGTCTGGTTTCTATCTTCACCAGTCCGGCCGCTGCCAGGATATCCGCCGGGTCTTCAAAGGTGATGACGCTTTCCGCCGCAACCGGTTTATTGCTATCCAAACGTCGGGCGCGTTTTTTCCCCGCTGGAAGAAGTCAGTTGCCGTGCCAGTTTTAATCGTCAAGCTAACCATGGTGTTACCTATCTACGCTGCTTGCCAGAAGTTCGAGCCATTCCCGCTCGAAGCACTTCCCACTGTTGCGCCTTAAAAATGCCGGTGCTGGTGGCCATGCCGGGCGTCGTACATTTGCTTGCAGCCCTCTGATAATATCATGGCTGCGGAACAAATCGATCTTTATGTGGACATAGTTCGCAAAATTGGGGCCCCGGGGCGAGGTTCTAAAAACAAGTTGCCTCACCGTGAATTTGAGTTACAGTTGGAGTGAAGGCACGGGAATTTAGCAAGCACATCATCAGGCAGGGCAGCCAGGGAGAACAGAGTATGACTTTAAATGACATTGCCAGGGTTGCGGTTTTCGAAGGGAAACACATCAGGAAAACTTTCCATGAGGGGGCATGGTGGTTTTCCATTATTGATGTCGTCGAGGTACTGACCGGGAGCGACCGTCCTCGAAAATACTGGAACGACCTGAAGAAAAAACTTATTACAGAAGGCTATGGTGAAGTGTCCGAAAAAATCGGACAGTTGAAAATGACTGCCCCTGACGGCAAGATGCGCCTCACTGACTGCGCCGACACCGAGACCATGTTCCGCATCATCCAGTCTATTCCGTCGCCGAAGGTGGAGCCGCTTAAGCGCTGGCTGGCCAGGGTCGGCAGGGAGCGGATCGACGAGATCGAGAACCCCGAGCTGGCCATGGCGCGGATGAAGGAATTCTACGAGAAAAAGGGGTATCCGAAGGCGTGGATCGACAAACGGCTGCGAGGGATCGCGGTCCGGCAGGACCTGACCGATGAATGGCAAACCCGCGGGGCTGGGAGCAGCCTGGCGTATGCGATCCTCACCAATGAAATTATGCAGGGGGCCTTTGACCTGAAGGTGGAGGAGTACAAGGAGGTCAAGGGGTTGGCGCGGGAAAACCTGCGGGACCACATGACCGATATCGAACTGATCCTGACCATGCTGGCCGAGGCCACCACCACTAAATTGCACCGCGACCGAGATTCCCGCGGATTTGCACCGCTGAAGAAGGATGCCCATGATGGAGGGGCGGTGGCTGGCAGAACGCGGAAGGATATCGAGGAGCAGTCCGGCGGCAAGCCGGTCGTTTCCCCTGAGAATTTTAAGAGGCTGGCGGGGAAGGGGCGGAAGAAGCTGGCGTAGTCATTTTTGTGGAAAGGGACGGGACAGGGTGCTACATTGCCCGAGGCACCATCAACAGGAGGAAGGCAATGGAGACATACGGCTGGAACGAGGCCATGGGCATGCGTCTGCTGGAGAAGTTGAAGGCTGATCTGAAGATTGCCATGCGGGCGCAGGATCAGGAGGCGAAGGATGGTATCCGCCAGGTCATGAGCGAGTTTTTCAAGCTCACCGTGCCCATTGTCCTGGAGAGCGGGAAGAAGAGCAGCCGGCCCAAGAGCGCCGAGGAGATCACCAACGACGACATCCTGGGCGTGATCGCCGGGCTGGTCAAGTCCGAGAAGATCATGCTGGAGGCGAAGAAGGCACCAAGCTCCCGCTACCTGGAACTGTTGCTCTCCTATCTGCCGCGGACCGCCTCCCGGGAGGAGGTGGCGGCCTGGGTGCGGGCCAACATCGACCTGGCCCAGTTCAAGAACACCATGCAGGCAATGGGGCCGATCATGAAGCATTTCGGCCAGGCGGCCGACGGCGCCGTGGTCCGGGAAGTCCTGCAGGAGTTAGCCGGCGCCTGAAAGCCGGTCAGCCGGCATCGTGCGCAGCCGTTTCAACCAGTTGCTCCGGGCCTGCCAGGATCTCTGCTTCCCGCCGGCCTGTCTGGCCTGCGGGGTCAGACTGCCCGATTCCGCCGGCCCGCTCTTCTGCGCCGCCTGCGCCACGGATGTCCGTCTGGTTCATGAACCCCTTTGCCGCTGTTGCGGCCGTGCCTTTCCCTGGGGGGCCGGCGGCAGCCACACCTGCGGTCCCTGCCTGAAAAAGCCCTGGCATTTCACCGAGGCACGTGCCGTGCTGCACTACTCCGATCCCGTGGCCCAGGCGGTGCAGGCCTTCAAATACCGGGGCAGTACCACCGGTCTTGCCACCTTCCGGCTGCTCAAGGAACGTCTCAGCCATCTCGATGGCCTGGCAGACCTTGACCTCATTGTGCCCGTGCCCCTGCATGTCCATAAGCTGCGCCAGCGTGGCTTCAATCAGGCCCTGGTGCTGGCTCGCGCCCTGTTTCCCGGGCATAGGCAGCGCATAGCTCCCTCGCTGCTGGCACGAACGCGCCAGACCATTTCCCAGACCGGACTGAGTGGCCACGAACGGCGGCGTAATCTGAAAAATGCCTTTAGGGTGGTGTTTCCAGCCCAGGTTGAGGGCAAGCGTTTGCTTCTGGTGGACGATATTTTCACCACCGGCAGCACGGCCAACGAGTGTGCCAGTACCCTGCGGCGCGCCGGCGCTCAGGAGGTGCGGGTTTTGACCCTGGCGCGCGTTTCCCTGGAGTGATATGATTTAGGTGAAAGGTGAAAGGTGATGGGCGGTCAGGCGGGCGGGCCATTGCCGGCTGGGCCGATGATTTCCCGGGCCCGGGTTGCGGCCAGCCCACTTACGGCCAGCCGCTTGCGGCGGCCCTGGTGGCCGCTCAGCACGGTAATGGCTGCCTTGGGAACGTGGAAGAGTTTGGCGAAGAAGGCGATGAGGGCCTCGTTGGCCTTGCCGTCCACCGGCGGCGCGGTAACGCAGACCTTCAGGGCACTGCCGAGGATGCCGGCCAGCCTCGCCTTGGAGGCCTTGGGCTGCACCTGGATGGCGAGGATGAAGCCATTGTCTTGCTCCTGCAGAAATGGCATGGAATCCTTGACCGGTGGTTACTTCTTCTTTTGTCCCCCCCGGGGCGCGGCCGGGGCCAGATCCTCGAAGGGATCATCCAGGCTCAGGTCGTGGTTGCCGCCGGGCGCCAGACTCTCCAGACCGTCACCCAAGAGACCGCCGGGTGCGCCCAGATCGGAGATGTCGATTTTCTCGTACAGGCCGGTGAGGTCGTCCACGTCCATGGCGGTGAAATTTTTTCCAGCCGCCGCTGACTGGCCACCGGTCGAGGCGGTGAGATCGTCCAGGTCAGCTTTGGGCGCAACGGGTTTCGGGGCAGGTGGGGCTGGTTTTTTGACTGGCGGTGGCGGCGGGGGCTCCTCGCCCAACTCCTTGCCCACGGCCTCCAGCCGTTCCAGGTAGGAGCGCAGCATCTCCCGCATCTGATTCTGCACGGTGGTGCGCAGGCTTTTGAGTTCGCTGATCTCACCCTCGATCCGCTTCTTTTCCAGCTCGGTCTGCTGCCGCAGGTTAAAGATTTCCAGCTTGCTCTGATCAATCAGGGCCTGGGTTTCCTTGAGGCCCGCGGTTCGCTGCTCGTCAATTTCGGCCATGGTCATGGCGGCAAGTGCGTCGGTTTCTTGCTTGGCCTCCTGCCGTATGGCCGCCACCTCCCTGGTCACCGTCGCCCGCAACTCCGCCATTTCCTGCTTGGTTTTTTCCAGGATGGTGTTGCTCTCCTGCTGGGTGGCCTGACGCAGTTGGGACGCCTCCTTGCTGGACGACTCTTTAAGCGCCTTGGCCTCCTGGGCCGCGCTCTCTTTCAGGGCCCTGGCCTCTTTGGTCAACGACTCCTGTAGGGTCTTGGCCTCCTGTTTCGCGTTGGCCAGCAGGGTTTTGGCCTCCTCCTCGCTTTTCGTCTTCATGTCCGTGCTGGTCTTGTAGGCCGAGAGGATGGCGGTGGAGAATTCCTTTTCCTTGGCCTGGTAATCGTTGATTTCAGCCTGGAAGGCCTCGAGCTGTTCCTCCAGCTTGACATTGGCGTCCAAGGCGATTTCCAGCTCTTCGGCCACCCGGCCAAGGAAGCTTGCGACCTCGTCGGCGTCAATGCCTCGCATGCGTTGGCTGAACACCTGGGAGCGGATGTTAACGGGCGTGAGCGGCATAATCTTGTCTCCGTTGCGCAGGGGGCGGGGCTTGTCCTAGCCGGCCAACTGGTGCAGGGTAGGAACCAGGAATTTTTGCAGAAACATGATGGCCAGAATCAGTACCATGGGTGAAAAATCAATGCCGCCCATGGCCAGAAAGGGCAGCAGACGTCGGAGGCGCGATAGTATCGGCTCGGTGACCGCATGCAGGAAGCGGACCACCGGGTTATAAGGGTCGGCGTTGACCCAGGAGATGATGACCCGGCCAATGGTGACCCAGATATAGGCGTCGCACACGAAGTTGATCAGATAGGCCAGGGCGCTGAAGAAGTTGCTGAGCACGAACATAGCGTATTTTCTCCGTCCTCGCGGTTAGCCGCGGGTCAGGGGGTGGCGGCCAGCGGCAAAAGGCTGCTGGCCATGGAGGCCACGGCCAGGCTCGGCCTGGAGTCGGGCTGGGCCAGCATAAAGGGTTTCTGGGTGCGGATGGCATTGCTGACCGCACGGTCCAAGGGCACGGTGCCCAGCAGCAGCGGCGTGATTTTGAGAAAGGTGCCCAGCACCTTGCTCATGTTGTCGAACACGGCCACTCCTTCCTTCTTGCTCGCAACGCTGTTGATCACCAGGTGAAACCGTCTTCTATTATACCTTGAAGCCAGCACCTTGATCAAGGCATAGGCGTCGGTCAGCGCGGTGGGGTCGGGCGACAGCACCACGATGTTTTCACTCGCCCAGCGGTTGAACCACAGCACCGAGTCGCCGATGCCGGCCGCCGTGTCCACCAGGACAAAGTCAAAGCCGCCTATGACCTGATCCAGCATTTCGGTGAGAAAGGCCTGTTCCTCATAGGTGAGGCTGGCCATTTCCGGCACACCTGAACTGGCCGGCAGCAAGGAGAAGCCGGGCACGATCTCGACCAGGAGGTCGGCCGGGTCGCGGCCCTCCTCCACCGTCTCCTGCAGGGTATGGCGGGTGTTGAGCCCCAAAAGGATATCGACGTTGGCCAGACCGAGGTCGCCGTCGATGAGCAGCACCCTTTTGCCCTGGTCGGCCAAGGCCACGGCCAGGTTAACGGCCATGGAGGTTTTGCCTACCCCTCCCTTGCCGCTGCTGATACAGATGATGCGGGGCGCGGTCTGCCCGGCGCTGGATTTGCTCATGAGTGTCCGCTGCCTTTGTTGAACAGGGTAAAAAGTTGGGACCGCTCTTCCACCGTCACCTGGCCGGCGTCGGGCTGGCAGGTGGTCTCCGCCCCCATCCTTCTGGCAACACCGCCGAGGGTAAGGGCCGTCTTCCTTAGCAGATGCGCGGCCCGGTGTTGTTCCAGATTGTCGTCATAGAGGATCAGTCCCAAAACTGTGTCGTTGGCCTCGTCGGTGATTGTCAGGGGATGGACTGGGTGGCTTATGGCCTGTTGCGCCACGGTCTCATAGAACCGGGTCGCCCCTTTGCGCTGGATGGAGTTTTTCATGAAAGCCTGCTGCCTGGTGGCACTGGTTCCGGCACGGTGGGCAGCACCAGTCGGCCGTCATGCTTTACGGCCAGCACCATGCCCTGGGAGGTGACGCCCATGAGTTTTGCTGGTTTGAGGTTGGCCACCAGCAAGACCTGGCGCCCGATCATCTCCTCGGGGCTATGGAACTCGGCAATACCGGCCACCACGGTACGTTCCTCGGGCGCCTGTACGGTAAGTTTAAGCAAGCGGTCCGATTTGGGGAGACGGGTCGCGGCGATCACGGTCGCCACCCGCAGTTCCACCTTCTGGAAATCCTCGTAGGCCAGCAGGTTGTCGTCAGCAGCCGGGACGACCGGGCCGGCTGCCTGCGACTGGGCTTTGGCGGCGGCCGGTTCTTCCTTTGCGGCTTTGTCCGTTTTGAGACGGGGGAACAGGTTGGGCAGCATGGCCACCGGCGTGCCGGCCATAAGCAGCCCCCATCTGCCCTGGCTGGCCATGTCCGGCCGGGTTTCCAGGTGCAGGGCAGCGGCCATCTGGGCGGCGGCGCTCGGCATGATGGGCGTCAGCACCAAGGTGACCAACCGCAGGGTCTCCAGCAGGTGATAGAGCACCGTGGCCAGCCGGGGGGCGTTGGCCGGCTCCTTGGCCAGTTCCCAGGGGGCGTTGGTGACGATGTAGCGATTGGCCCGGCTGATCACCTCCCAGACCGCCTGCAGGGCGCGGTGGAAGGCGAAACCGTCCATGGCCGCGGTGTAGTCGGAGAGCATGGCAAGGGTTGCGTCGGCCAGTTCCTGGTCCTGCGCCAATGCCTCGCCTGGGGTTGGCACCTTGCTGTTGGCGAAGTTCTGCACCATGGTAAGGGAGCGGGAAAAGAGGTTGCCCAGGTCGTTGGCCAGGTCCGAGTTGCGCCGTGCCGCCATCGCCTCCACCGTAAAGGCGGTGTCCAGCCCAAAGACCATCTCGCGCATGAGGAAGTAGCGCACCGTGTCGACCCCGAATTGGGCCACCATTTCCAGCGGCCCGACCACGTTGCCCAGGCTCTTGGACATCTTGGCCTCGCCCATGTTCCAGTAACCGTGCACATGCAGCCGTTTATAGACCGGCAACCCCAGTGCTTTCAGCATGGTGGGCCAGAAGATGGCGTGCGGCTTCAGGATGTCCTTGGCAATGACGTGCTCCGCCGTGGCCCAGCGCGCCTCGAAGTCCGGTCCGGTCGGGTAGCCGATGCCGGTGATGTAGTTGATCAGGGCGTCGAACCAGACGTAGGTGACGAAACGGTCGTCAAAAGGCAGGGGGATGCCCCAGGTCAGCCGCTCCTTGGGCCGCGAGATGCAGAGATCCTCCAGCGGTTCCTTGAGAAAGGAGAGCACCTCGTTTTTGTAGCGCTCCGGGGTAATGAACTCCGGATGCTCCTGGATGTGGCGGATGAGCCATTCCTGGAATTTGCCCATGTGGAAGAAATAGTTCTGCTCGGCCATCAGTTGCGGCTGGGTGTGGTGGTCCGGGCACTTGCCGTCGATCAGTTCCTTTTCCGTGAGAAAGCGCTCGCAGCCCTGGCAGTAAAGGCCGGTATAGTCGGAAAAGTAGATGTTGCCCTGGTCGTAGACCTTTTGCAGCACCGCCTGCACCGTCCGGATGTGCTCCGGGTCGGTGGTGCGGATGAAGTGGTCCGGCGCGATGTCCAATGGCGGCCAGGCCTGGCGGAACATGGCGCTGATCTGGTCGGTATAGGCCTTGGGTTCCAGGCCACCCTTTTCCGCCGCGGCCACGATTTTGTCGCCGTGCTCGTCGGTGCCGGTCTGAAAAAAGACCGTTTCACCCCGCAGCCGGCGATAGCGGCAGACCACGTCGGCCACCAGGGTGGAGTAGGCGTGGCCCAGGTGGGGCTGGGCGTTGACATAGAAGATGGGCGTGGTGATATAGAGGCTCATTACTCCTCCACGGGGTCTTTCGGCGCCGGTTTTTGGGCGGCGGGGCGGGGGTGGCCGCTTTTTCTGGGGCCGGGCGGCCGGCTCGATGTTTTCCCATTCCGGCCGGGTGAGCACGCGGTGGACTTTGGGATCTTCCGGGTTGATCACCACCACCGTCTCTTCCAGGACGTTGTTCTGAATCACCTTGCAGGCCACGCCATCAATCATGATCGTCTTGCCCAGTTTCGGCATGTGTTTGCGGATGGCGTGGTAGGTGTCGTACTCATAGGTGAGACAGCAGAGCAGCCGGTTGCAGAGGCCGGAGATCTTGGTCGGGTTGAGCGAGAGGTTCTGCTCCTTGGCCATCTTGATCGACACCGGGGCAAAGGTCTTGATGAACGAGGAGCAGCATAACTCCCGGCCGCAGCACCCCAGGCCGCCGATCATCTTGGTCTCGTGGCGCACGCCGACCTGACGGATTTCCACCCGGGTGCGGAACTCCTGCACCAGATCCTTGACCAGCTCGCGAAAGTCAACCCGGTTTTCCGAGGTAAAGAAGAAGATGATCTTGCTGCCGTTGAAGAAGCGCTCCACCTTGATGAGCTTCATGGTCAGGCCGTGCCGGGCGATGTGCTGCTCGCAGAGGACAAAGGCCTCGTGTTCCCGCTCGATCAGGCGCTGGAATTTTTCGTTTTCCTCGCGGCTGCCACGGCGGATAAGGGTGAAGGAGGCCATGGACTTGTCGTTGGCCTCGGGTGGCACGGGCTGGCTGGAGCTTTTCACCCAGGCCGGTTCCGCTCCTTTTTCGGTCTGCACCATGACTATTTCGCCCATCTTGAGGCCGGTGATACGGCCGGCGGCGGCATAGATCGGCTCGTGTTGGCGGAACTGGATGTGGCACCAGTTGACGGTCTCGGCCGGCCGTTCCTGGTTGTCCGTGTTTTCCATGGTTTCGGGCTGGGTCATGGTGTGATTTATCCGTGGGTTACAGGCGGCGCCAGGCGCTCGGGAAAGACAAAGACAAATTATACCATCAAAGCATGGCAAAGAAAAGAACTTCGCAGACCAGCGTTGCCCGGCAGTTGTGGCCAAGCTGCCTTCTGGCAACGCGCAGGAGCTCCAGGTTGCGCAGCAGCATGGGCAGGCTCCAGCGGGTGCGGGCAATGGGCAACAGTTCGGCAAGGTCGGGGCTGGCCAGTTGTGCGTCGGTCACACCCATCTGGTGCATGATGAGATCACGGAACCAGACACCCAGCAGGGTCAGGAGGTCCGGCAGGTCGTCCTTTCGGGCCGCGGCAGCATCGGCCCGGGCCAGGAGTGGGCCAAAGGTGGCTGGAGAGCCGGCCTGGCAATGGCACAGGGTGGCGGCGATGCTGGCCCGCTCCGCCAGCAACCCTTTTTCATGCAGCAGGCGGGCGCGTCCCAGGCTGCCTTCGGTAAGGCGCGCCAGGGCCATGGCCGCGTCCGGTTCCAGGCCGTCCAACGCGGTCAGGGTACGGGCCACCTCGTCGCAGGGCAGGGGGAAGAAGGGGATCACCTGGCAGCGCGACTGGATGGTGGGCAACACCTTGCCGGACTCGTCGGCGGTGAGCACCAGGATGGTGTCGGTCGGCGGTTCCTCAAGGGTCTTGAGCAGACTGTTGGCGGTTTCCTTGCGCTGCATGGTGAGGTGGACGTCAGGCAGCAGCACGAAGCGCACCTTGGCCTCGTGCGGGGCAAAGCGCAGACCCTTTTGTAATTCCCGCACCTGATCGATTTTGATGATGCCCTTGATCGGTTCTACTTCCAGCAGGTCGGGGTGGCTGTTGGCCGCGAACTTGACGCAGGAGGCGCAGAGCGTGCAGGCGTCGCCGTGCTCCGGCGCCAGGCAGTTGCAGAGGGCGGCCAGGGTGCGGGCCGCCCTTTTCTTGCCCACCCCGGCCGGCCCCCGGAACAGGTAGGCGTGGGGCATGGTCTGGTTGGCCAGGGCTCGGCCAAGGAGCTTTTTAGCCTTGGCCTGGCCCATGAGGTTGTTTATGGTGAGGGCGTCGGGATGCATGGTTACCAGAGGGCGGCCTGCTTGGGGCCTTTGGCGGCGGCGTCCGGCAATTCCTTTGGAACGGGTGGCGCTGCACTGGTTTGGTGGGGTGGGTGGGGCAGCGGTTCCGGGGCCATCTCGCCGGCCGCCCGGCCGCGGACAAAGAGGAAGCGCTCCATGGTCTTTTGATATTCAGACCACTGGTAGCCTGGTTCCTTGGCCTGATCCGCCAACCGATTCAGGTAGTTGATCTTGGCGTCCAGGTCGTCGATCAGGTTGAGCACAAAGGCCTCGGTCGTCATGGGCAGGGCCGGCGAGCCGAACTCGTGGCGGCCGTGGTGGCTCAGGATGAGATGCTTCAGCCGATCCGCCAGCTCCTGGGGGAAGTCCGCCAGGGTTGCGACCGCACCCTGCACCATTTCGACGCCCAGGACGAGATGGCCCATGAGCCTCCCCTGGTCCGAGTAATCAAAGGGGGGGACATCAAAGG
Organism: Desulfocapsa sp.; assembly: GCA_020717925.1. Classification (GTDB taxonomy): domain Bacteria; phylum Desulfobacterota; class Desulfobulbia; order Desulfobulbales; family CG2-30-60-27; genus CG2-30-60-27. The sequence continues at coordinate 14,674 of DYDL01000003.1, forward strand.
AGAATTCCCGGGTCTTGCCGATATCGTGGACCAGGGCGCCGGCAATCAGCAGGGGTCGGTCCAGTTCCGGGTAGCTGTCGCAGACCTTGGCCGCCAGCCGGGCCACGGCCACGGTGTGCTCAAGCAGGCCACCCAGGCAGGCATGGTGCATGTGCTTGGCGGCCGGCGCCTTGACGAACTGTTGGCTGAAGTCCGGCGCGGTGAAGAGGTGTTGCAGCAGGGCGCGCAGTTGCGGGTGCTCCAGGCCACCGATGATGGCGTGCAGCTCCTGCTCCAGGGCCGCCAGGTTGGCGGCGGAGACGGGCATGAACTGGGCCGGGTCCACCTCGGGCGGGGCCACTGCCTTGAGGTCGTTGACCTTGAGCTGGACAATGCCCTTGTAGGCCTGGGCCTGGGCCTCAACGTAAACAAAACCACCGGCCGGACAGTGCGGGGCTAGAAGTTCGGCATTGTCCCAGACCCGAGCCGCCAGGTCGCCAGTGCGGTCCATGAGGGTGAGCATTAGGTAGGGTTTGCCCCCCTTGGTCTCACCCCGGCCCATCTGCCGCACCAGGAAGACCCCGCGCACGGCCTGGCCGTCGGTTATGTCCTTGATGAATACTCCCTTGTCCGTGGTCACGAATTTGTATCCTTTTTCCGCTATTCTGTAAGCTCATCGCAAAAATGCCGGGCCATCAAAAACAGCCAAGGAATTTGGCTTCTCTGCAAGAGTGAAACATTGTAGTCTGTAGCAACAGATTCCGTTGAAACAATTTGACCTAAATCAGAAATGATATACGAATGCCCATGGTTATCGGATCTTCCTGGATTAATGCACGCTCTAATCAAGGAAGTGAATACTTCAACAAAACAAGTCTGCCCACCAAGGTGTTCCCACCAATCAAGTCCAATTCTCACGGATACATTGACGGTGATTCCATTTGCCTTGAAGGCGCAGTTCCATCTGTTGCTGGGATCAATTGTTATGGCGCGAATTTTCTTTTCCTGAATGTTCCGTAGAATATGCCAATCTTTCTTGTTGGATATTTTAGGCGTTCCATACAAAACGCCATAAGTGAAGTCAATTTTTGTTCTTCCAGCAGCGTTTGCCCATGATCTATAGTTATTTATTATCGCGTCCGCAAAATTTTCGCTCATCTCATCGTTCAAGCATCTTGGCCCGCTTTTCAGGGTTGCAAGGCGCAATAAAGATACTTCTGTTTTTCTGCCATCCAACGCCGAGTTACTGGTGTGCATCTCGCTAGCTACACACTCCCAGCCATAGGCTGGTAGCGCCACCTCTTCCACCATGCGACCCGCGGATGTCTCCATTGATGAAAACTGTTTTGCAGGAAGAATGTCGCTCTCAATTTCACTTATTTTTGTGTAGTTTTTTTGTCTAGCATGAATCAACAGGACATAAGGACTAGTACTAAACTTTTGAAAAGTTGCGTCTCCAGCAGGTAGTGATGTAATGTGAAAATCTATTTTACGCCGAAATTGATTTTCCATGGAAAGAACCCGATTACGGCATTCTTCGGATGAATCTACGTTTTCAAGTTGCGTTAGTAATGTTTTTTTAGAGATATTTCTCGGGGTTGCCTTTGGAAGTCCCTTGTGTCCGCGTGCCATGTTATTTTATCCCTCTGATCCTTTTGACTGTTTTGGGGACTCCATACGCGGCGCCGCCATTTTCTTCATTTTCGTCCCAGACAAAGACTTTTCCGTTCTTAAACCATTGCCTTGTTCTAACATGGGATTGCATATAAACAATACGCGGCTCATATGAGCTTGCTGACGCATGCTGAGGATGCATGCCTTGATCAGAAATTAATTGGAGATTTTTCGCAAGTACATTACCCGCAACTATTCCCAATCGTATAGGAACTGCATTCCCTACCTGTGTATATTGTTCCGATACCGTACCAAAGAACTCCCAATCATCGGGAAACTCCTGTATCCTGGCATATTCACGGACTGACAGAGCACGCGTCTCCGTCGGATGGCAAAGAGAAGTGCTGGCATGATTCGGCATGGTGACCAATGTTGGACATGGAAGATCAAATGTAAGCCGCCTCCACCAGCCTGAACGCCCTCCTTTCGCAAGCCACGCCCCCCCCATCGATTCCTTTTGCAATTCTTCTGGAAGACTTCGCCAGTTCGAGCCTGGTGGAACCAATTCCAGATAGCCCTTCTTCCGTGGGCTAAAGTCAAGAACGACGGGATTCTCCTCTTTCAGGTCGGAAATTGCATCGCCGAGCGTTTTCCAAGATTGCAATCGTGGTAGGGCAAATAGGCTCTGTTGCTTTATGGGATGATCGTTTTGTACTTGCTGGCCATGCGTTGGGGACGTGAATTCAACTTGGATGTTATAACGATTACCAACAAAGAATACTCTCTCACGGATCTGAGGCGCACCATAGTTCACTGAATTGACCTCAAAAATATCCAAGTGATAACTGTCACCCTTTATATTTGCAAGGTCTTTGGCAAACAGTCGGACAACCGAGCCCGGTTTTTCGTCATCAGAGAGCAGTGACCCACCTTTGTCGGGCCTATCCGCAATTGGACGATGATTCAACGCTGCTGAAAGTAGACCTCTTACGTTCTCCATGAGGAAAAATTTTGGGCGTATATGTTCTACAAACCGTAAATAATCCCACAGCAAGGTTCCACGAAGGTCTTGCGTTGTCCCTCGTTTTCCGGCGGTGCTGAAAGACTGGCATGGTGGACCTCCCACAATTACATCAATGTCCTCAGCTCGCAAACCAATGCTATCAAGCACGGATTCTGGTGAAAGTTGCGAAATATCCGCTTCTATAACTTTCAGGTTTTTCGGTAAACGTCCATTTTTCTGGTTAAGTCTGATCGTTTCGCAGAATGTTGAAATTTTTTCGACACACGCAACTGTTTCAAAAAGACCTGTAGCCTCAAGTCCTAGGTCTAATCCCATGCCACCTGAAAACAGGGAAAGCACTTTATATTTTTTTACTTCTCGGTCTTCCATTAGTTTCAACAAGTTATATGTCTTTGTTAATGATCGTGTAGCTTGGTTACCCAACAGCGGTCCGCTAAAAATCCAGAGTCTTCTGCCAGGCCGCCTTGAGATCGGCCAAGGGTTCCTTGAGCACGGTCTGGCCGGTGAGGCCGAGGGCGGTAAGGACGGGTTCCTGGGTTACCACCCCTACCCGGGCCGTGCCGGTGTTGGCCATGATCGCCTGGAAATCCTTCTCGTGCTCCGGTCGTACCGTGACCACGAAGCGGCTGGCGGACTCGGAGAAGAGCAGCACGTCGTCGCGGCCGACGCCTTCGGCCGGCACCTCGGCCAGGTCGATTGCCAACCCCAGGCCGCCGGCAAAGGCGGTTTCGGCCAGGGCCACGCCCAGGCCGCCGTCGGAGCAGTCGTGGCAAGAGGCGACCAGGCCCTGGGAGATAGCCTGGGACAGGGCGCGGTAGCGGGTCATCGCCTGTTCGGCCCGAACCTGGGGCACATGGTTACCGATACCGCCCAGCAGGGCCGCGTACTCGGAGCCGCCCAGTTCAGGGTAGGTGAGGCCGAGGACGTAGACCAGGTCGCCGGCCCGCTTGGCGTCCATGGTCACGGCACGGCGGACGTCGTCGATCTTGGCCACGGCCGAGAACAGCAGGGTGGGCGGGATGGAGATCTTGGTGGCGCCGATCTGGTAGTCATTCTTCATCGAGTCCTTGCCCGAGATGCAGGGCACACCGTAGACCCGGGTGATGTCGTTAAGGGCCTGGTTGGCGCGCACCAGTTGGGCCAGCTTGTAGGGGCCGTCCGGCGTCTTGTCGGAGAGGATCGGGTCGCACCAGCAGAAGTTGTCAAGCCCGGCCATGATCTCCAGGTTGGCGCCCACGGCCACGGCGTTGCGCACCCCCTCATCGATGGCGCAGGCCGCCATGTGGTAGGTGTCGATGTCCGAGTAGCGCGGGCAGATGCCGTGGGCGATGACCACCCCTTCGAAGGAGTCCAAAAGCGGCCGGATCACCGCCGCGTCGGACGGGCCGTCGTTGGCCACGCCGGTGAGCGGCTTGACCACCGAGCCGCCCTGCACCTCGTGGTCGTACTGGCGGATGATGTACTCCTTGGAACAGATGTTCAGTCGGCCCAACAGCGTTCGCAGGGTTTGGCCCAGGTCGGGGCTGGCCGGCAGCACCGGCTCGGCGTGCACGGGCGCCACCCAGCGGGCAACCATCCGCATGGGCGGCAACCCCTTGTGGACAAACTCCATGTCCATGTAGCCCACGGTTTTGCCTTCGTAGAGCAGATGGAACTTACCCGAGTCGGTGAAGTTGCCGAGCACCGTGGCCTCCACGTCCATGGCCGCGCACAGGGCCAGGAAGGCGTCGAGCTTGGCCGGCGGCACGGCCAGGGTCATGCGCTCCTGAGCCTCGGAGACAAAGATCTCCCAGGGTTGCAGGCCGGCGTATTTGAGCGGGGCGCGGTCGAGGTGCAGTTCAAAGCCGCCGGTGTCCTGGGCCATCTCGCCCACCGAGGAGGAGAGGCCGCCGGCGCCATTGTCGGTCATGCAGTTGTAAAGCCCCAGGTCGCGCGCCTTGAGCAGGCAGTCGAACATTTTCTTCTGGGTGATCGGGTCGCCGATCTGCACCGCCGTGGCCGGCGAGCCTTCGTTTAGTTCCTCCGAGGAAAAGGTGGCGCCGTGGATGCCATCCTTGCCGATGCGGCCGCCGGTCATGACGATCTGGTCGCCGACCTGGGCGCGTTTGTCCTCGCTCGGGCGGCCCAGGTGTTTGGCTGGCATGATGCCCACCGTGCCGCAGAAGACCAGGGGCTTGCCGGCAAAGCGCTCGTCAAAGACCAGGGAGCCGTTCACCGTGGGGATGCCGGACTTGTTGCCGCCGTGCTCCACGCCAAGGCGCACCCCCTCCATGATCCGCTTCGGATGCAGCAGACGGGCTGGCAGGGGTTTATCGAAAAAGGGCGAGGCAAAGCAGAAGACATCGGTGTTGCAGATGAGCTTGGCGCCCATGCCGGTGCCAAAGGGGTCGCGGTTGACGCCGACGATGCCGGTGAGCGCGCCGCCGTAGGGGTCGAGGGCCGAGGGGCTGTTGTGGGTCTCGACCTTGAAGACCAGGCTCCACTGGTCGTTGAAGCGAATGACCCCGGCGTTGTCCTTGAAGACCGAGAGACACCAGTCCCTGGCCCCCATTTTTTCGCGGATGGCCTTGGTGGAGGCGCGGATATACGAGTCAAACAGGCTGTGGATGGTGGTCGCCTCGCCGGTGACCGTGTCCTCGTAGACGATGTCGCCGCTAAAGATCTTGTGCTTGCAGTGCTCGGACCAGGTCTGGGCCAGCACCTCGAGTTCGATGTCGGTGACCTTGGCCGACAACCCCATGGTTTTTCGCGCCGCCGTTACCTCGGGCCGGGCAAAGTAGGCGCGGATGATCTTCATCTCGTCCAGGGTGAGGGCGAGCACCCCCTCCTTGCTGATCCGCACCAGTTCGGGGTCGGCAATGTCCAAATCCACCTCGGCCACCCGCACCGCGTTTTCGCCCACCACCTTGGGGGCAAAGGGCTGGATGCCGCCGACCGCGGTGAACTCCTGGTAATCCATAATGGTGTAGCGCTGGATGAGCTCATTGGCCAGGAGCTTGGCGCCGATGCTCTCCACCTCCGGGCGCGACAGTTTGCCGGCGAGCAGGAACTGGGTCGAGGTGTATACCGCCTCGTGGCGCGCCAGTTTGCGGCCCAGGAGGTAACCCAGGGCCTGGGCCGCGGTGCGGCCCTCGTTGTCCGTGACCCCGGGCCGGAAACCCACCTCGATCAGCCAGTCAAAGGCGAACCCTTTCTCCAGGGTGAGCTGCCCCAGGGACCAATCCTGGGTCACCGGGTCGCTGTAAGGCCCGGCGGCCGCCTCCCGGAGCTGGTCCACCGTGATGTCCGCCTCCACGGTGAAAACCCTGAGGGTGCGCACCGCGGTTACCGGCAGATGCAGGTCGGTATTGATGCGGTTTCTGGTCTGCGTGCCAAACGAGTCAATAATGGCGGGTTTCAGCCCCACCTCGATGCGGGCTAGCATGATGGTCTCCGTTCTTGGGCAGCGTTTAAAGAAAATTTTTGTAACTTCTTCAGGTGGATAGCCTATAGCGGTTTAGCCTATTAGCAACTGAAAAATCCCCGTCCGACAGCAGCGGATACTGAACAGATTACTAGATGAGGCACACTTTACACCCATATTCCCGGCCGTTTCTTGCTAGCAGACTACAGTCTAACAGACTAACCAACCTGAGTATTTGAACTTCCAGCCTTATACCAAAGCAGGCGGCATTTGGGTAGGGGGATTCCGGCATTTGCCTCATGGCCACCGCATCGCCCCATGCAGAACCCGGATAATTTCCAGGCATTCGCCCTGAACGCGATAAGGCAGAAGGTATGGCGTGCCGGCGATAATGAACTCGCGGGTACCCGGGGTTCTACCTGGGCGCCCCAGGTGTGGCTGTATAATCAGATCTTTTTCCACCTTGGTGATGATTTTCCGCACCAGTTTTTTGGCGGCGCCTGGTTTGTCCTTGGCAATGAAGGCGCGTAGCGATTGGAGATCTGAAACCGCTTTTGCGGTCCACCTTACTTGCACTTCGGCGGCCTCTTCTCCTGGGGGGTATCCCAACTCGCTACCCAGTCGGCAACTGCGGCATGCTCAATCAAACGGCCACTCCTCGCATCCTGCAGGCCATCTTCAATCGCCTGTAACTGCCAGGCCTCTTCCGCAACGTACCGCTTGACCGCCTCAGCGGCGCAAAAAGATTTCGACCGTTGGGTGGCCTCGGCGAGCATGGTGAGTTGTTGCGCCAGTTCATCGGGCAAGCGGATACTGATTGTCGCTGACATATGTCACCTCCTGTATACAACATAATACAATGCATACAAAAGTGCACAAAGAATAAGGCGGAGCCCGCACTGATAATGCAAAAACCGTACAAATTGGCAATGCAAATAACAATCCGTGCCGTTTTCGCCTTGTCTTCTTGGCGCGTGAATACTCAGGTGGATAGATTTACTGAGCAGTTACCGTTTTTTATTACTGGCGAATTGCACCAGATTGACACCGCCTTCATCACGCAACACGGTGAAATGATTGTCCAGGGTCAATACCGGCAAGTCGTTGGCCCGGGCCACGGCGGCAATGTAGCAATCCGCCAGGCCAACGGTGCGGCCCTTGTTGCGCAGCCGGTTGGCGAGGCCCCCTGCGCTGACCCAATTCTCCAGACTTTCAGGAAGAAAATCAAATAAGTGCGGAAACCCGAGAAGGTGAGCCGCCTGCTTTTCACTCCTCACGCCTTGCAGCAGTTCAGCTAAAATCAAGCCAAGGCAGCAGATGCGGTCGTCGTCCAGCAGCGCCGAAACCAGGCCAAAGCACGGCTCTTCCCGCCGGAAATAGGCGATCCAGGCGGAGGTATCGACCAGCACCCTACCCAAGCCGGTGGTCTCCGTGCCGAAGTTCCTCGGCGGATAAGGAGAATTCGATTTTGCCAGCCATGCCCTTAAGTTGTTCCTTTTTCATTTTGCGAATCTCGTCCCGGACCGCCAGGATAACCGCCTCGGTCTTGTTTTTTGCCTTCACGGCGGTCATGAGTTCCTGCACAAGATCCATCGGTAAAGTTATGCTTGTTCTTTGCATGGCTAGCCCCCATAAAAAAATCTCATAGCATATGATGGCTAGTCCATGCTAAAATGTCAACCAGTTTATAACACCAGTTTATAACGGTCGTATTGAGTTGCTTCGGATTTTATCCCGGCACGACCTTAGTAAAGGGCAGGCAAATCAGGAGTGGGCGGCTTGCTGGCGTTTTTTGAGCTGTTCTTCAATGTGGGGCCGCAAGAGCCGGAGGGTGGGCGGGGTGTAGGAGAGTTCATAGTCCTCGAATTGCGGAATTTTGGGCACGAACTCGGGCACCAGGGCTTTGAGGTCGGCGGGCGGCGCGCTATATTTACCGGTAAAGGCGGCAATGGCTTGCTGGATGGCAGCCGCTTGCTCAAACACGGCAAGGCTATTCTGATACCGTTCCCGTAGCGCGTCATCCTGTTCCGCTGCTACCATGCCACGTAGCCAGATCACCCCGACCTCGATATCGCCACCCTCGGCCGCCAAGGTGCTGGCCAGATGCCCAAACCAGCTTGGAGCTTCGGGCTTTTCCGAGGCAATCTTGAGAAAACGCGCGGCATTACCGAAATCGCTTAAGTGGTAGAAATAGTTGAAACCCGTGAAAAAAGGCCAAATGAAATTCTCCGGCATGGCATCCATGGCCTTGTTCAGTATACGGTTGGCTTCCCGCGCGTAATCTTGGCCAATAAAGGGCAGGCTGGAATTGCAAATAAAATAAGTATCGACGAAACGAGGATGCAAGGTGGAGGCACCATCAAGATGTTGGGTAAGGCTCTCGGCATAGTCATAAGGGTCGCGGCCTGGCTTCACTCCGCCCAAAAATACGTTGGACTTGATGAAAAGCAGCTCGCCGCCCAACTGCTTCAAATATCCCAACGCCGTCTCCTGAATGCGCGAAGCCAATGGAAAGGCCAGTTCCACCAGCCTTTCTTGAAATAGTTGTTCCTGATGGGAAAAAAGCCCCGCATAGGCTGCGAGCAGGCAAAGCAAAACCAACAAGTTGCGGATCATTGCAAATCCCGGCGCTGGTAGATTGTGGCGGCGAGCCATAGAGCTAGAACGGTATAGGCAGCGGCAAGGCCAAAGCCAGTGGCCAAGAGATTTAAAGACGGCAACGCCTCTTCGACAGTGATAAAGTTCTTGAAATCCAGGCGGGCAAAATCCGGGAATACTGAGGTCAGCCCGGCCAAGAATTTGGCCATCCCTGCCTGGCTATTCGACTCCGCCAGCTTTTGCGCCACCGACTCGCGCACCACCGGCAAGCCTGAGCAGATGGCGTAAAAGGAGAGCGAGACGAGCAGCACCGGGAAGTTGCCGCGCACCAGGCCCGAAAAAAGCAGGATCACGGAAAGCAGCATGAGCTGCATGGCAAACATGCCTCCCCAGGCCAGCAGAAAGGCGCCAACAGATAGCTGCTCAAAATAGACAGGCTTAACCAGGCCCTTAATGATTGCAAGGGTGCCGAAGCCGATGCCGCCTAGCAGCAGATTGAGCAGCAGCAAGAGAAACGCGAGCCCCGCAAACACACCCAGCACATATTCGCCACGGGAGATAGGTCGTGCGATCAGTGAATAAATAACGCGGCGCTCCTCGTCCAAGGCCATGACTTGCACGGCGTGGAAAAAAAGAAAAATAAAGCCGGTGAGCCAGGCAACGGAGATCACAAAATCGCTAGCCGCCCGGCCAATATCGCGGGAGATGAAGTCGAAGAACAACAAGCCTCCGGCCTCGGCGGCCAGGGCGAGTGCGATCAGGCCCAACAGAGCGTGACGGCGAAGGCCGTCGAGCACCAGGAGCCTGGCCAGGGCCGCGATGCGGCGCAATTTATCCGGCATGGACGCTTCCTCCTTGAACCAGGCGCAGAAAACCATCGGCCAGGGTGGCGCTGCCGGTCTGGCCGCAGAGGGCGGAAGGGCTGCCCTCGAATATGCTCTGCCCTTGGTGCAGAAGCAACACCCGGTCGGCCACCCGGTCCACGTCTTCAAGAATGTGCGAACAGAAGAGGATGGAGCGGCCTTCTTGCTTTAACTCTTGAATAAGCGCCAGAATGTCGGCGCGGCCGATGGGATCGAGCCCGCTCATGGGCTCGTCCAGAATGAGCAGTTCTGGGTCGTGTAGAAGAGCAATGGCGAAGTTAGCCCGCTGCTGCATGCCCTTGGAAAAGTCGCGCAACGGCCGCCGCCTCGCCTCCCACAGGCTCAAGCGCTTAAGCCACTTCTCGCCGCTTGCGCTGATCGACTTGGCCGTCATCAGGCAGGTGGCGCCGGTATAGCGCAGCATGTCGAGCACCGTGAGGTTGGCCGGGAAGCTCGCGGTTTCCGGTAGATAGCCGATGCGGCGGCGCAGCAGATGGTCGCGTGGGGGCTGGCCAAAGACCTGGATGCTGCCCTTGTCTGGCCGGATGAAGTCCATGAGCAGCTTGATGCTCGTGCTCTTGCCGGCGCCGTTTGCCCCGATTAACCCAAGGGTTTCGCCCTGCCCAACCGTGAACGAAACCTCCCGAAGGGCCGTGTGCGCCCGTCCGGTAAGCTCCTTGGCGTAAGTCTTCCAAACCTGTGAAAATTTAATCATGGGGACGTTGTTTACCTAGTGATTTTAATATTGCGCTCGGACCCCGAAAACCTTACAGCACCATGACTATACAACGGGCAAATCCCTCAAGATCGTTGAGGGATTCCCGGATCACCTGATGGACCAGATGATAGTCTATTTTCCAATACATATGCACAAGCAGATTCCGGCAGCGGGCGGCCTTTTGCAGATTGGTGGACAGTTCCGCCGGAATCACCCCGGCCGATTCCAGCAGGGCAAAACATTGGGCATACTCTTCCGGAACTTGGCGCAACTGCTTGGCGCAGACATGATAGCAAAGTTGCAGGGAGGCCTCGATGGCAACCTGCAATCGGTAACATGCTATGTCCAACGTATCCTGATCGGCAAGAAAAGCCTGAAGCGGCAACGTCTCGATCAGCCGCAGCCGGGCCACCGAATCGCTTATTTCCTGGGCGCGGGTCCGCACCAATTCCTGATTAAGCACCGGCAAAGGCCTCCTTGGTAGCCCTCAGCAGCAGGGGCTTGAGGTCCAGATACCGGCAGACGGTCTGCTCGAAGATACGCCCGTGGAGATCAGAATTCCTATCCACTAGGAGTTTGCCACGCAACACCTGAAACACAAACGAAACCGGCGCGTTGTTCAGAGCCCGCGCATCCACCGGACACCCAATCTGCCTACTCAAGTGATCCGACAGGTCAACGGCGAACATCTCCATGGCTAGGGGGGAAAGCCCCTCAAGATACACGCCGATGTCAATGTCATGGAACGGAATCTCGTCTAGAAACGAGCCGTGCAGATAGGCGAATTGAATCGCCTCCCGCTCTTGCAGCAGACGGCTGAGGGTGTCGATGATCTCGTGCCGTTCCTGAGAGGAAGTCATCATAGGGGGCTTTGTTTACTGAGTGAGTTCAATGGCGCGTTCCAGTTTCTTCGCCAATCTTGGCTGTTCCATGAGTATGCCTGCCCCGCGCCGTGCCGCCCGGCTCACTGCCGCCCGGCCGAGGCGAAGCATCCCGCCCGCCGACGCACCGCCATACCCCAGCAACCAGATCGCGGCATGACAGAAAACCGCGCGCGCTTCCGAGACCGCGTTTTGCCTGCCTCGCAAGCCAAGCTCCTCGGGGCGCAAACCAAATAGCCCGGCAATCCGCGTGAGCAACTCCGGCAAAGGAAGCTTTCGATCGATTTGGGCGGCCAGGCCCTTTTTCCGGCTCAGTTGCTCAAGAAAATTTTCGCCGCCCAGCACTCGCCTGTCAACAATTTTCTCGAAAAATTCCTCCGCATCCCGAGGGGCACGTCCAACCAGTTCAGGACGCCGCCCCTCGGCAATACCGTCCGCCACATAGCTCAGGTAATTTACGCGGGCCGTGGCAGGACGCTTGCCAAAATGTTGAAGAATCTCGCTCACCGCTTGACCTGGCAAGGGGTCGTGGCCCACAAGCCCGGCATGGCCGCACCAGGGATAAAGGCCGAGGGCATCCAAATCTGGCACTACCCCGGCGCGCAAGGGGTTCAGGTGAATGTAGCGCACCAGTTCCAGAAGGTAAGTTTCTTCATCACAGACAATGGACTTGTAGCGATTCTGAAACAGATGTCCAACGCGCTGATGGCGGCGGTTGAAGTTGACCGCGTACCGGGTGAGCAGTCGGCGCATGAATTGGCTGAGTGTTGCCTCGCAAGGCTGGACCAGCAGGTGAAAGTGGTTTGGGAGCAAGGCCCAGGCATAGCAAACGGTATTAGTCTCTTCAAGGGCTCTGGCTAGATATTGGCCAAAAAGCGCGTAGTCTTTCTTGCCAAGGAAAATCTTACGCTTTTCAATACCGCGCACCATAACGTGCTGCATGAGACCAGGCATATCGAGGCGGGCTTTGCGTGGCATGTGAATAATTTAGCGAAAATGATCGGTAAAGTCAAAGTAAATCAGTAAGCAACGTCCCCGTGGTGTCCCACGGCCGATGGGATCCAGACCGCTCATGGGTTCGTCAAGAATTAGCAACTCCGGATCATGAAGCAGGGCTATGGCGAAGTTGGCGCGTTGCTGCATCCCTTTGGAGTAATCGCGCAGGGGGCGTTTCCTGGCCTCCCAGAGCCGCAGGCGGGTAAGCCAAACTTCCCCCTTTTCCCGGATATCCGGCACAGACATCTGGCAGGTGCTGCCAGTGAATCGCAGCATATCGAGCACGGTAAGGTTCGAGGGGAAATTGGCGGTTTCCGGCAGATAGCCGATTTGACGGCGTATGGCTGACCGGGCTGGGGTTTGCCCAAAGATGACGATAGAGCCTGCATCGGGGCGGATAAAATCCATGAGCAGCTTGATGGCTGTGCTCTTGCCCGCGCCATTGGCGCCGATGAGGCCAAGGGTCTGCCCTTTGTCCAGGGAGAAGGAGACGTCGTGCAGAGCGGCAGGGGCGGCGAGAAAGAGTTCCTTGGTGTATCTCTTGCAGACGTTGTCAAACTGAATCATGGCATAACTTTAATGGATTATCGTACAAAAGAAAAGAGAAGAGGCGCCCTCTTACAGAAAGGCACCTCTTCGATCATCTTGCAGGATACAATGTAGAATTATTTTACGACCCAAGCGGCAACAGCGCCGATATCGTCGGCGGCCGGGGAGTTAGCTGCCACAGAACCATTGAAGGCAACGATAGTCAGGGCGGTGGCCGTTGCAACGAGAGTCGGGTGCTGGTATATATTGGTAGTTTCTGCTTCGGTGGCGAATGTAGTGTTGCCATTCAGATGCTTTGCTGCGGCTTGATACGTCGTGGCGGGGGTAGCCGCAGCCGGTGCCAATGGAGCGCGGACAAAGAGAGTAACACCATTGCTAACGGAAACCACGGTCCCCCTATTATTAGCATCTGCATCCACTGTGCCGAGACCATCACCGGCACTATTTCCGCCTGAGACTTCGACACCCACGGTGGGTGCAGCGGGAACGAAAGCTCCAGCGTTGGACTGAGATGTGCCGAAACGCTGCCAGTCGGCAACCAGCGCCGCTTGCGCGGTAACAGCATTCTTCAAATCGCTTAAAGACGCACTGTTGAAGCCACGAATCCGATACGCCGCAAACTGCGGAATGGCGATAGCCGCCAAAATACCGATGATCGCCACAACGATCATCAACTCAACCAGGGTAAAACCTTTTTCTTGCCGGTAAATCTTCATAATGTCTTCCTCCCTACCCTTAAATCTTGCTTGGGCAACATGCCCGCGAACCCCGTCCCCCAATTTGGTTCCATGGTATTTACAAAATCGGTTTGGCATGTGCTTCTACAAATTCCGTGCCAAACAGCATTCGATTTCGGAAAAATTTTCCCATTCCCTTGACTGGCAAGGAATTACTGGAACCCTTTTTCCCTGCCGATGTTGACCTCGCCCGTGCTTGGTCAAGCATTTCTGACAAATTTTGTCACTTATCTGACAAAATTTGTCAGTCGGGCATGCGCGATAAAAAATATGCTGGTGGCAAAAAATATGCTTGTAAAAATATTTTTAATCGGTTAGGTAAAATCGAAAGTTGTATAACTTTCAAAGGGAGTTTAGTTTGTCATTAGTGCTGTAAACATAAGAAAATGAGGTATAAAGCATAACTTATTAGATAACTATAATTGAAATCGTAAAAATTTTAGAGTGTTAGAAATTGATAGCGATTATTTGGAGAAAATGACTCATGAAAATCAACAACAATGGTTTTACCTTGTCCGAGCTAATGATGGCGCTTGCCATCCTTGGCATCTTGACGGCGACAGCCGCGCCTTCCATTGCCAAAAGCATTCCTCATTATCGTCTGCGCGGGGCTGCGCGGGATCTGATGTGCCAATTCCACCAGGCAAAGGCGGTGGCGGCCCGCACCGGAGAAAACGTGGCCATTGTCTTCTCGCCTGATCCAGTAAACCGGTACGAGATTTTTCTGGATAATGGCGATGGCCCTGGCGGCGAGGCAGGGGATCGCATCCGCAACGGCAGCGAGCTGGTTGTGGCCACGGTCGGGATGCCCCAAGGGATTGTCATCCATGAGACAAAGTTTGGCGGCGTCGATGGCTTGAGCACCGGGTACGGCCCGCGTGGCCTGCCGTTGACCTTGGGCCATGCCGGACTGCGGATTGAGGGGGGCGATGCCATGGCCCTGCGGCTGGTATTGTCCATTGCCGGCCGGCTGCGGCTGGAGGCGGGGGAAGGGTAAGCAGGTTGTTTAGACTGTAGTCTGTTGGGGGGTTAGGCTGTTTCTCGCCTAAAAGACTAAACACCTTCAGACTATCTACCTAAAATTAAAATGAACCAACCGCCTCAGCATAAAACCACCGGCTTCACCCTGGTGGAGTTGATGATCGCCTTGGTGGTGGCCAGTCTGGTCCTGGGTGCGGTCTACTCTTCCTTGCAGTCCCAACACGCCAGCTACCTGGCCCAGGATCAGGTGGTGGAGATGCAGCAGAATCTGCGCGCCGCCATGAACGTCATGGCCCGCGAGATCCGCATGGCCGGCTACGATCCTACCCTGCGGGCGTGGCGGGAGCCGACCCCGGCCTCGGTGCTTGCGGCCACCGCCAGCCAGCTCCAGATCTCCATGGACAGCAATGAAAACGGCGTGGTGGTGGACCCCGACCCCAAGCCGCCCAACACCGAGACTAATGAAGTAGTGGCCTTTGGTTTTGGCTCCGACATTGATGTGAAGCCGGCCGATGGCATTGCCGACGGTGGGGTCGCCAACCTGGGCCGCAAAACTGGCATTGGCGGCGGCTTTCAGCCCATTGCCGAAAATATCCATGCCGTGGGCCTGGCCTATGCCTTTGACGCCGACGGCAACGGCTTCCTGGACTTTAACGACCTGAACGGCAACACCATACAGGACCAGGGCGAGACCACGATCTGGGCGGTTGACACCGATAGTGACGGCGATTGGGAGGATCTGGACAGCAACGGCGACGGCTTCATTAACAGCGACGACCTGCCCGCGGTCGACCAGGACAGCAAGCTGGCAGTCAAGGCCATTGCGGGAAATCATACCGGCATTGCCATGCACCCGGAAGATGTACGCGCCGTCCGCATCTGGCTGCTGGCCCGAGCCCGCCAGCCGGACTCGCGCTATAACAACACCAGAACCTACGTGGTGGGTCGGCAGGTGGTGACGGTCAATGACAACTTCCGGCGGCAATTGCTGGAGACGGTGGTGGACTGCCGGAACATGGGGCTGGTGCGGCAATGAGAGCGAGCAACGCGGCGGGTTTTACCCTGATGGAGGTGCTGATGGCAATCACCCTGTTTGCCATCGGCATCATGGCCGCCGCCGGTATGCAGGTGGCCGCCATCCGGACTAATGCCACGGCCCGGATGATCAGCGAGGCCACCGTGCTTGCGTCTCGCCAGACAGAGATGCTGCTGGATCGCCCCTATCCGCATGCTGACCTGCGCCAGGTGCCGCCAGGCCAGCCCCTACCCGAGGTGGAGCAGGGCAACAGCAAGGCGTCCTGGAAGGTGCGGGATAATTTCCCGGAAATTGATACCAAGACCGTGACCCTCACGGTGACCGGCATGGAGCGGGGCCTTGAGAAAACCGTGGTGCTTGACCGGGTCATCGCGCTGGGGGCGCGGTAGAACCGCGCAGGTTGTTTAGACTGTAGTCTGTTAGGGGTTTAGCTAATAGACTAAAAACCTACAGACTATTCACCTACGCTGCGCAGCTAGGCTGCGCCGGAGATCTGCCATGGATATTCTACACTATCGACCTGAACCGCTACAGCCTAAACCCCTACAGCCTATCCACCTGCCCTGTTCCCGGCCGCGCCGGGAGCAGGGCTTTGTCCTGCTCACCGTCCTCCTGGTGATGCTGCTGGTTGTCGTGGTCGGGGTTATGGCCACCAGTACCAGTACGGTGGAGTTGCAGGTGGCCGCCATGGATAAGTTTCATGAGCAGGCCTTGGTCGCCGGCGACTCGGGCGTTTACGTGGCGCCCAAGGTGATCGGTCGGGCCCTGGCGGAACTGGGGGTGCCGGATAACCCGAATTTCACCACCATTGCCCCCTGGTTCTATGATGAAATCATGGGGGTGGCTGACCCGCCCGAGCCTGATACGACTCCGGAGAGTGCCCTCGCCTTCAGCCTGGGCGGCGACACCAAAATTGATATTAACATCCAGCGGCTGGGTCAGGAAAACATGACCGGCGGCGGATCGGAATTCGGCGCCGGCGTCGCGGGCATGGGGGCAGGCGGCCCCACCGGGGTACAGATTCTTTATTCCATTGATGCCCTGGGCACCGGCTTGCGGAAGACCTCGTCCAATATCGTGGCCGTCTACCGGCTGATTCCAGGCACCGCCGGGGGGCTGTAAATCATGGCAAGGCTGACAGGTGCTATTTTGCTCGCAGTGCTACTGACGGCCGGGCGTTTACTGGCCGCGGAGCCCAGCATGGCCACCTATACCGCCGTGCCGCCCTTCTTGGCCCATGGCGCCAAACCGAATATCCTCATTATCCTGGATAACTCCCTGTCCATGAACTTCAACGCTTATGGCTCCCCGCCCGCCGCCAACGGCCTGGTGCCGAATCAGCCCTATGTCGGCCCGCCCGCCTGCGATAGGGAGTGCCAAAGCTATTATGGCTACTTCAATCCAGAGTGGTTCTACCATTTCAGCTCCACCAAATTTGTGCATAAATACCGCAAGCTGCAGTACCAGGGCGGCGGCTGCACCAACGCCTGGCAGGTGGCGGATACCAGCGGCGCCCTAGCCTGCCTGGCCGATGCCCAGGTGGCGGCCGAGCAGTTGTGGGATGGTAACTGGCTGAACTGGGCGACCATGCGGCGCATTGATGTGGCCCGTAAGGTGCTCATGGGCGGCCGGGCCTCGGCCGCCACTGGCGTTGGCAGGCAGACCTTGTATGGCGAAGCGCCGACCCAGGCCGGGCAAACCTTTGTCAAACTCCATGACAGCACCAAGAGCAGCGGCGCGGCGGTGTCGCCGTACGCGGGCAGCTATTATTACGGCGTGGCTGACGGCGCGCTCTATGTGAGCCAGGAGAGCAATCCCTTTGCCCAGGCGGATCGTTATCCGATCGCGGTGGACAAACAGGAAGCCTATGAGCCCAACGATTTTCACGGGCACAATGTGGCCGGCGTGCTCCAACGGGTCGGCGACCTGGCGCGCTGGGGCAGCGAGTTTTTTAACCAGGGCACTGGCGTCAACGGTTCCGGCGGCTTCATCGCCCATCCCGTGGGTAGCGATATTCAGACCATTGTCGCCGATTTCGCCCATGCCAGCGCCGATACCCGCAGCCCGCTGGCCGAGGCCTTTTATGTGGCCATGCAGTATTTCCGGCAGCAGGAGGTGCAGGCCGGGCTGGATTATCCTGGTAATTCGATTCCACACGGCAGCCCGGAGCAGGATCCATATTACAATGGCGAGGAATTCGTGCCCTGCTCTAGCAGTTTCGTCATCCTGTTCAGCGATGGCGCTTCGACCAAGGACAGCAAGATCCCGGCGGAGTACAAGGATTACGATCATGACGGCGACCATACTGCCTGCGATGAAGAGCTTGGCAGCAACTGCGACTATGCCGACGGCGGCACGGATTTTCTTGACGATCTGGCCCTCTATGCCCGCACTGTTGACTTGCGCCCCGACCTGGCGGGCGGGCAGCACCTGATCCTTTACCCGATCCATGCCTTTGGCAATGATGCCTCGGCCCGCATGCTCATGCAGGACGCGGCCAAAAACGGCGGCTTTGTGGACAGCAACAACAACCAGATCCCAGACCTGAACCAGGAGTGGGATGCCAACAACGACACCCTGCCTGACACCTATTTCGAGGCCACGGACGGGGCGCGGCTGGAGGGCGCCCTGCAGAGCGCCATCGTGGATATCTTCGCCAAGAGTGCCTCCGGCACCTCTGTTGCCATGCTGACCACCTCCGCATCTGGAGAGGGCACCGTGGTGCAGGCCTCTTTTGCGCCGCGGCTTACCGAGGTAGCGCTGGATGGCGGCCGCCTGGAGTCCGCTACCTGGGCCGGGGCATTGCAGTCGCTCTGGGTGGATCCATGGGGCATGCTGCGCGAGGACACCGATCAGGACCAGCAATTGGAGGTCGCGGCCGATCGGGTGGTGCGCTTTCGGGTGGACGAGCAGGGCAACACGGTGGTCGATCGCTTCGCGGTGTCGGCCGCATTTCCTTACCCTGACCTGCAAAACGACAGCCCCTTGCCCGCCGTGGCCATGACCGACCTGTGGCCGGTGTGGGATGCCGGCGCGGTGCTGGCCGCGACCCGGCCCGACGACCGGACGATCCATACCAGTCTGGATGGCGCCGGCTTCACCGCCTTTGAGCATGCCAATGCCAACCTCATCCGTCCGTACCTCGGGGTGAAGGATGGCGTTGCCTGGGGCTATCTGGGCAACAGCCATACGGACCGGGGTGCCAATCTCATCCGCTATATCCGCGGCCAGGACACGGGATTGGCGGGCATTACCCAGGTGCGCAACCGCACCGTTAATGGCCGCACCCTGAAGCTCGGGGATACCATTCATGCCACCCCGGTGAGCGTGGCCGGGCCGCCCGACCGCTTCGGCCTGATCTACGGCGATCTCTCCTATGAGGCCTATGCCCAAAAATATACCCCGCGGCGGGAGCCTGGCACTGCCAACGTCCTGGGCCGGGAGACCATGGTCTACGTCGGGGCCAACGATGGCATGCTGCACGCCTTTACCTCCTGGTTATACGACGCCGAGGCGCGGGCATTTATCAAGCCGGCCAGTGCCGGGGCTGGGGAGACCATTGGCGCCGAGTTGTGGGCCTATATTCCCCAGGCCCTGCTACCCCACCTGAAGTGGCTGGCTCGGCCGGATTATGGTCATGTTTATTATGTTGACCTGCCGCCCAAGGTCGGTGATGCCAGGATCTTTCCGGATGATGCCGTGCATCCCAATGGCTGGGGCACCGTGCTGGTCGGCGGCCTGGGCCTGGGCGGCAAGGAGATCGAGGTCGTTGACGACTTCAATTATGACGGCATCGACGTCACCCGGCGCTTCACTTCAAGCTACTTCGCCATCGACATCACCAATCCGCGCGCCCCACGTCTGCTCTGGGAAAGGAGCTATGATGACCTGGGACTCACCACCTGCGCCCCGGCCATCGTCAAGGTTGGCCCTCTGGACATGAAGACCCGGACCTGGGATGACAAGTGGTTTCTCGTCCTGGGCTCCGGCCCCAGCGGGAACCAGGGGAGCTTTGATGGCTTCAACGGTAAGAGCGCAATCAACGGCCATATCTATATCATTGATCTGGCCACCGGCGAGCCATACCGTAATGGAGCGCACGACTGGCTCTTTGCCACCGATGACCCCAAGGGTTTCCTGGGTGGGGCTGCCCCCTTTGACATGGGGTTGAATTATAACGTGGACGCCATCTATCTGACCGAGGCCCATGAGAATGCGGCTGGCGGCAGTGAGGGGGCGGTCTACAAGATTACGGTTCCCTGGCTGTGCACGGCCGGCAATTGCGGCGGTGTGCCATACGGCGGCAACGCGGGCGGGTCATATGTCCGTGACCCCCTTGACCCCGCTCACCCCTGGCGCCTGAGCAAACTTTTTGCCTCGCCACGCCCCATTACCGCCCCGCCCGCCCTGAGCCTGGACTTTGACAAGCGGGTCTGGGTCTACTTTGGCACGGGCCGTTACTTCAGCCAGGAAGACCGCGCCAGCACGGAGCAGGAATATCTGTATGGCGTCATGGACCCCTTCTTTAATCAGGAACACCGGCCAGACTATTTTCACAATATTGATACGAGCTGCACTGTGACTGGCGATACGCTCCTGGATGGCACCGGGCTCATGGTCACCGCTGACGGCGGGGTGTATCGGGCCGATGACCTCGGTTATTACGGTGAGTTCGAACATCTTCTGCAAGAGCAGGGGCAAAGGGACGGCTGGCGACACCGGCTGACCACCACCGGCGAACGGTCGTTGAGCAAGCCGGTGATCGCTGGCGGCTTAACCCTGTTCACCACCTTTGTCCCCAGCCAGGCGCTCTGCGATTACGGCGGCCGTAGCGCGTTGCATGCCCTGTACTTTGAAACTGGCACCGCCAACCAGCGGCCGGTTTGGGACAACGGCGTAGAGGAGATCAATCTACCCGGCATCAATACGCCCGTAACCCGGGTCAAGGCGACCCTGGACCTGGGTCAGGGGTTGGCCGCCAGTTCGGCTCTCCATATCGGCCAGGAACCGGATGGCGCCATCACCGCCATTATCCAGAAAAGCACCGGCGAACTCGCCGACCTCCTCTTCACCCCGGCCTTCAAGGTGCGCAGCGGTTTGCGTTCCTGGAAGGATATGACGGTGGAATAGAAGAAGCTGCAACCGAACCGATTGCAATAATATAGTCCGACGTTAGACCTCAGGCATGTTTCACTTTGGTCTGTGCTATCCGAATGAGGGAACGAAGGGCGTCATTGACCGCCTTTGCATCCGGGAAGGCGGCGGAAACGTCATCATCAAGTTTGACGATATTCACCCCTTGCCGATAGCGGGCGGCATACTTGCCACGTACCCCCCCGGGCATCGAAGCAAAATCATATTCCGACCTCAAATCGTCAGGCGCTTTAACAGCTTTTTTCATAAAAATTTCGCTCCGTTCGTGTCGCTTCACGTGCTGATATGATTCGGGTCCGCTCATCCCTGTCCGTGTGAGAGACAACCAAGACCCGCCCAGCCTCTGACATGCCGATAATCAGAAAGCGGGTCTCATCGTCGGAATGGTCCAGATCCGGGAAGACATTCGCAAGAGCGTCGGCAAAGACTGTTGCGGCTTCATTAAATGAAACCCCATGCTTGCGCAGGTTCGCGGCGGCCTTTGTTCCGTGCCATTCAAATTTCACAGTCCCCCCTGTGCTTACTTTTTTTATTGTATAACACAACCGGACACGATGCAAGGTGCGCAGTGGGCAGGCTTGCCTGGAAGGATATGACGGTGAAATAAGCGGTCATATGTCAGCGGTCAGCTTTCAGTTCTTCCATCACACTCCCAACTCCCCCCCCCCACAAAGTTTACAAATCATAATTAGCTGGAATAATGATAAATAATCAACCATTATTAACTTTATTAATAATGAGCCCGGCGGAATCGATATAAAATGAGCGGGTTGCATGACAACTGGCTTAGGGGCGGGGAGTGAGGAGGAATTTTTTTATGGCGCCGCGCCCCGCGGTTTGCTAAGGCTGACATCCTGCAATGGGCCGCATATTTATTGCATACTGAGCGCGTTGGAACGGAAATTGCTCTTGCACTGGCATGAAGGGGAAGGCGCAAGGAAGGACGATCTTACCAGGGAAAGGGACAGAGGCATGGGATTATTGCATAAACTGTTGCGGAGCGGGCAACGGCCAGGGCGGCATCAGGGGGGCTTCACCCTGGCGGAACTGATGATGGTCATCGCCATCATCGGTATCCTGTCCGCCATCGGCATTCCCGCCATGGTCAGTACCTATCCAGATTACCAGCTCAAGGCGGCGGCCCGGGACATAGTCTCCAATTTCCAGAAGGCCAAGTTGGAGGCGGCGAAGCGCAACACTTGGGTCACGGTGACTTTCAATCAGCCGGTAAATGGAATAACGTATGACTACGTCGTCTTTGTGGACAGCAATCAAAACCATCAATTCGACGCAGCGGCCGACACAGCGCTCGCCCAGACTGATTTTTCCGGCTACGGCGGGGGCGTTACCATGGTTTCCAACACCTTTGGCCTGAACGCCGACGCCACCCCACTTCCTTGTTTCACCTTCACCCCTCGCGGGTTGCCGAAAGGCAACAACGACCTGGCAACAACCGGAACGGTGCGGCTCACAAACCGCAAGGGGGTCGGGATCACCAAATACGACGTGACGCTCAACACCATGGGAGGGTTCAGCATTGTACGTTAATGGTGTTGCCAAAAAAAAGAGCATGAGCCGGATGCGGATACAGCGGAACTCCAAAGGCTTCACCCTGGTGGAACTCATGATCACGGTCGTGATCTCCTCCTGCGTAGGCGGGGCGATCTTCGCCGCCTTTAACGCCATGCACCAGAGCTACCTGAAAGAGGACGCCACTGCCTATATGCAGTCCAATGTCCGGGCCGCCATGGAAATGCTGGAGCGCGATATCCGCTTGGCGGGCTATGACTGGAATGGAACCATCAACCCGAGTCCGACCCTGTTTCCGGACGCGACGGTTGTTGTGCCGGGATCGCCTTCCTGGATCCATATGACCATGGACCTCAACGCGAACAGGAGCGTGGCCGATGCCGACGAGGATATCGCCTATGGTTTCGCTCCGGCCGATGACGCGAACGGCGACGGCATCGCCGACGCGGGGGCGGCGCCGCTCGGGCGTAGAGACGGCAGCGTCGCGGTCCCAGCCTATGATCCCATGGCCACGGATATTCAAGCCATCGCCTTTGCCTATGCCTATGACGCCACTGGCGACAGAATTCCCGAAACCTATACCGTTGGCGGCACGCAACAAACCATCTGGGCCGCGAATCTTGCGGGCGACGGAAAATGGTACAATTTGGATACGAACGGTGACGGCTTCATCGATGCCACCGATGGACCTGGCGCGGGAGGCAACGGTTTCATCGCGGGTACGGGCTCGGGCATAGCCATTAATTCGCTTAATATCCGGGCGGTACGAGTCTGGATCCTGGCCCGCGCCGCCCAGCCCGACCTCAACTATTCCGACTCAAACACCTACGTGATAGGCAACAAAGTCATTAGCCCCAACGACCATTACCGTAGGCGGCTTCTGGAAACCACGGTGGTTTGTAAAAACAGGTAATAACATGGGATTGTTACAATGATGGATACTTGCGCGAAAAACCAGGCCGGCTTCACGCTCATTGAGGTGATGATCGCCATCATTCTCTTTGCCATCGGCATTTTGGGCGTGGCCACCATGCAGACCACCGCCACGGGAGGCAACGCGGTGGCCATGACCATCACGGAACTTACCACCGTGGCCGCCCAGCGCATGGAGGCATTCAAGGCCCTGCCCATTGCCCAGTTGGTGGACATCAACCAAACTACCCCCGCCGATACCGGCGAGGCGGGTCTCGACAACAATGGAAGCGACGCCACGGTGGCGGGCGGCGCCGACTACTATTGGAGCCAACTCGGGCAGCGCGGCGATGTGATCATCGCGGCCAATGTCGCGCCGGGCGTGCCCACACCGATCAGCGGCCTCTCCGGTTCCACCACCATCCGAGTCATTGCCTCCACAGTGAACGGTTCCCGAACCGTTACCTTGACTTCGGTCATTAACGCCTACCCTTAAAACCTGCCGCGCAAGGAACCGCACGATGACACCCTCTATCTCCATCGCCAGAAACGAGAACGGCTTTGTGCTGGTGGCAGCCCTGTTGACTTTGCTCCTCCTGGTCATCATCGGCGTCTCCGCCACCACCACCTCCACCTTCGAGGTGCAGATCGCCGGTAATGAAAAAGTATACAACATGGCGTTTTACCAGGCAAACGGCGGCGTGGATCTTGGCGCGGAAATCCTGGAGCAGAACATCTCCTGCAGGACCGGCTTCCGCAACCTGAACGGTGACAATACGGTTGGCGATTCCGTTTACCAGAAATATCGCCCCCTGGTGGTCATTTCCGACTTCCAATACCATACACGCACGAGCCTGGTGTACAAACCGCTGAGCGCGGACGAGCAGGCCCTGTTGGTGGCGGCGGGGGCAACAGTCGAGGCACCCCAAATCCCCGATATGTTTTTGCCCGGCACGGTAGATCCAGCCGACCCGGATGCCACCATGCCCCGCACGCTGGTCAGCTTTGCCGGCCAAAACGAATGGAACCCGGGTGGCTCCATACAGATGGCTGCCGGTTATGAGGGACAGGGCAAGGGTTCCTCCGGAGGTGGCGTCACCATGGTCTACGATGTTACGTCCCGGCACATTGGCCTTGGCAACAGCGAGTCCACGGTTCACCAGCAGTGGCGGCATGTTGTCGGGCAGGAAGGGCCATGCAATTATTAGGAAAATCGGCCGATTGAAGGTTCATATGCCACCCTGTCGCCGCCTTTCGTGGACGGCGGGGCAGGCGCCAGAATAGAGGAGAGGTCATCATGGAATCCCGCATGAGTAGGCGGACCAAGGGAATATGGCTGCTGGCCTTGCTGCTGTTGTGTCTGGGGCTAGCGAGCCCGCAATGGACGCTGGCGGTGGTGGCGGATTACTGCGATAGTTGCAACCCGGATGCCATCCCGCCCTTCCTGGGAGGCGAGAAGGATCCGCCCATGGTGATGATCGCCGCCTCCAATGACCATCAACTTTATTTCAAGGCGTATAACGATACCGTGGATCTTGATGGAGATGGGGTCGTCGATACCACCTATAAATATTCCATCACCTATTACGGCTACTTCGACAGTTCCAAGTGTTATGACTATAACACGACGGATCTGCGCTTCGAGCCCAAGGCCAGCACCGACGCGGATCACTATTGTACCGGCGCCAACGACAGCTACTGGAGCGGCAACTTCCTGAACTGGATTTCCATGTCGCGCATCGACGTGATCCGCAAGGTTCTTTTCGGCGGCCACCGCCGGGTGGACACGGCGACCACCACGATTCTGGAGCGGACCTATCTGCCACATGATGCTCATAGCTGGGCCAAATACTACAACGGCGCCGACCTTGATAAATTGACCCCCTTTTCCGTGGCGGGCGGTCATTACACCCTGACAGACGCAGACCTCAAAAGAAACGGCCTCACCTTTGCCAATACCACCGATACCAGCAGCACCGGTTATTCACAAGCCATCACCGATCCGCCTCTTATCAAGGTAGCCAAGGGCAATTACTCATTGTGGGCCAGCAACGAACGCTGGCAGTGCACCTGGGCTTCGGGAGCGCCGAAGGACAACCATGCCGCCGACAACTCCAATGCCGCCGCGTCAGGCATCAATGCCTATACGAGCAGTCCGGACTTTAGCAAAGGCGTTGGACAGATGAACTACGTTGCCCGTGTCCAGGCCTGCGTGCCCACGCTCATCGGCACCGAGAAATGCAAACAATACCCCAGCGGCAACTACAAGCCCCTTGGCCTCTTGCAGGTGTATGGCGACGCCAATCAGATGTATTTCGGCATGGTCGCCGGCTCCTACGACCAACACGCCTCGGGTGGATCACTGATCCGCAATGTGGGCAAAATGTCGGACGAAATCAATGTTTCCATCGACGGCACCTTCCCGCTCGTGGCGGTATCGGCCGGCGGGACGAAAGCCGACGCTGATGCCAAGGGTTTGATCAATGCCTGGAGTCTTTATCGCATTGTCGGCTATGATCATGGCGACGGCTACTATAATGACTCCGCCGCCGGTGGGGACAACTGCTCGTGGGGTCTCTCCGCCTTCGGCACGGTCACGGACGACGGCAGGTGCAAAAACTGGGGAAATCCCTTTTCTGAGATCTTTTATCAGGCCATCAACTATTTCGCTGGCGGCGGCGTAATCGGTGCCTATTACTCCGATGACTCAAGCTTCATCAGCGGCTTGAGCAAGCCTGAAGTATATAACGATCCCTTATTGGACTCCACGATCAATCCCTCGGCCCCTCACAACTATTGCGGAAGCTTGAATATCGTGAATTTCAATTCCAGCATTCCCTCCTATGACGCGGATGGCCTTGATTCAAATTTGGCCACAACGGGCATCTGGAATGCCGGGGATATTCCCGGCAATACCACAGCCATGACCAATGCGGTCGGCGACAGCGACCACGAAGGCATCAACGGCAATGATTATTTTATTGGGCAAACCGCGGCCCTTACCGACCAGTTATGTACGGAGAAAGAAGTCACTTCCCTTGGCGAGGCGCAGGGGATGTGCCCCGATGCCCCGCGAATGTATGGCTCTTTCCGGGAAGCAGGGCTCGCCTATTATGCCCATACCGAGGATATCCGGGCCAAGCATCCTCTCACCGACAACGGCGAGCTAACCATAGACACCTTTTCCGTGGCCATGGCCCCCTCCGTGCCGACCATTGAGATCCCCGATCCAAGTAATCCCAGTGTTACGGCGGTAACCCTCCTGCCCGCCTGCCGGAACACCGCGCTCAGTCCGGCCGGCAACTGCGCTGTCGTCGATTTCAAGATCGTGAGCCAGGCAATAAACGATGGTCACGGAGTCGGCAGCGGCAAGTTTTATATCAACTGGGAGGACAGCGAACAGGGTGGTGATTATGATCAGGATATGTGGGGCGTTCTTGAATACACCATTAACGCCAATACCATTTCCATAACTACGCAGGTTATTGCACAAAGTACCGGTTACTCCATGGGTTTCGGGTATGTGCTGAGCGGCACAACGAACGATGGCTTCCATGCCCACTCCGGCATCTGCGGCTTCACGTATACCGACACTACAGACGGTACAGATGAGTTAGGGCCGGATTGCCATGGCGGCGATGGCTGTAATTGTCGTTCCGGCCATGGCACATGTACGGTTGATGGTCCATCCACAAAAGTTTATGCCCTGGCCGGGGCGGCGGGGGGATTGCTGCTCAAGGATCCGCTCTGGTATGCCTCCAAATGGGGCGGCTTTGCCGATGGCAGCGGCAGCGGCACGATTACGTCGACGGCGCAATGGGATAAGACACACAACGCCACCGGCGGTTCGGGCGCGGATGGCCTCCCTGACAACTATTTCTATGCCACCAACCCCGGACAGTTGGAAGATGCCCTGGCCAGGGCCTTTGGTGGTATTCTGGGCGGCATGGCCTCTGGATCTGCCGCCTCGGTCGTCAGTTCGACGCGGTCCGGCGATGGCGCCATATATCAAGCCGTCTTCTGGCCTGTAAGCGACCTCGTGTCGGGAGCAAAATGGACCGGCGAGGTCCATTCGCTCTTCGTGGACGGCTTGGGCAATACCTACGAAGACACCAACGGGAACCGGCAATTGGAAACGCACGACATTTATGCCGCAGACGGCGTGACGATTATCGTCCATGCCGATCAGAAGGTGGTACTGTATTACAACACCTCCGAAAAA
>DYDL01000326.1 GCA_020717925.1 Desulfocapsa sp.
CTTAGGTCTTCACCACATCGGTTGTTTTCTGTTCCTTGTTGTTCGTGATTTTGGGCGGCGGTTGTGGCGGTAAAACCAGCCCGAGTTGAGCCAGTAGTAACTGCTGGGTCTTGTCCGGTTGTGTATAACGGGCCATATGCAGCCACCGGCCATCGGTGGTTGGCACGCGCACGTCGAGCATCTGCATGGCTTTCATCTGTTCCAATACCGAGCGCGAGGTCAATCCTGGTGCATGCGTCTTCATCCGTTGAGCCAACGTTATATGCAAACAATAGGATAGAAACGCCACAAAAATGTGCGCTTCGATCCGGCTTTCTTTCTGGTGATAAATCGGACGAATTGCCAAATCGTCCTTCAGATTGCGAAATGCGTCCTCCACGTGCACCAGTTGTGTGTAGAACGTCCAAAGCCTGGCGGGATCCGTATCCGTGAGATTGGTGCGTAACAAATAGCGTCCTTCCCGGCGCCGCGTCTGGCGCAATCGTTCTTTCTGCAACGCAAAGCACAATGGCTCTCCCGCGTGCGGCATAACGATCTTCACCAGTCGCCACGCCGATGGCGACATCTGCCGCGCCGCTCCCAGCTTCAATAACAGCGCATCGCGTTTGAGTTTCATCCCGCCAAGTTGTTTCAGACGTTTCCATAAATTCTTGAGCTGCCGCCGGCGCATCGCGCGCTCTTTGTTCACCCGGTCACAGCTCTGCGCCAGCACATACAGTTCTCCATCCCGCGGCAATATTTTGACTTCCACCCCTTTGCGAACCTCTTGCCACGGCAAGACCGCCAAATCTTCTTCCAACCTTGAAAGTCGCCCCTTCGGTGTTCCGACCAAATACCAGACCGGCGGATCGCTCGCGCGCATCTCTTTCAACACCGCTTCTGTCGGTATCCCGCGATCCATCACCCAGATCCGCGCGGCCTTCCCGTACTGTGCTTCGATCCGCCGTAGAAAATCACGCAAGGTCGTTTTGTCGGAAGTGTTTCCCGCCAGCACTTCATACGCCAACGGCAGTCCTTCCGGTGTCACGATCAGCGCCACGATTACTTGCACACAATCCGACCGCTTGTCGCGGCTATGCCCAAATTTCCGCTTGTCCTTTTCTCCAAACGGCGGATTGCTCTCGAAATAGGTGCTCGTCAGATCATACAACAACACGTCATACTTGGCGTCGAACAAGTTCTGCCACCGTTCCTTCAAATACGAAAACATCGCCGTCTTGTGTTCCACCACCTT
The DNA here is from genome assembly GCA_020717925.1 of Desulfocapsa sp. GTDB lineage: Bacteria > Desulfobacterota > Desulfobulbia > Desulfobulbales > CG2-30-60-27 > CG2-30-60-27. The sequence goes on from DYDL01000326.1 coordinate 1,235, forward strand.
GTCCAGACAACGATACAACGTGTCCTTCTCCGCTATCCCAAAATCTTCTCCAAGCAGATCCGCCAATGCACTCTGATCGAACCACAACCGGTGCAAGCGCCACTCGCTGCCCGGTTCGATCAGCCGATAGCAGGCCAGCGTCTTGAGCACATTCAACCACCGCGTCCCTTCGCGCGACGGCCGCAACCGATCCCACCAGAATTCGTCCAGCCTCAACTGTTCCCATAACTCCAGCGCCAGCCAACAAGCACCCCACTGCCGCGGGCGCAACAACTCCAGGCGATCCATCCGAACCTGCATCGCGCGGCATTCCGCCGGCGGTTCTCGATCTTCCGGAAACAGTGACAACTGAACCCGCCGCTTATCCTCCAACGTTTCGATCGTTCGGCACCACCCGGCTTGTTGCGTGTCGTTGATCTCTCCCAAATACAGCACCGTCTTCTGCACCGTCCGCCGGCCATGCACTCGCCGGTTTTCCACGATACTCCAATACCGGTGCTCTTTCCCATTCTTCCATCTATGCGTCGCTCTTAAAAACATGTCCAAAGTCTGTCACATCCGTCAGACTTGGCAAGATAGTAGGTCTTCACCGCACGCCCTTTTATCGCCATTAACCCCAATAAACCTAAGAAATTACTTGAGCGCTCAGTCAAAAAAAGTCATTATCATACCCGAGTTGCGAAAGTCGGGCTAAGAATTCCGTTCCCTTCAGTGGCTGATTGTGGTATGCATCTTGCCGTTGTATTCTGTAGCAATCCGCAGAAGGGTGAAACGAGCATTGTCCACGGTAGCCGCTCACAGGCGAGCGAGGAGACAAGCTATATGAGCGATAGACGTGTCGGGGTGAAGCAAAGGGTGACTGGGGGCGTAGAACGATGGTTATCCATGGATGAAATCGCGGCTCATTTAGGCGTGAGCGAGGATACGATCC
>DYDL01000327.1 GCA_020717925.1 Desulfocapsa sp.
ATAATATTGTATGGTACTGAATGGTATTGGTCAAGTGATCTGTTGATGGAGATTTGGCAGTGCTTCCCCGGCCCAGCCAAGTCTTGATCAGGTAGCCGGGCCGGCTGCCCATCCCGGTCGGCCCCATATCTAGCAATGTACTCCTTGCTCGCAAGCCGGGAGAGATGTATGGTTTTTTGGAGCAATTTGCTCAGGGAAGGCTAGAAAAAATAACATTCGAAGCATCTAGGGGAACCCGCCATGGATCAGACACGGATGAAACTGGTGGTCATGCTCGTCCCCGACGCAATCATCCAGCTCACAGGAACCAGAAATAAAACCTCCCAAGAAAAACTCAGGGTTGACAAGCATTCTCTGATCAAGGTGTTAGGACCGCAACCAGATTATCATTTTGATTATTATTTCGACGATATTGATCGGGTGCGCATCTTAGCGATTGAAGATATGCCCGTTAATCCAGAAAGAGCCTAGACCAACAGAGGAAAGCTTTAGCGAGCCATGCCAGATCTTAAGAAAAAATACTCAGCAATCGTCAAACAAGTCTTGGAGGAAGCGTACGTTGAGCTCCGCGAGACAGGGCCATCCCCGGGACAACGCTGTTCATTTGTTCACTAACTTCGGCCGGGCTACTGCGAACGACCCTGTTTCCACAAGAATATTGCTGAACGAGGATTGCCATTCAGCCTGGTTGCCGATATGGACTGGAGCCAGGCCGTCGTTCTGGAAGACAAACGCAGGGATTACGGTGAAAGGCGTTTCCGCGCCTTCGGCTTTATCGATGGACGGTTATATGCGGTGGTATTTACGCCCAGGGGCGAAGACCTGCACATAATCAGCTTTCGTAAAGCGAATCCGAGGGAGGTGAAAAGACATGGCCACCAATAAAATCAATCCAACCCAGATCGACGAAGAGAACCCGGAATGGACCGCTGCTGATTTCAAAAAAGCCAGACCTGCCAGCAAGGTCTTACGCGAAATCCTGCCTGAACAGACAGCAGCCAAGATGCTTGCCCAAAGCCAGGCCGAGTTTTAGGCAGCGGCACAAAATCATCAACCACGCTCCGTTTCGACAACGACATTCTGGCCGCCTTCAAGGCGACTGGCAAGGGCTGGCAGACCCGCATCAACAAAGCCCTCCGCGACTGGCTCAAGGAACATAAAGCGGCTTGAGACCAGGGGGGGCAGAGGGGACATAGTTTACTTCGTGATTTAGTGTGTTCATTCGGCCAGCCGGACCGGGTGATCCCGTGGTCCGGGTTCCGGATAGCCTCGGACGCAACGATGTACCATTACGCCTTTTTCAGCAATCTTCTGGCCACGTCGGCATAGATTTCGAAATCCTCCCGCCTGCCAATGCCGACAACCTCGACTACCACTTCTTCCTCCACGATCCGGTAGACCACCCGGATCGACTTCTTGGCTGCATACAGCTTGTAATACCCGGTCAGATCAAAGCCGCGCATATTACCGAGCGGCTGACCAAGATGTGGAGATTCTTCCAGCTTCTTGAGTTGCGTGGCGACCAGCTTTTTGACCGAACCGTCCAGGGCCCTGAAATCGGCAGCCGCCTCCTCGGTGAACACCACATTATAGCGCAACGCCTTCCTCCTGCAAGAGCGCGTTCAGCGGAATCCGTTTGTCGGAAGTTTTCCTTCTCCTGGCTACGAGGTCGTAGATTTCGAGATGTTCGACAAGCTCGACGATGTTCGCCATGTATTCATACTCCTCCACCGGCAGAATGACAGCGGTAATCTCATTGTTCCTGACCACGGCAGCCTTGTCGCGCCGGTGATCGGCAAGGTCCGCAACGACCTTGCCGAAACTCTTCGCCGCAGTGGTGGCGCTGATCATTTCGTCTCGCGTAAAACTTGCCCTCATAATATTACCCTCCTTATTGCACGTATAATCATGATCAAAATCATACGTCAAACAGATCGCATTCGTCAAGCGGAAAAAGGAACCCCAACGGACGTTTGTTACTTGGTTACTTAGGGAGCACCCATCGGCGTTGCCCAGTGGGAAAGGCAAATCACCCAATCCCTGCCGGATGATTTGAAATCCAGCCTTCCGACGGTGGCGGAGATTGAAGCGGAACTGGAAAGGGATTTGTGGCGGGGATCATCCTCAGGCAGGAGCTTGGTTGATTTT
>DYDL01000328.1 GCA_020717925.1 Desulfocapsa sp.
TCCCCCACCGCGGTTTCCAGCAGGTTGGCCTTGAGGGCGTCGGATTCAATGGCAGGCGGGGTTTTTGGTTGGGTCATGTGAACACCTTAATCAAAAAACTAGCGTCAGATGTCAGTGAGACAGGTCGCATTATTTGATAGCGCCGTTTGCGATCCTTCTTGGTGCGGAAGGACTGCCACTCGTTTTCAAAGATGTAGTCGCCGGTCCAGACCTCTTCATATTCAGGCATATGAAGTTGTTTCGGCTTTTCCATGCCGGGCAGGTCACTTTGTTCGACCGCCCCACGTTTGACCCGCACAATCTCGCGTTTGCTCTCAAAGTCGAAGACATCGGCCGGGATGTACTTGGGCACGATGTCGATGCCCCACAGGTCGCCCTGCTTTTCATGGTAGCCTGCTGGGATTATTAGCCAAGGAAAAATTTCTGCACCTTGTTGTACCCCACCAACTTGCTGAACAGCTTGTAATTCCTCTGCTCCCGGCGGACGCGTCCTGCCGGGATAGCCGGGCTGATCCGCAGGCTGGAAGAAAAATCGATGATTTTCTGGGCCGAGGGAGTGCGCCCCATCTCGGCGGCTTGCCACGATCCCGAAGGAATCAGGGCCTCGGCGGCCCAATGGTCGGCGTCTTTTTCGCAGGCAGTGATTTCCGCCTGATCGAGATCATCGAAAAAGGCCTCGTAGTCTTCCTTATCAAGATGCAGGGCAACATGGGCCAGTTCGTGGCAGAGGGTAAACCAAAAATTATCTAGGCGGTTGTGGCGCAAGGTCATGGCCACCAGCGGTGAACCGTCGGGCAATTTGATGGCGGCGCCGTCCAGGTGGGTGTGGGGCAGATGGCTTTCCACCACCAAATGAATGCCGTTCTTGTGGAGAAACTCCCTGGCCAGTTGCGGACCATTGTCAAGGTAGCTCAGGCGCACCAGGTCGCGCGCAAAGTCCTGCGTGATCATGCTCGGGTTATAGGGGGGCAGGGATTGCTGGAGGGCCAGGAGAGAAACGCGAACGCGCCAGGCGGCGAGAGCGTATGCGTCGGATTCGCTACCGGCCCGGACATGCTGCCGCAACAGGGCGGGCTGGAGGATGGCGTGGTCAAGAGGCGAAGCCCAGTTGCGCAGCAACTCCTCGGCCTGTTGTTTCGCCTTGGCCAGCGTGCCGTGAAAATCAGGCAGCCACTGCCGCCTCAGCATTTCGGCCAGGGGAAATTTTGGCCATTCGATCCTTTCCGGCGAGACGGAATAAGAGACATCAGGTTCTTGCAGGAGAACGTGGGCCGGGATGCCGAGACCGGCATGGAGTTTACGGATCATGGGCAGACTCAATGTTCGCCGGCCGGAAAGGATCTCGGAAACCTTGCCACGGCTCCCGATGTATGGAAGAAGATCTTTTTGCTTTAAATTGAGCTGCTCCATCCGAAACCTGACTGCCTCTATTGGACTGGGTGGACCAATAGGGTAGTGCTGCCTTTCGTACATTTCCACCAGGGCGACCAGAAGTTCCAGCTCATCGCCCTCGGAAGTGCCAGGAAGCGCATCCATAAGTTCGTTGATGCGGGCCAGAGCCGCATCGTATTCTGTTTCGGTTTTAATGACCTTGGGAAACATCACACCACCTCGGCGTTTATCGCGTCGTATTCCTTGTGCGTACCGACAAACCGGATGTAGACCACGGAAAAGTGGTAGTTTATTCTCACAACCAAACGGTACTTGTTGCCGCAAATATTGAAAACTACCCGGCTGTCCTTAAGAATACTGGCGCTGCGGTACTGCGTTTTGATTTCGGTTGGATCCCGCCAGGCCGCTGCCTCCGCCTCGGCGTGCCATACCTTAAGGGCTTGCTCGGCATCCCGATGCTTCTCCCAAAATTCACGCAGATTTCTCTTGGAGATTATTCTCATTTATCTTACCCGAGTTCCCAACCACATATCAAGGACAAAAGTTCCCGTTTTGGGAAATTGATAGAGGACGGAAAGGTACCCCGAAGAAAAATCAGATGCGCGAGGAGGGGCTTCTCCTCGCGCCGCAAGGGATACAAGTGCAAGCAAAACGAACGGCGAAGTTAACGCTTGCTAATTAAATCACAGCGGCTTCTGTGCCTCCATGTAGAGGATGAGATCCAGCACCCGGT
>DYDL01000329.1 GCA_020717925.1 Desulfocapsa sp.
GGGTTCCGTTGATGACGTTGCCGGGGAAACTGTTATTAAGCACGCTGGCATGCCCGTTACCGAGATCGGTGATCTCCCAAAGCTGGTCGTCAAACGGCAGATTGACATCGACGCCCCAAGAATACAGCAAATCATTGGCCACATAGTAGCCGTTCATTAGGTCGGTGAAGGGGCCATAAATCGAAAACGTGACGCCAAAAAATGGTTCCACACTTACCAGGGTGATGCCATGAGTATTGAAATTGAACACGCCGGTCAAAGGCACGGAGGGGGAGGTTTCGCTATGAGTATCCCCATCAAAAGTCCACAACCCGCTCATCCCGGCCGTCCCGGCACCCACGACACCCGCATCCAGCAACAATACTGCAACCAGCACCACCATCATCCTCTTAACCATTTCCCCATCCTCCTTATTTAAATTAATCCCTGAACCTCACCACGCAACGCAACGCAAACAAGCGCGCATGGCCACGAAATCCCCTTCGGTTCCCCCACATAACACGCCAATGAATCCAGTCCACCCCTAGTCGGCCGTCCGTGCCAGCTTTCGTTATTTCACTGCAAAAAACATACCAGGCGTTTACAAAACTTCCTGAAACTTTCATACCTCATACATTCCAGGTGGTTAGGCGGAAACCTGGCTTTACCTACCCATCTTGCAACGACCATAATTCCGCAAACCCGGACCGGATTCCCGGAAAAACAACGGTGACTCGCCAGACGATTAAGACTAACCATAAAACTGTGCCTGCGCATGCCCGGACCTCGAACATTTTTTACTGCTGACTTGGCCTGGTCTGCCTACAGGGCGTGGCAAGGCCACAGGGAGGGGAGGATCATCTGCCGGCGGAGGTGGCCAACAGGGCCAGCAGGGCCGCGCCCTCCTGGCTGGCGCCGATGCGGAGGGAAATGGTCCGGCCGTTGCCCCAGGGCCACCAGGCGCAGAAGACAATACCATCCTGGGGCAGACCGACGGCAAAGAGCAACTGGCCCGGCATGACGCCGCCCAGCCTACCGATGGCGCGTTGCACCAAGTCCGGGGCCGTGTCGATGGTGGCGCTGTCCCAGGCCGGGCCCAGATGGTTTTCCAGGGTGGCGCGCATGGCATCTTGTTCCGCAATGCAGATCTGCGCCAGAGCGGTCTGAAACCGACCGTCCCATTGCCACGACAAAGCGACCTGCAGCGCCTTGAAAAGCTCGGTGCAATCATAGGCAGGGAGCAGGGCACTGATATCTGAACTCATTGTTTTCCTTATGAAATCCGGCAGTTCGGCAACGCTTGCAGCAGGCAGGAAAACGATTTTACTGCCCAAAAGTTTGCTGAACAAAGCGCGCACGCCATACCCAGTCATTATGCTTACCAGAATGAAGGCATAAAAGCATTCTTGAAAAAAGGGGGTACCTTCTTAAAATTCCTTCTTGCCGCGCAGCGTTTATCTGAAATTCTTTCTCACCTGGGCCCGCAATCGTTGCTGTTGCGGAAATTCCGGGGAGCAGTATAATAACGCACTCTGTTCAATGGCACTTTTTACAAGGAGAAACAACATGAAGAATTTGACTCGCCTGCTCGGGGCCGGCCTGGTGGCCCTAACCCTGGCCACAACGGCCCAGGGTGCGGTGGACCTGCAGACCATCCGGGAATTCACCCTGCCCGCCAAGCCCGTGGATGTAGCGCTGTCGCCAGACGGTCGCCTCACCTTTGTTTTGGCCGACAACGGCAACATCCTTGTCTATGCCGTGGACAGCGGCCTGAAGGACACCATCGCCGTGGGGCCCGGGATAGACCGGATCGCCGTGGCCGACGAGGGACGCACCCTGGTACTCACCAACACCAAGACCAAACAGGTGCGCCAGGTTTCCGTCGCCTTCCAGGCGACGATCGATACGGCCAACTCGCCCTTCAAGGGCAAGAAGGACGCGCCGATCGTGGTCGCCGTGTTCAGCGATTTCCAGTGACCCCACTGCGGGCGTCTGACGCCCGTCTTCGAGCAGTTGCTCGAAAAAAACCCTGACAAGGTCAAACTGGTCTTCAAGCACTTTCCCTTGAACATGCACAAAGTGGCCATGCCGGCCGCCCAGGCGGCCATGGCCG
>DYDL01000330.1 GCA_020717925.1 Desulfocapsa sp.
GAAAAAAAAACAAAGGCATCTTGCTTCCAGAAAAGCCGGCCCTGATCTTGGCCAGACCCTGGCCAGCGCCATCCGCTGCCACCAGGCCGGGAATCTGAAGCAGGCGGCAGGGATATACGACCAGATACTCGCCATCGCCCCGCACCATGCCGAGACCTTGAACGCCAAGGCCATCCTCGCCTGCCAGCGCGGACAACCCCTTGTAGCCGTCGAGCTCTTCCAGCAGGCCATCCGCTCCGATCCCGGCAAAGCCGCCTATCACTTCAACCTGGGCAATGCCTGCAAGGATCTGGGCCGCTTTGCCGAGGCGATCCCGTGCTACGAGGAGGCCTTCCGCCTTAAACCGGATTATGCCGAGGCCATGAACAACCTGGGCACCGCCCTCAAGGGCCAGGAGAGGTTGGCCGAGGCAATTGTTGCCTACGAAAAGGCCGTGCGGCTAAAGCCGGACTATGCCGAGGCCCTTTTCAACCTGGCCACTTGCCTGCACTCCCTGCAGCGGCTACCCGAGGCCATCGTCTGCTTGCAGCACGCCATGGCGGCCAAGGAAAATTTCCCCGAGGTCTACAATTGCCTGGGCAATATCTTTCAAGAACAAGGAAAACCAGACGCCGCGATCACCTGCTTTCAACACGCCCTGCGCCTGAACCCGGAGGTTGCCGAGTTCCACTTCAACCTGGCCAAGACCTTCAATGAACAAGGCCGCTTCAACGAGGCAATCGATTGTTACCAAAAGGCTGTGGAACTGGCGCCGGGCTTGGCACCGGCCCACAATAATCTGGGCAATGTTCTAAAGGGAATAGGGCGCCTGTCCGAGGCCATTACCTCCTACAATCTGGCCCTGCAAGTGTGCCCCGACTATGCCATAGCCTACGGCAATCTGGGTGACGCCCTCACCCAAATCGGCGACCTGAACGGGGCGATTGCCCACTGTCAAAAAGCCCTGGAGCTCGACCCGGACATCCCGGAAGTTTACATGTTGCTGGCGGCCCTGCTCTTTATGACCAGAGCTTGGGCACAGCTTGAGCAACTGCTGGCTACGACCTTGGCCAACCCGACTCTGTCCACGCCGAACAAGGAGTGGTTCATGATCCAGCAGGCGCTACGCGCCTGGATGACCGACGATCTCGCCAAGTGCAACGAACACCTCCAGGCCGCCGTCTCCATCCAACACCGGCAACCCCAAGGGAAAAATGAAACAAGCCGACTGTCATATTACTGCCTGCTTAAAAAACTGGCCGACTATCGAACAGCATCGCCACAGTTCTATGATAATAAGGATGCCCTAGCGGCATTCATGATTGGCGACAGTCACTGCCTGAGTTTCGCCAATCTCCCGCTCCGTCTGGGTGACACCGCCTATAAAGTGACGGCACGGCTGGTCATCGGCTGCAAGGCCTATCACCTGGCCAAAGAGGGGCACAACTTTTACAAGGAGGCCTTGCACCGCAATATTGCCGATCTGGCCGACAACAGCACGGTGATCCTGGCCTTTGGCGAAATCGACTGCCGTACCAATGAGGGGATATATCATGCCTGGATGAAAAAGTTTCAGCATAGATCGCTGGAGGCAATGGTGCGGGAGGTGGTCGATGGGTATGTGGCCTTGATTGCCGAGATACAGCAGGCACGGAAGTTCAGAATTGTCCTATTCGGAGTACCAGCCCCATTGTTGAGCAAGGTTGCCCATCTCGCCCCGGACGCAATGGCCGCATATCTTTCCGTGCCAAGGTTGTTCAATGACTGTCTGCGCAAACATGCCGGCAAAAATGGCTGGAAGTTTCTCGACGCCTACGCACTGACCTGCGCCGACAAAGGATTATCCAACAATCGCCACCATATGGATGACCATCACCTCTATCCCGCCGCGCTCGCCTTGCTTGCGTAAAGCTGGGCGCCCCAATTTGCCGAAGACTACCGCAACCGCCCAAACCGACACCCTGATCACTTAGGCCCTGATCTCGGCGGCAGTGACCGTAAGGATTGACGTGCGAGAGGCTTTACATCAACAACAATACCGGCTATAGTACTATTGTAAGTATGATGATGTGCGCTGTGAAGCATACTAAGGAAGGCCTGCCATGCCGAATGTATCTGCCAACGATCTGAAGACCAAGGGTGTTTCC
>DYDL01000094.1:0-4537 GCA_020717925.1 Desulfocapsa sp.
GGGAGCTTGAAATAAAATTTCCATTTTTCATGGAAATCAAAGATATTGTCTCCAGGGTTTGTAGCCACTTCGGGATCGATCCCGAAGAACTGCATTGGAAAACCAGAAGGGCCGAGATCGCGGATGCCCGGGGCGTTATTTGTTTCCTGGCCGTCCGTCATGCCGGGCACAGCGGCGTCGAGGTCGGCGGACAGGTGAATCTTGGGCGCTCTGGAGTGAGCGTTGCCGCCAGCAGAGGGGGGAATGGTGAAGAAAAATCCGGTGCTGTTGTCCTTGATGGATACTAACCACAAAGCAAAGAAAAGGTTTAATAAATAATCATGGCTAAAGAATCAGCACGAAAAGACTTAAAACGTTTAAATATCAAGATCCGTGAAATGGAGATTGATGATCTGCCGGAAGTATTTCACCTGGGTGAAGAGCTCTTCAAGGTCGAGAGTGTTCCCAACATGTATCGCACCTGGGATCCCTATGAGGTTGTCGGGCTTTTTCATAGTGACACGGAATTCTGTCTGGTGGCGGAACTCGATGATGAAATCATCGGTTTTGCCTTGGGAACCACGATCGAGAAAAGTCATTCTGCCTGGAAATACGGCTATCTGGTCTGGCTGGGCATAAAACCTGAATTCCAGCGCACCGGGATTGCGGAAAAACTCTTCCGTCGCTTCAAGGATCTCATGCTGAAATGTAACGTTCGCATGCTGCTGGTCGATACGCAAAGTGAAAATCTTCCTGCTATTCATTTTTTTCGCAAACTCGGATTCGGCCATCCCGAAGAGCATATTTATCTGACCATGAATGTGGCGGCCGAGAAGCAGGCCTTGGAGAAAAAGAGCCGCGTACCGCTTTCACTTCACAAAGGATCTGACAAAAAAAATGACTAATCATCGCATCCAACCGCAACGGCTGGGGAAATTGCTCCAGCGCCTGGTTGACATCTACAGTCCTGCCGGCAAGGAAGGTGATGTCCTTGATTATCTCAAGGGATATCTGAAGCGCCGCCATATCCCGGTGACTATGCAAGAGGTGGATGAGGACCGCTATAACATCATCCTGGCGCCGGCGAACAAGGAGATCCAGCTCGCCTTTATCGGGCATATTGATACGGTTACCGCTCCCGACCTGGACAATTACAGTTACAGCGCGCAGGGGGATCGGGTCCAGGGGTTGGGGGTGGCCGACATGAAGGGCGGCTGTGCCGCCATGCTGGAGGCCTTCCTGACCTTCCGGGAGGCTGGGCATGCCGAAGCGCCGATTGCCCTCTGCCTGGTGGTTGGTGAGGAAGAGAGCGGCGACGGCGCTGAAAAATTGATGAAATCGTATCATTTCCCGTGGGCAATTATCGGTGAACCCACGGACATGGTGCCCTGCCTGCAATCCTATGGCTATGTGGAAATACAGCTTTTGGCCCGGGGCACCAGGCAGCATGCCTCCCTGGCCAAACGGCGTCACAATGCCATTGAGGTCATGCTCCAGACCCTGCTGCGTCTGACTCACCAACTTGAGGCCAGACATCCGGAGATCAACTATAACATCCGCGACCTGGTCAGTTCCCATGCGGGCTTTGCCGTGCCCGAGCGTTGCGAGGCGTGGCTCGATTTGCATGTCCCGCCAGGCATGGATATCGACGAAATCCTGCTGGATATTGAGGAAGTCGCCATGGCCAAGAAGGATAGCCGCCATAATATAGAATTGGGCTTTCGCCGTGCCACCATCGCGGCCGGCTACCAGATTCCAGAGAAATCCGCGGTGGTGGATACGATAAAAAATGTTTTCACCGCGCACCATCTCACCTGGTCTGCCGATGCCTTTAGAAGTCACTCGGATGCCAATCAGATCTGGGCCGCTGGGGTAAAGCCGATTATTCTGGGGCCAGGGCAACTGGAACAGGCCCACTCTCATGATGAATCGGCTTCGTTTCAACAGATTTGTCTGGCTGCTGAAGTTTATCTTGACCTCATGTATGAACAACTAAATGACTGAATGAAACAACCAGGGGGCGTCTCCGGACCTTGGACAAATAATTTGTAAGCCGAACGCATGGCTTGCGTCAGCCGGCATATTTTTTTAGTGCTCTCTTGTTTTTTTTTGCTGCTTTTTCCCCTTGCGAGCGCGGCTGCCGCGCGCCGTTCCAACCGGCTAAGTCCGCCATCTTTTTTCTTCCGTGAAATCGAAGCGTTATCGACGCATTCCCGGCATAAAAATTTTTCGTTTTTTCATTCCGGCTGGCGCGGTTTTTGCAATACTACAAGGTGGGAGAAAATAATTTTTGTAAAGGGTGTTGTATGCAAGAGTCAGTAGCCATACTTATTCCGACTGCCAAGGAGGTTTCCGCTGTTCTACGGCGGCCGGTCCGCGAACTTCCGGCGCTGCCGATGGTGGCCCTGAAGCTGTTGCGGATCACCGGCGACGAGAGCGCCAATGGCACCGTGCTGGGGAGAATCGTGGAAACCGATCCAGCCATCGCCGCCAGGGTGCTGCGGCGGGTCAACTCGGCCCACTACGCCTTCCAGCACAAGATATCTTCTATCCCTCATGCCGTGGTCATCCTGGGGTTTTCAGCCATCCGCGCCATTGCCATGGAGGTGGCGCTGTTCGATGCCTGGGTGCGGCGGGACGTGCAGCGGAAATTCGACCGGGCCAGGTTCTGGCAGCACAGTCTGGCCGTGGCCGGGCTCTGCCGGGTTCTGGCCCGGGTTCTGAACCACCCCGACCCTGAAGAGGCGTACGCCGCTGGCCTTCTGCACGACATCGGCAAGCTGATCATCGATGTGCACGGAACCATGAGTTATCGGGATTTTCTGGAGTCGTACCGCCGCACAGAGGAAGGCCCTCTGGTTGAGGAGGAGAAGGTGCTCATCGGGTTGAGCCATGACCGGCTGGGCGGTTATTTCGCCCACCAATGGCGGCTGCCCGATGCCATTGTAAATGCCATTCTCCTGCATCATCAGTCCTTTGCCCACCTTGACCTGGATGAGCGGGACAAGCTCCTGGTGGCCATTGTCGCCTTCTCCGGGTTCCTCGCCTGGACCCAGGGGCTGGGCTCGGTACAGGTGGCGGTCCAACCGGTCCTGCACCCCGATATTGATGGCTTTATCCCCCTGTCAGACCTCGATTTGGGCCAACTGCTGGAGACCATGGCCGAGGAGGTGAAAGGGGTGGCCCAGTTCTACGACTTCACCTTCCCCATGGCCGAAATCTTTCGGGTCAATCTGCTGCAGACCAATATCCGCTTAAGCCGCCTGAACAGCAGACAATACGAGCGTCAAGTTGTTATTCGGGAAAAGCTGCAGGTTCTGCACCGCCTCCAAGCCCGGCTGACCTCCCCAACGCCGGGGCTGGTCCAGGAGGAACTGGTCGCCCAGACCCTGGCAGCCATTCAGCAGGATCTACAGTTTGACCATATCTATCTCATGGGGATCGATTCCCATCACCGTTCCCTGCAAATCCAGGGCTGCTGGCCAAGCGAAGGCAAGGATGGCCTGATCGGCCTGCGATTTCCCATCACGAACCAAAGCGGGGGTATCCTCGCCTGCCTGCGGGAGCGCAAGCCGGTGCTGCTCAATGCCGCGGCGGTCGGGGACCAGGCCATGCTGCGTCAACTGGGGGTGGTCGAGCTTGCCTTGCTGCCTATGTCGGCCCACGGCAGGATCGTCGGGGCCATGGCGGTGGATAACCGGGTTTGCGGCCGCGCCCTGGTCCATGCCGACCTGGCCCTCCTGGGTATTGTGGCCAACGAGCTGGGTCTGGCCCTGCAGCATGCCCGCACCGTCGCGGCGCTGACGGAGAAGGCCGAAATAGATGGACTGACCAGGATATTTAACCGCGGCGCCCTGGAAAGCCGCCTCCAGCAAGCGTTCAGAAGCTGCCGCCAGAGCGGCTTTCCCATGGCCCTGGGTATTGTCGATGTGGATTTTTTCAAAAAGTTCAACGACACCTATGGTCACCAGGCCGGGGACAGCATCCTGCGCCTGCTGGCCGGTGCCATGCAGAAGCTGTGCCGGCCCACCGACCTGGTGGGTCGCCTTGGTGGGGAAGAGTTCGTCTTTCTGCTGCATCACATGGCACCCTCAGGGGCCTTCACCTTTGCCGAGCGCCTCCGCGGGGAGATCGAAGGGCTGGGCAAGACCCTCCTGCGCCGGTATCCGCGTTGCACCCTCACGGTGAGCATCGGCGTCGCCACCCTGACCAGCGAGGTGGCCTGCATTGAGGAGCTGCTGAACCATGCCGATGATGCCCTCTATCATGCCAAGAACAGTGGCAGGAACCGGGTACAGGCCTGGGATGGCAATGCCTTTTTTCCTGCCGCGCTGGGCATGGGAAAGGTCGTTGCCAGGTAAATAACCGCTGTTCATATCGGCAAAGAAGGTTTGGCGCCAGGCGCGGCCGTGGAAAAAAGCTGGTGTTATTAAAAAAAATCTTTACAAACATGGCCATTTCCCCGTATTGAACTGTGACAACTAGGGGGATGTAGCTCAGCTGGGAGAGCGCCACGTTCGCAACGTGGAAGTCAGGGGTTCGAATCCCCTCATCTCCA
>DYDL01000094.1:5102-11870 GCA_020717925.1 Desulfocapsa sp.
TGCGGCTGGATTCCCATGTGTGGGCTGACCGGCAAAACAGTCTGCCACCGCCGCGACCGCCTCGGACTGAAAGGCTTGCTTTTTGAATTTCAGCTTCATGCGTCACCCGCCTTGTCCGCCGGGGATACGGATTTACGCTGTTTGCCCTTCTTGGCGGCTTCAATGTGCTTAAGTTCCTGCTCCGCCTCGATGAAGTGTTTTTCAACCTCTGTTGGTTCTTCCAGGTGTTGCAGGCGAAATTTTTCATATTCGCCATGGGCTTTTGCCAAGGCATCCTCATGGCTGATCGCACCCGCATGGGTTAGAAGCTCCCGCCCGGTCATGGTCAGGAATTGATGCAGGCGTTCAATCCAGTCCCGCATGCTCATGGGCTGGCGGTTCAGCGCTTGAATCTCGGCCATTTCAAGATAGGCCGTCACAATCCGGTTGAGGATGTTCAATTCCTCTTCGTTCAAATAATTCTTGGCAACCTCCACGTCACGCTTGAGCAGCTTGTTGCCAAGGAAATTGGTTATGCCCATGTTGGGTTGCGCGGCATCCGCCCGCTGAAAGATCAGTTCCGCCGCCGTGTGGCCGTGCGCCGCCCAGTGCATTTTGTTTTGGATCTGTTTGAAGAACTGTTTGGAGGCGTCGGCCTGCGGGTCGTAGTCGATACTGGTGGCGTAAATGTCCAGCACCTTGCGCCAGAAGACCTTTTCCGACGAGCGAATGTCCCGGATGCGGGCCAGCAGTTCCTCGAAGTAGCGGCCGCCCTCCGGCTCCTTGAGCCGCTCATCGTTCATGGTGAAGCCCTTGACAATATACTCCTTCAACCGTTCCGTGGCCCAAATGCGGAATCTGGTCGCCACATGGGACTGAATGCGATACCCAACGGAGATGATGGCGTCCAGGTTGTAGAACTTCCGATTCCGCTCGACCTGGCGCCGGCCCTCCATCTGAACTTGTAAAAATTCCTTACAAGTTGCCTCCTCCCGCAATTCCCCTTGGGCATAGATATTCCGCAGGTGGGCGGTTATGTTCTGGGGCTTTACCTGAAACAGTTCCGCCATGTGCGCTTGCGTCAACCAGACCGTTTCCTCCTCCAGGCGGACCTCCAGTCTGATTTCGCCTTCATTGCCCTGGTAAAGCAGCAGTTTCCCCTTGGATGGTTCGTTTTTCCCGCGTTTCATATCGCCTTCACCTCGGTTTTATCGTAGAATTACAACAATGTACTGTAACGTCCGGCATAATCCAAATGAATTGGATACACCAACATGCGAGGGAGGGGGAAGATGGCCAGGCAATACTCTACCAAAGATTTTTTTCGACAGATGCCAAATGCCATCATCTGGTCATGCCGTAGCCCTTTTTTTGTTCTCGCCGCCGCTTGTTTTAAAACGCCATCCCGACGCTGAAGTTGACTACCACGTCCTTTTCGCCCCGTTCCGGGCGGCGGTCGGGATTCAAGGCTACGTCCAGCCGCACCGGTCCCACGGGCAACAGGTATTGCAGCCCAGTACCCACTCCGGTTCTGAAGCCGTTGAAGTAGTCATTGAAGGTGGCTTTAACCAGGGCCGAGCGCGAGTCGTATGGCTGCGCACCGCTGCCATCCAGGGGGGCGCCTGGTGAGATATTGCCGAGGTCGACGAAAAAAGAGAGGGAAAAATTCTGGCTCAGCCGCTGGCGCAGTTCCAAACTACAGATATTGTAAGCCGTGCCGCCCAACGGATCCCCGCTGCTGCCGCGGGGACCGAGTTGGTCCTGGGTAAAGCTGCGCACCGAATTCTCGCCACCGTTGAAAAATCGTTCGCCCAGGGGAATGGTTTGCTGCGCGCCCATGGGCAGGATAAAACCGGTGTCATAGCGCAGGGCCAGCACCGTGGCCGGTCGCAGGGGAAAGAACCAGCGGATGCCCGCGGTTGATTTGGAATAATCCACCTCGCCGCCTAAAGCCTGGCTTGCCAACACTTCCGATAGAAAAAATCGGCCACCCCTGGAGGGGAAAAAAAGATCATTGCGGTTGTCCATGGTAACCTGAATATGCATGGCGCCCGTGGCATAGTCCTTGGCCTCCGGGTCCACCATGGCCTCCATGCCCTCAATGGCGGTTACCTTGGTCTGCTTGTAATCATAACTGGCATTGGCGGTGAATTTTTTGACGATCTCCCTGGAAAGCTGCACGCTGATGCCATCCTCGCGTCGGATGAAACTGGGCTCTTCCCGGCGCCGATGGGACAACGGCAGTGAGAAAAGGAGGTCAGAGCCCAGCAACCATGGATCGCTGAACTGCAGGGTTACATCTTCCCCCTTCACCGAGGCCCCGGCTTCGGCCCGCAGTTGCCGACCGCTGCCGAAAAGGTTGTTTTCGCTTACCCCCAGGCGTCCGCGCAAAAGTTCATAAGCACCCCAGCCCGCCTCCATGGAAACCTCGCGGGAAGGCAGTTCCTCCACCCGCACCGCCAGGGTCCGACCCTCGTCCTGCCCCGGCTCGCCCAGGTCCAACTCCAGCCGGGAAAACAACCCGGTCTTGTAAAGGTTCTCAAAGCTTTGTCGCTTTTTCTCCGCGCTGTACCAGTCGCCCGGGCGCAAGGCCAGGCGGTTTTCGATGAAGGAAGGCTTGGTCCTGGTGTTGCCGGTAAATTCCAGCCGGGAGATCCGCACTCTGGGGCCCCTCAGGATGTGGGCAATAAGCCGCGTCTCGCCGCTTGCCTCCCCATCCATAATTTCCAGCTCCACCTGTGGCTCCGGGTAGCCGCAACGGCCATACTCCTCCACGATGCGGCTGCGCAGTTCGACCTTTTTCCATGGGGTATAGGGCTGACCGCGCAGGCTGGAGGCAAAATTCGCCAGCGGCAATGCCGCCTCATCCACCATCTCGCCGCTGAACTCGATCGGGCCGACCAGGAAACGTCGGCCTTCATCAATTTTCACGCTTACCGTGACCAGGGAGCGGTCAGCGCCATATTCCAGCAGCGGGCCTTCCAACGCAAGGTCCAGGAAACCTTGGGCATAGTAAAGATCGCGGATGCGTCGTAAGGCCGCACGGACTTCCCGCTCGACAAAGGTTGGTTTTGCGGCAGAGAGCAGTCCTGGCCGCTGGTCACCAAACAGGGCCAGCAACTCCGTGTCGGGGAAAAAATGGACACCATGCAGCTTGATGGTGTCCAGGCGTACCAGGGGGCCCTCGTCGATGCGGAAGATGACGATGATCCCGTCCGCCCCGGGTTTTACCTCGTAACCAACCGTCGCCGTGGCATAGCCATTGGACCGATAAAAATCCTCCATCTGAAAGGCGGCATCGTCAATCTCGGGACAATGGATCGCGCCACTGTCGAGGCCGGCCATTTCCACGGCCGCTGCCTTGCGTAATTGCCGGGCGCTAAAGTCGGCGTTGCCAATAAAGGTGACCGCGATCTTGTCTGGCGCATTAGCCTCTGCTTGCAGGGTATCGCCTTCTTGGCAAACATTAACAGGCAGCGCCAGGCAGGGCGCGGTCATGCCCAGGCCGCAGCAAAGCACCAGGCCCGGCAAGCAACGCCGCCATGACCACGGCGCTCTTTGTTTACTGGAAACGGAAAACAATTTTTAACCCCAGATTGAAATAGTCGTACATATCCCGGTTGCCGGTGAGATAGATGCTGCTTGCCGCTTTTTCCCGCAGATCTAAAAGACGGAACTGTGCGTCCAGGGTCTCGTCGCCCTTGCGGCTGACATCCCGGCCCACTGCAAGTTCAAAGCGCTCCAGCACCGATTCCTTGGGTTCTCCGGCGCGCTCCCCCATGATGCTGGTCAGGAAGCCCTGCCCCAGATAGACGGCCGCCGTCATCACCCCTTGTCGCCGGCCGCTCGAGCTGGCGGCCCCGGCCGGTGGCGCCTGGCCCGCCAGCAGTAGCAGGAGTAACTGATCTTCAGGCAGGGGCGGCATGGCCGACAGGGTCACCACTGGTTCCGCCGTTGTGCCGGCGACCGACAGGTTGATGTCATATCCCATCATCCGCGCCTGACCGATCATTTCCAGGTCTGGTCGGGTGGGGGCCTTTTCGACAAAATGGAGCACCCCGGAATTGAGCATGATCTTGCCGGCCGGCATGTCGATGCGGCTGGGGTCTATGTACACCACCCCGGTCAGTATCGGCGCCTCGCCGGTACCAGAAAGCAGCAGATCCGGCCGCAACGTGCCACGGACAATATTGTTGCGTACCTGGAAGGGGTTGCGGGTTACCCCCCGGACATTGAAGCGCATGGCATTCCATGGATATTGTCGTAAGGAGAAGAGCGGTAAATCATGCACCACCCCGGGCGCGGCCCGGCCCGGCAACAGGGAAAGAAAGTTGAAATTCCTGGTCCATTGCCCGTCGGCCAGGGCCATTTCCCCGAAAATTTCCAACCGCGATAAGGGGCCTTTGGCATGGAGGTCGGCATCGGCACGCACCTTAAGCCCTTCCTGACGGTAAAAGAGCAGATCCTTGCCCTTCAGATCAAGCAGCAGGTGTGGACCATCCGGCGGCGCGAAATCGAGCAGGCCGCTGCCTTGAATGGGGGCGCCGCCAAGGGCGCCGGTGATCGTCTGGAGTTCGA
Source organism: Desulfocapsa sp. (assembly GCA_020717925.1). Taxonomy (GTDB): domain Bacteria; phylum Desulfobacterota; class Desulfobulbia; order Desulfobulbales; family CG2-30-60-27; genus CG2-30-60-27. The sequence continues at coordinate 9,660 of DYDL01000094.1, forward strand.
TGACGCGGCCAGCCATGGTTCCTGTCGCGGTAACAGCCTTAAAGGGCGGCATGTTCACGTCAAAGCGGAATTCACCGCCGGAGAGCCTTACCTGCCCACCCAGCACCGGCTCGGTGATCGTCCCGGTTATGGTAACGTCGCCCTGCAATTGTCCCTTGACCTCACGCAGGCCATTCGCCTTTGTCGCCAACCAGCCCAGGTCCGGGGTGGCAAGGCTGCCCTTGAGATCCAGGCGACTGTTGGACCAGTCGGCCGTGCCCGCAACGATCTCCGGCCAGCGGGGCAGTCCCGTCATTTCGCCCTGGCAATGCAGGGTGAGATTCTCGCCGGTTATGGCAATGGGCGTCAGGCTGAGGCGGTCCTTGTCGAAATTGACCTCCATTTCGGCGGTAAAAAGGCCGGAAGGAGCCTGGGGTATGAAGTCGTGGGGCTGCAGTCCGGTGCCCGTCAGCCGCAATCGGCCGGTCGGCGCCTGCCACTCTCCGGTCAGTTGCGCCTCGCCCCGTACTGCCCCATGCAAGGACAACGTGGCGGGCAGCAAGGGGCTCAGCACCCGCGGATCGGCAAGCACAAGCTCTGCCTTGAGATCCCAGCGGTTGTGGGGTGAGGCCTGGCGCAGCAGCAGGTTGGCGGGCAGAGTGCCGGTAATAAGCAAACTGGAACCATTGTTGTCGCCCCACTGGCAGCGCTGCAACGCGATGCCGTCCAGCCCGAGGCTGAAGGCAAAATCTCCGCTCAGGAACGCGGCCTGCTGTTTTTCGCCAAACCGGGATACAGCGCCGCTGACCTGCACGACCGGGTCTTGCCAGGAGCCGCGCAGTTCAGCCGCCAGATCGGCCCCGTCAAGCAGCAGTCGTTCATCCAGCAAGGCCAGCCATTCGTCGCCGCGCAGATCCTTGACCGTGACCTGCAAAAGATTGTCACCTTGGACCCCGGCCGTGCCATCCACTGTGCAAGAGCCGGCCGGACCGGTGAGCAGCAGTTGCTCAATCGTGATCCTTGCCCCCTCGGCCCAGGAGACGCTGCCCGTGGTCGGCCGCGCCAGCTCCAGCCAAGGCTGCTGGCCTCCCATGAAGAAGGTCTGCATGGCGATGGTGACCCTGCTTTTTTTTCGGTCCATTGTCACCTCGCCGCTGGTGCGCAACGTCATGGGCTGGCGCTCAACTGCCGCGGTATAAGTGAGCACATCCTTGGCAATGGTGTTGGCCGCAAGGTGAAGATGGCCCAGGGGGTGACCATGGAAGTTCAGGTCAGGCGCCGTGAGCTCAAGGGTAATCTGCGGCGCGGCCAGGGGGCCGCTCCCTTGCACCTTGGCCTGCAAGCTGCCCTTGAGGTTAAGCATCCAGGGGGCGAGGGCGGCATAGTCGGCGAGGTCGGTGAGGCGCAGGTCGAGGTCAAGATCGTTGATCTTGCCGGTCTTGCGGTCAAAGGCGCCCTGCAAGGTCAGGTGGTCCTGGCCCCGGAGAAGACGGCAGTCGTTGATCCGCACGCCGTCCAAGTCGGCATGCGCCTGCACGGCCAGGGTGTCAATGACCACTCCATACAGGTTTAGGCCGCTGCCCGCCAGGTCCAGATCGCCAAGCAGACTATGCAGGGGGCCGGTCACGCCAAGGTGGCCCTGGAGCTGACCGGCCATGGGCTGCTGCCCGAAGAGGGTGGCGAGTTCGCCCAGGTCGGCAATTTGCACCACACCCTTGGCCTGCAAAGTTGCGTCCAGCACGGAGGCGTTCAGGTCGGCGGGTAGCTTGAGGATTATTTCGTTGCCGAGGATCTTGTTGTTGGCGCTGCTAAGCTGTAATTGCTCGACCAGAACCTGGGCGTCATGGAAGCGGCCGGTCGCCAGCAAGCGGTGCGTCGGGTAACCGCCGGCGGGTGGGGCGGGAAGCGGGGTTGCCTTGAGTCGGCCAAGCAGGGCCGGGATATCGTTAAGTTGCAAGGAAAAACGGCCGGACGCCTCCCGCGGCAAATCGCGCCACGCATGGTCACGCAGGGCGGGAAGGGGCAGAGTGACCTGCTCGATGAGCAGTTGGTTGGCGCCGAGCTCGGCCGTTAACCCCTCAATCAACAGGCTGTTATCGGCCAGGCTGGCCTTCACTGTCAGCCGTTCCGAGCCTTGGTCCAGGTGGAGCGCGGTGGTGGCCGTCCAGGTTTGGGAGCGCTTCAAGTCGCCATGAAAATGTCCTTCGCCGGTCAGCATGCCTGCTTGCAGAA
>DYDL01000331.1 GCA_020717925.1 Desulfocapsa sp.
GTATGTACTGATGAAACCTCCAGCCGGTATCCAAGCCGTTTCTGCCAGCGCCGTCCAGCGGACTGCCCCGGAGATTGCTGCGTCCTGCAATCGACTCGCCCTATCCTTGCTCCTACTCCTCCTGCTACCAGGAGAGACAGGACGAGGTGCCGTAAGCGGAGGTTTGATGAACCAATAGGCGAAGCCGAACAGATTCAGGAAACCAGACAGCCCGCGCGGACCTCTCCGTTGCGGGTTTTTTAATGCCCGTCACCGGAGGGCCCGCCGCGATTTGAGACCATCTTTATCAAGAGGAGATGAACATGGACAAGGTAATGATTTTTGACACAACCCTGCGGGACGGTGAACAGGCGGCGGGCTGCCGGATCGGCGCCGCGGAAAAGCTCCGGATCGCCCACCAGTTAGCCGGCCTGGGGGTTGATATAATCGAAGCGGGATTCCCCTGCTCTTCGCCCGAAGATTTCGAGGCGGTGCGGCTGATCGCCAGCGAGGTCCGCACCCCGGTGATTTGTGCCTTGAGCCGGGCGGTCGATACCGATATCGAGGCCTGCGCCAAGGCCCTGGCCCAGGCGGCCCGGTCGCGAATCCACACCGGTATCGGGGTCTCGGATATCCATATCATGGGCAAATTCAAGCCGGAAAAATACGGTAAAACCCTGGCCGAAAAACGGGAAACCACGGTGCGTATGGCAACCGCCGCCGTGCGGAAGGCCCGGCAGTACGTTGATGATGTCGAGTTCTATGCCGAGGATGCCGGCCGGTCCGATCCAGCCTTTCTCTTTATGATCCTGGAAGCGGTGATCGAGGCGGGCGCCACGGTGGTTAATATCCCCGATACCACTGGCTATGCGGTGCCCTCCCGTTATGGTACGCTGATCCGATCAATCGGTGAAAACGTCAAAAATATCGGGAAGGCCATTATTAGTGTCCACTGTCACGACGACCTGGGGATGGCGGTGGCCAACTCCCTGGCCGGCATCGAAAACGGCGCCCGCCAGATCGAAGGGACCATCAACGGTATCGGCGAACGGGCCGGCAATGGTGCCCTGGAGGAGATCGTCATGGCGCTCAACACCCGACAGGATCATTACGGGGTCACCACCGGCATCAATACCCGGGAGTTCTACCGGACCAGCCGACTGGTAGCCGAGATCCTGGGTATCACCATTCCGGCCAACAAGGCAATAATCGGCGACAATGCCTTTTCCCACAGCTCCGGCATCCATGTGGACGGTTTTTTAAAGGAACGTGAGACTTACGAAATCATGCGCCCGGAAGATGTGGGCTTTCCGAAGAGTCGGGTGGTGCTCACCGCCCGGACCGGCCGGCATGGGGTGTTCCATCGATTTTCCGAACTGGGGATCACCCTCTCCGAGGACGAAAAGGAACAGGTCTATGCCCGTTTCCTGCGGGTGGCCGACAAAAAGAAAGAGGTGCTTGATGATGACCTGATCGCCCTGTGCAATGATGAAATCTCTCTGCAGCCCAGGGAGTATCTCCTGGAATCGTTTAAAGCTGCATGCGAGACCGGCAAGCAACCCTCGGCCCGGATTCGAATATGCCGCGGCAGTGAGATCCTGGAAGCGGAAGCCCGTGGCGACGGCCCGGTGGACGCCGCCTACAAGGCCATTGCCAGGGCGGCGGGGATCAGTCCCGCCATTCTTCGTTACGAGATCCAGGCGGTGACCGAAGGAACCGATGCCCTGGGCAAGGTCACCGTCCAGATGGACCATAATGGCCGGCGGGTTCTGGGACGAGGGGCGTCCACCGATATCATCGAGGCGAGCATCAAGGCCTATCTCGACGCCCTGAATCGTCTGGACGATTTTGAAAAAGTGACCTGAACCAGAGGCTGGTGATGATACCCACCCATACTGGAGGAAACCATGGCACCTGATCAATCAATCAGCCGCTGTACCTGGGCCGGAGACGACCCGCTCTATCGGGACTACCACGACCGTGAATGGGGAGTCCCGGTCCATGATGACCGGCTGCTCTTCGAGTTTCTGACCCTGGAGGGTGCCCAGGCAGGGTTGTCGTGGATCACCATTCTGCGGAAACGGGCTAATTATCGGCAGGCCTTTGCCGAATTC
>DYDL01000332.1 GCA_020717925.1 Desulfocapsa sp.
CAAATCAGCGAGGCAGGCCAACCAATTGTTAGATGTGGGGATGTGACCCCAAGAACCCCCAGTAGGTGCAGCGACTATTCGACCGCTTCCGTCTTCCACTTCTGCACCGCGGCTTGCCACTTCTCGACTGGCGGTTCCCAAGCGCCGCGCTCGTCACAGGCGAATACCCACCAGCGTTCGCCGCTGCCATCGGCCAGCGTCGCGGTGTGGCGAAGCGTGAGCGGGCCACGGCTGCCCGTGTGGCGGTCCAGCCCGGCGGCTGTCACGGTTCCGGGAAAGGTGCCGATCCACAGCGCGCGTTCGCCGTCGCTCAACCGCGCCCAGCCTTGCCGGAATGCCCAAGCCAGATGCGTTCCCGCGTGCCAACAGGTGCGCACCTCCGTGGCGCGACCGACGCCTTGCAGGAGGTCGCGCACAACGACGGCGGGGCCGGCGTCCGGCAACAGGCGGACTTCGCGACGCACGGACGCGCCCGTCGGCAAGCCTTGGTAGCACGCGGTCAGGTCAATCACGGCCCGTTGCTCGCCGTTCGGCAGATTTTGCAACGAGACAAGCCGGGGTGCTCGGCGCGTCATGGCTTTGCCGCCGATGATCGGCGCGTTGTGCGCCTCCACGCCCACGGTGAAGTCGCGTTCGTCGCCCGGCCGATACTGTTGGTAACCCGGATCGGTTATCCAGAAACGATTCTGCCATCCCAAGACGATCTGGCCCGCGTCCGCGTGCAGGTGTCCCATCGCGCCGCGAGTGAGACCGACCGCCGCGAGAATGTCGGCGCTGTCCCAGCCGGTGCGCAGGGAAATCGCGTGGGGATGTTCGCGCGGCTCAGGCTTTGGTGGCGCGCTGCCGGCGCTCAACTTGTCAGCGTGTTCGAAAGCCTCCACCAAACAAGCCGCGGGCGTTCGGGAGACGGGAAACCTGCGCGCGAGCCATCCGCTGTCCGGCCAGCGATACCAAGCCGCCAGCCGCACCAAGACCGTCTGCCAGAACGGCATCTCCGGCTCCTCGTCGCCCAACGGCGCGTGCAGGTCCGTCCGACCGGGAAGTGTCAGATGAACCCATTGACTGGCAAGGCTGGCGAAAGCATCGCGACCTTCCGCGAGCAGTTTGTCGCGATCCGGCTGACCCTCCAGCCACTCCGTCAGCGAGTTCATCAAATAGCCGTCGTAAGCGTTGCCTTCGGTGTGACGCGCCTCGCCTACGCGATGGCGGCGCCAAGCGCGCATCACCTCGCGCATGCGCGCCTCCAGCGCCTCGGCACGCGGGCTGCCGACGACGCGGGCGAGCTGTGCCGCTCGCGCCAGTGCGATAACGGGGAGGTTGTGCAGATCGCCCGGCTTCAATTCGCGGCCATCGGGCCACTTTCGCTCGAACCATGGCCACGCGTCGCGCTCCAACAGCGTCTCGGCAGCGGAGCGCGCCTGCCGGAGCTTCTCGGCATCCCATCCGTCCCGGTCGGCCAGCGCCTGAGCCAGACAGGCCGCGATGTGCGCGGCGGACAGCGAGACGCCGTCCTTGGATTCACAGAAGTTCTCCCAGCCGGACAGTGCAGCCAACTCCCTCTGAAGCAAAGCTCCGGCATCATGGTCTCCGAAACGCCGCCATGCGACGTGCAGCAACCGCCACCGTTCTTCCAGCGCCCAACTCAGCCAAGTGTGCCAGGGATAGCGGATACCTCGGATGCCTTCCGGCAACTCCTCGCCCCGCGGTGAATTCGCCAACGGTAGCGGATACGCAAGGGTGTGACCGATCCGGTAGTAGTAAACGTCCATATCCCGGCGGCGCTTCTCGACACTGACACGCGACCGGATTTCTCTTTCGATGTCCTGCCGCTCCCACACGTGCAGCCCGCGCGGCACAAATGGAGTCAACTCGTGTGCCGAAGCGTCGTAAGCGAGAGGCGGCTGCGGGCCGTAGAGCGTCTCCGTCGTTCGACCGCCTGTCGTTGTTTCGCTGCCTGTCGCGACCACCGCGAGCAATCCGACGGCAGCAGCAACTACCTGCAGATTCATCCAGCGCTCAAGAAATCGTTCACGCATGTCTTGTCTCCTTGTAACTGCTCAGGTAGCACCACCATGGTGTCACCTTTGATGAAGCCTAGAT
>DYDL01000333.1 GCA_020717925.1 Desulfocapsa sp.
GGGTGCCGCACTTTTGGACCGGCGCCCGCCGCACTTTTGCTCCGGCGTTTACACCTGATTGCCAACATCAGTTAAACTAGGACATTCCGGGCTCGGTCTTGCGGAATTGGCGGCCTTATACATAGGCACGACCGCAGCTTTAAGTTCGGATCGACCGACACCATCATGTGTTGGATACTCGAACACTTCCATCCGATGGTTATTGCCTGATTCCGCAAACCGATGACCAAGTTGTACCGGATCCCCGATATTGACAGCTACCCGTACCTTCCTCACCGGCACGCCGGATGGCATGAAAACGCCACCGATATGCCAGTCCTTGGGCAGTTCGTTTGATATCCCGTCCCATCCTGCAGACTTCAACTTCTGCTCGATGAGCATGCGGATCGAATTATCGCGAATGTTGCGAACCGACTTACCTTTCAGCTCCGCAAGCGACTTGCGGGTGACATAGGTGCCTTCCTCGATCTCGCCATTAGCCCCACGTGCAGGACCGTAGAATGTTGCTTCATGGAGAGCCCCGCGGATCTTCCTGTCCGGACGGTGGGAGACAAGAATCTTCAACGCCTGGGTCTTCACATCCTCTGGGTAATCAAACCAGGGGAGCGGGAAATCGGGGTGTTCGTTGAGGACGTCCCGTCGTTTCCAGTAGTCCTGGAATTGCTTCAAGATCGACCGAGTAGATAGGGCGATCACAACCGCATCCACGGCGTGGTGGCGGTGATCGGCGCGTGACTTCATGTCGCTTCCATCGCGCCCAGTGTAGGCGAGAGGCCGTCCCTCCTTGTCGAGAATGTCGTCTAAGATATTGTTCAATCCCCAGTTGCGGCGCAGGGTGGCGGTCAGCCCGCCTCGACAGGATTGGACGGCCTTCTCACCCACGCGCAGGGTAGGTGGGTAAAGCAGTTGCAGATAGCGTACGACCGAGATTGTGATGTACCGGGTGTCGTTGAGTTGTCGTTGAGCGAACTGGTCGGTTTCGACATCGCGTTGCATCAGACGCTGGAATTTTGGATATGGTAGTCGGTTTCTGGTACGCTGGGCCATCTGTTGGAAAGTCTGGTCATTCTCGCCGAGCCATTGTGCCGGTGTGCGATCGCCTTTATCCGCATTCGCCCCACGGTGGACCAGCACCTTGTTCATGTAGGAATCGTCCAGACTCTGCCAGCGGGGGAGGATGTGGTCGACATCCCACTCGCCGCCCGCGAAGAGTTCGGACGGCGGGATCGGTCTGCCCGTGTAGACGCAGCAGCCGCCTTGTTCGTGCCACAGAAGCCAGCGTTCAATATCCGACCTGCTTGCAGGATTGCCCCCGTACTCCAGAACCCGACCTCGCGCTTCATCCCGCAACTTCTCGCGTTCCTTGTTGTCACGGCTAAGCCTCTTGCGGCCCTCCGGACCCTCTTTCATGTTTCGAGCCAACTCGACGACGATGCGTGCAGGCCTTCCGTGTTCTCTGAGCAGGGTGTTGACGACCTTGCGGGTCTCGACCAACGCTCGTCTCACGATAGGGTTTGTGATGTCCTGGAGTTCCAGTGGAGCATCCTGGGCGTCCAGCACCGGCAGGCGGTCGTACTCCTTGGCTGCCTGGCGATCGGGATAGGCAGCTGTGATGGCTTCATGTTCATTCAGGCCCTGCTCGAGCAGCGGCACGATACGCTCCAATGCGAGCTTGGAGAAGCCCACATAGCCGTCTGGTGGGTTCCAGTTCAACAGCCCCGCAATCTTATCTTCTTTGGCTCCGTACTCGCGGAATACCTGCGCAACTTGTATGTCATCGTCTCCGTGCAGCAACGCATCGCGTAGAGTGTGGCGGATGCCTTCATTCAACCGTTTCCAGTCATTGCGGCCGAATGCCACGGCGAGCTTGTGTTCGACGTGATTCCCGTCAAGGCATTTACGGTCACCTCGCTCCAGGTTGAAGGTTGATGAAGGGTCAGCCCCAAGCTTAAAGAGTTCCTTGCGCAGATCGTCGAACTTCACCCTGTCGGATGCTTCGAGACGAGCCAGGATCGCTTCGCGCTCGGTGGATTTCAATGGCCTCTTCAGTCTGAGCAGAGAATTTGATGGGGGAATCCCCGCTTTCAATCCAAGCT
>DYDL01000334.1 GCA_020717925.1 Desulfocapsa sp.
GAAATTGATGATCTTGTTGACCAGCGCGCCCTGATCAAGGACTAATGAACAACGGAGAGAGACCCGGAGAGAGACCCTAACTTTTTTTTAGATTTTCGTTTTCACGGGGATGACGATTTTTGCAAGAAGCTCGCCGGTGAAAATATTTGGTAAATTGATTTTATTATGGTCTAATGTGCTACATGGCATCGCTACTCCCACACAGGCTTGAAGCAAATGATGCAGTTATTCCATAGTTAATTCACCCATTGCGGGTGTGGCTCGGGAAGCATCCCTACCCCATGCAGGAGGCTGTCCATGCTCGACAATATGCCGCTTCGCACCAAGCTCGTCATTGCCTTCCTGCTCGTGGGGATACTTCCTTTCACCGTTATCGGCCTGACCTCACTGATCAAAGCCGATAGTGTCATTACCAAGCAGGCCACCGACCATCTGATTGCCGTTCGCGCTATCAAACAAACGCAGATTGAAGATTATTTTGGTCAATTGCAGGTCGCCTTGCGTCTTCTTAAGGACGACACATACGTCGCCGAGGCACTTGTCGGTTTTAACTCCGCCTACCAGGCCAATGGGAAATCGATTACCGGCAGCGCCTGGCATGATATGGCGGCCAAATACGAAAGCCGGCTGAAGAATGTCACCCAAAATAACAAGTGGTACGATCTTTTTCTAATCAACACCGATGGCGCGGTGCTCTACACCGTGGCCAAGGAGCCGGACCTGGGGCAGCAACTCATGAACGGCCCACTTAAGGAGGAAGGCCTTGGCAAGGCATTCCAAAAAGCCAAAGCCATGGGGCCGGACGAGATTGCCTTCGCCGATTTTGCCCCCTATTCACCCTCCAAGGGCGAACCGGCCGCCTTTATGATGGCCCAAATCTTTTCCCATGGGCAACTGCTCGGGTATGTGGCCTTCCAGCTCCCCATGGAGCAAATCGGCACTATCATGAATCGCCGGGACGGAATGGGGCAAACCGGGGAAACCTATCTGGTGGGGCCGGACAAGCTGATGCGCTCGGACTCCTTTCTGGAGCCCAAAAACCATACAGTCAAGGCTTCCTTTGCCAACCCCGCCAAAGGTCAGGTGGACACGATCGCCAGCCGCGAGGCTTTATCCGGGAAAACCGCCTTTAAAATCGTAATTGACTATAATGGCAACCCTGTGCTGTCCGCCTATGCGCCGGTCAAGGTCGGCGACGTCACTTGGGCGCTGCTGGCTGAAATTGATGAAGCCGAGGCGTTTGCCGCGGTACGGCAACTCAAGTGGTTGAACGGCGTGGTGGCCTTGGTGGGCCTGATTCTCATTGTGGGCGTGGCGTTGTTGATCTCCAGCTCAATAACTAAACCGTTGCGCCGGATCATTGCAGAGCAGGGCAACAGCTCCGACCAGATTGCAATGGCTGCTGGCCAGGTGTCAACCGCCAGCCAGGATCTTGCAGGAAGCGCCTCGGAACAGGCTTCCGCCTTGGAAGAGACCTCGGCCTCCATGGAGGAACTGACCTCCATGACCAGGCAGAACGCCGACAATTCCGACCAGGCCGATGCCTTGATGAAACAATCCTGCGCCACCATCGGCAGTACCAACTCAGCCATGGCGGAAATGGATCGATCCATGAACGAAATCTCCAGCGCCAGCGAAGAAACCTTCAAGATCATCAAGACCATTGATGAGATTGCCTTCCAGACCAACCTTCTGGCCTTGAACGCGGCGGTGGAGGCGGCTCGGGCCGGCGAGGCCGGGGCAGGCTTTGCGGTGGTGGCGGATGAGGTTAGAAATTTGGCCATGCGGGCTACGGAGGCGGCCAAGAACACGGCCCAGCTCATTGAGGATACCGTGCGTAAAGTCAACTCCGGCAAGAGTATCGTGGCCAAGGTGACTGGGGCTTTCCAAGAGGTGACCGAGAGCAGCACCAAGGTGGGTAGCCTGCTTGGTGAGATCTCCGCCGCCTCCAAGGAGCAGGCCCAGGGCATTGGCCTGATCAATCAGGCCATCACCCAGATGGATGCGGTAACCCAGCAAAACGCAGCCAGTTCCGAGGAATCCGCCGCCGCCTCGGCGGAGCTGAGTGC
>DYDL01000335.1 GCA_020717925.1 Desulfocapsa sp.
TGACGAGAGCTGTTATTTCCTCGCGGCCGATTTTGACGAGACCGACTGGCGCGAGGATGCCAGCGCCTTCAGGCAATCCTGCTATGAGTTGAATATTCCTGCCGCGTTGGAGATCTCCCGCTCCGGGAAAGGGGCGCATGTCTGGATCTTTTTTGCTGATCCGGTCCCGGCCCGCGAGGCACGGCAACTAGGCGCGGCCCTGATCAGTCATGCCTGCGAACGCACTCGCCAGCTTTCCCTGTCCAGCTACGACCGCTTCTTTCCCAATCAGGACAATCTGCCCAAGGGCGGTTTCGGCAACCTGATCGCGCTCCCATTGCAGAGGAAGCCCCGCGAGCAGGGGTGCAGCGTGTTCGTTGACGAGAACTTTGCCCCCTATCCGGACCAGTGGGCCTTGCTGGCATCGATCCGGCCCATGCCTCGGTTCGAATTGGAAAACGTCATCCTACGGGCGAGCGGCGGCAGGCATCCACTTGATGTGGCCTTTGTCGCCGACGAGGATGAACGCGAGCCATGGGAGCGGCCGGCGCTGGTTTCCAGCCGGATATCAGGAACCTTACCAGAATCGCTGACGCTGGTGCTGGCCAACCAGATATTTATCAAAAAGGCTGATCTGCCCCAGCCTCTGGCCAATCGCCTGATCCGGCTGGCCGCCTTCCAGAATCCAGAATTTTACAAGGCCCAGGCCATGCGCCTGCCGGTCTGGAACAAGCCGCGCATCATCGGCTGCGCCGAGAATTTCCCGCAACACATCGGCCTGCCCCGAGGATGCCTGGATGCTGTGCTGGATCTGCTGAGAAAAAATGACATCCGGGCGGAAATGCAGGATGAGCGCGTAACGGGCCGCAAGGTGGCAGTCAGGTTCAGCGGCGAACTGCGCAAAGATCAGAAGGCGGCCGTCAAGGCGATCTTGCAATATGAGACCGGTGTCCTGTGCGCACCGACCGCCTTTGGCAAGACGGTCACTGCCGCCGCGTTGATTGCCAAGCGTAAGGTGAGCACCCTGATCTTGGTGCATCGCACCGAACTGCTCCGGCAATGGCAGGAGCGCTTAACCACGTTTCTGGAATTGCCTAAAGGCACGCTGGGGGTGATCGGTGGCGGCAAGAAGAAGCCGAGCGGGCTGATTGACATCGCCGTCATGCAGTCACTGTCGCGACGCGATGACCTTCCGGAACTGCTCGATGGGTACGGCCAGGTCATCGTCGACGAGTGCCATCATCTCTCGGCCTTTTCCTTCGAGGCGATCCTCAAGCAGGCGAAGGCCAGATATGTCATTGGCCTGACTGCCACGCCGATCCGGCGTGACGGTCATCAGCCGATAATTTTCATGCAGTGCGGTCCGATCCGTCACAGCGCCGCACGGCCTGAGAACGCCCCGGCCCAACTGGAGGTGTGGCCCCAGAGCCTGCCGACGCCGGAGATTCCCCCTGAGTCCGGCATCCAGGATGTGTTCCGCATCCTTGCCAACGACGCAGGCCGCAACCAACAGATCGCGCAGGACGTTTGCAGCGCATATCAGGAAGGCCGGAAGATCCTGGTTCTGACAGAACGGACTGAACATTTGGCGTTGCTGCGGGAGGCCCTGGGTGAGGAAATCGAGCACTGTTTTATCCTGCATGGCCGGTTATCAAGGAAGCAGCGGACCACCATCCTTGGCGAGCTTGAGGACATGGACGTTTCCGCCCCCCGAGTCCTGCTGGCCACCGGCCGCCTGATTGGCGAAGGATTCGACTATCCACCTCTTGATACACTGGTGCTGGCCATGCCGATTTCGTGGAAGGGAACCTTGCAACAGTACGCTGGTCGCCTGCACCGGGAACATGCTGACAAGCAGGATGTGCGCATCTACGATTACGTCGAGCATGACCAGCCGCAGCTTGCCCGAATGTGGGACAAACGCCAGCGCGGCTACCGGGCCATGGGATATCGGATCAGGTCATCGGAGTGAATGCTTATCCTTTTCATGGCGTTTTGGACATCTTTGAACGTTATTGAACTCAAAAGAAAAGGCGCAACCCTTGCGGGAAGCGCCTTTAATT
>DYDL01000336.1 GCA_020717925.1 Desulfocapsa sp.
GCCACTATAGTCACGGGCTTCGATCACCCAGCCAGCAGCACAGAATACCAGCAGATCCCAAAGCAGATGACTGCCGGAGAAGTGCACAAAGACCGCGGTGCCAAGCCGCCAGAGATCCCCCGCAAGAATGGCCTGCCGCTCATACACCAGCACGTCCGAGCAAGCTGGCCAGGCGTAAGCGACCAGCGCCACAGCGGCAATGGACAAAGTTGTTGTTGGCAGTTTTAAACGCAATGTTTGCTGCCGCACCACAGGGCGACACCTCCCATAACAATCATGAGCAGGGCGAACCAGCCATCCATGCTCCCTCCGCCAGTATAGCCCGGCCTATGCTCAACCACATAGTCCTGTGGCATTTCCTTGATCTTGGCTTTAAACAGGTCTAGTTGCGTCTGAAGATTGATGACCAGATCATCGGAGGCGAGAGTAAATCCGGTTGAGGAGTCAGCACGTAATTGTTCCGGCAGGTTGACCGGGGTTGCGGAACCCTGTACATGGCTTAGCCCCGGCGCCCTGAAAAGCATCTTCCTGCTTGCGATGTCATAGATAGCTGCGTCCATCATCGTGCTGGTGTCGTTCTTCTCCCCCCTGACAATATAGGCACCCACGATAGTCCAGTATGACATTGAAAGAATTCCTTCGTCGGTATGCTGCACCTGGTCGTAAGACAGTAGCGCGACGGCATCAATACCGTACATCGTCTTGATCTGATCAAGATTGGTGAAGCCCCCATTCGCCATAAGATATGCAGATGGAATGACCTCGATCTCTTTGATGAAAGGCAACTTGCGGAATTCCAATGTAATGCGGTTCATCAAATCAATCTTATCCTTCTCGCTCAGGTGTGATTTGTCTGCTCCCTTAGCATCTGGGACAAAGGCTACGCCAACCCGGAGCGGCAAGGCAAGGCGAGGAATCGAAGGAACTTCCCGCACATCCTTTTGCGGGTATAAATACTCCACAACACTGCTGCGGTAGACACTCTTTCTATTTAACGTGGCGCATCCAGCCAGAACAACCATCACCAAAATGGTGACAGTGCCAGCGGATAACAACCTGAATTGCTTGCTGTTCATCAATCTCCTCCTTATGTGACCAAAAAGTTGTTTACAAAATGACTATGTCTTACTTTACTCCATGTCGTAATCATTAATAGCTATTCAATCTTTAGAAGACTCCAGCAAACTCCATTTATAACCTTCTGCATTCTTTTGAAGTCAAGAGTATCAATGGTGTCATTTTTGGTATGGTAAGTTGAATTTCTATAAAATGAGGTGTCAGTGACCATCACGGCATCATAGCCAAATTTCCAGTAGTTGCGGTGGTCGGATAAATCCATACCCCGAACAAATGCTGGGGCCTTAAGCGTTGCAACCGGCATGCCGGTAGCCTGCAAGTGTTGACACACTTGTTTTGCCAGGGATGAACTGCCAAGGTTGCTGGCAACGGCGATAAAATTTCCTGTTGGTGGATAGAATAGGCGCATCAGGGATAAGGGGTAGGTTTGCGAGTTCTTGGCATCGGTAAAAAAACCTATCATCTCAAGGCAGATCATGCCTCTCACTTCGACTTTATCCTTATGCAGGAATTCCGCATGCACATAACTGCCCATCTGTTCTGATCGGAAAAAGGGCGGTTCCTCCAAGGCAAATGCAACAAAGTCAACCCGGTATGGCAGCTCCGCCTCATGCGCCTTCGCAAAGCGCGCGACCTCAAGTAACCCGGCAATACCGCTCGCATTGTCATCGGCGCCAGGCAGGTCGCCAAAGACATCATAGTGAGCACCTACGACCAAGCGCTTGCCTTGTTGCGGTCCGGCGCTGGCAATAATATTCACATAAGGCTGGTTTCCAGCCATGAATTTCTGCTCTGTCGGCACGAGGCCATATTCTGCAAATTTTTGCGAAATGTAGGTAGCTGATTTCCTCATTGCCTCCGGATGGTCATAGCTGCGCGTTGGCCTTAATGTAGTGAGGTAGCGAACAGAGCTCTCCAGGTTTTCGATGCGGACCGTTGGGTCTGGATAGTTGAAATGCTTGGCAGTGCAGCCAG
>DYDL01000095.1 GCA_020717925.1 Desulfocapsa sp.
ACCTGCTTTCAATTTTCCATGCGATCCGTGTATACTGCGGCACAATGCACTCCATTCTTTTCGCCAGCAACAACTCAATTGTGGGTCCAGCCATGGCCGCGGCCCTGGCCTGCTCTCTGCGTCCCGATGCCATTAAGGCCTCCGCGGCCACCGGGCAATGGACCAGGCCTTCGAAATCGCTGCTCGCGATATTCAAGCAACAGCACCTTTTGTGGCCCAACGAAATTCTTGATCTCACCGCAGTGGACATCAGGGCTTACGACCTGGTGATTTTTTTCGCGGACAGCAACCGGCCAATCTACCCCATCCTGCCCGGCGCGCCACCCATGGTGTGCTGGAACCTTGATGGCCATGTCGAAATGAATTCCGCTGAACTTGCCACCCTGATCAATAATATCCGCATCCAGGTTGAAACCCTACTGAACCAAGGCTACCTAGACGCCCTGGCCCAGGCACGCAACAACGTGGAACTGCTGATGGACACCCTGCACGAGGGCATCATCGCCCATGATCTGGACCGCAGGATCTTTTTTTTCAACCGGGCAGCCGAGGTAATCACCGGCTATTCCCGCCAGGAGATTCTGGGCAAGGACTGCCACACCATTTTTCCCCAAGGCTTCTGCGGCGCCAAATGCTTATTCTGCGACGGCTCCAGCGGCCCTAAGGCCCCAACCACCCATTATTCCCTAACCATTGACAACCGGAGCGGCGCCAAAAAACAACTGCGGATGTCGGTGCTCACCATCAAAAACATGCTTGGCACCCCGGTTGGCGTAGTCGCCTCGTTTAAGGACATGACCAGGGAAATCGAACTGGTGGCGCGGCTCGATAACAAGGAGCAGTTCGCCGGCCTAATCGGCCGCGACCCGCGCATGCAGGAGTTGTATCAGACCATCCGGGATCTGGCCGTTAGCAAGGTATCCGTGCTAATCCAGGGCGAATCCGGCACAGGCAAGGAACTGGTGGCCGCGGCCATCCATAACCAGGGACCGCGGCGGGACCATCTCTTTGTGCCGGTCAACTGCGGCGCCCTGCCGGAAAACCTGCTGGAATCAGAACTGTTTGGCCATGTCCGCGGGGCCTTTACCGGTGCGGTACGGGACAAGAAGGGCCGCTTTGAACTGGCCGACCATGGCACCCTCTTTTTGGACGAAATCGGTGACATCTCGCCGGCCATGCAGGTAAAACTGCTGCGCGTGTTGCAGGACGGCACCTTCCAACGGGTGGGCGACGAGCAGACGCGGACCGTTGATGTGCGGGTAATCTCCGCCACCCATAAAAATCTGAAGGAAGAGATCCGCGCTGGTCGTTTTCGGCATGACCTTTATTACCGGCTCTGCGTTGTTCCCATCACCCTGCCGCCCCTCCGGGAAAGGCGCGAGGACATCTCGCTTCTGGCAAGACATTTTCTCAAACGTTTTCTTACCGATGAAAATCGCCATGAACTCATCATCTCACCCGAGACCATGGCGCTGCTGCTGGCCCATGACTGGCCCGGCAATATCCGCGAACTCCAGAATGTCATCCGCTTCTTCTTGGTCCGCTGTCACGAGGACGTGGTACAGCCTGACCATCTCCCGCCCAACCTGCGGCAACACGCAAACCGGGACACACAGGTTGTTATCCGCCGCCGCCGGCAAGGCAAACTCGATGAACACTCAGTGCAACAAGCCCTGAAGCAAACCAGCAACAACCGCCTCCAGGCCGCCAGGTATCTCGACGTTTCCCGCGCCACCCTTTACCGCTTCCTGAGCAAACATTCCATGCTCGATTGACCTGACCGCTTTGCCTGTCTCAAGTGTCTCGTTTTGGCGATATGTATCTTTTAATAAATGCGACACCAACTCAGAGTATTCTTCCCTGCCATTATTAACTTGACTCCGACCCGGTTGTCTCACCTACAATACTTGTGAGACAACCGCCACGCCGGAGCTGCCGTCTTGTCTGTCGAGGCATGGCAAGGCTAACCTTTCGTTATCATGGTTTATTTTAAAATATATGTTAGCGGATTCTCCGCCTGGCACGATGCTTGAAAAGAGCAAAGGCATGCGTAGCAACGACACCCATATCAAAAAAACCCTGCAACTGAGCCGCGACATGATCATCCTGGCCGACCTGGGCCTCGCCGCGGCCCAGGACGATGGCTGCCGGCTTTTGTATGGAGTGGTTCAGGATTGTGCTTACAAGATCCGCATGGAGGCGGAACGGGAACGGGCACGACATCAGTTCGCTGGTCTATGGCACAAAGAGGACAAGAAAGTTTGAAGGAAATGGACATGGGTGACGCAATGGCAGGGAATGTAGCGAAAAATTGCATATTCACCATGCCGCGGGAAATCTTGCGATTTTATCTGGATGGATTCCGCAACATGGTGCTGGGCAAAACCCTCTGGAAAATCATCGCCATAAAACTGGTGGTGATGTTCGGCATCCTAAAACTGTTTTTCTTCCCAAATTTTTTAAAAACTACCTTTGCAACCGATACTGAACGCGCCAATCATGTACTCCATGAAATCACCGTGACCCACGGCCTTCATGGCGATTCTATATACCAGGACGTCAGACAAGATCACCCCCCATTGACATCCAGATGAAAGGAGGAAAAAATGCTTGAAACAGTTGACCTCACGATGGTGAACTGGGCCAGGGCCCAGTTTGCGCTCACCGCCATGTACCACTGGCTTTTCGTTCCACTTACTCTAGGCCTTTCCTTCCTGGTCGCCTTTTTTGAAACCTGGTATGTGAAGACCGGCAACGAGGAGTGGAAACGGCTCACCAAATTCTGGATGACTCTGTTCGGGATTAATTTCGCCATAGGAGTGGCAACCGGCATTATTCTTGAATTCGAGTTTGGCACCAACTGGTCAAACTATTCATGGATGGTCGGGGATATTTTCGGTGCGCCACTGGCAGTGGAAGGCATCTTTGCCTTTTTTATTGAGGCCTCCTTTTTCGCGGTGATGTTTTTTGGCTGGGACCGGGTCTCCACTAAAATGCACCTTTTTTCCACCTGGATGGTGGCCATTGGTTCCAATCTTTCCGCAGTCTGGATCCTGGTGGCAAACGGCTGGATGCAGCATCCGGTAGGCATGCAGTTTAATCCCGACAAGGCCCGTTTCGAGATGCAAAACTTTGCGGATATCGTCTTCTCGCCGGTAGCGGTCAGCAAGTTCACCCACGCCACCAGTTCCGCCTTTCTCCTGGCCTCTCTCTTTGTCATTGCCATATCCGCCTGGTTCCTCCTCAAGGGCCGCCATCTGGAGATGGCCAAAAAATCCATCCTGGCGGCCTCGGTTTTCGGCCTGCTCTCCTCTGGCCTGGTGGCCTTTACCGGTGACGAGGCCGCCTTCACCAATGCCCATAAGCAGCCCATGAAACTGGCCGCCTTTGAAGGGCTTTACAAAGGTACGAAAAACGCTGGCCTGGCGGCTGTGGGGATCATCAACAACAACAAAAAACTGGGTGACAACAGTGATCCCTTTCTCTTCGAGGTAAGGGTGCCGGGCATGCTTTCCCTGCTGGCCAACCGTCAGCTTGGCTCCTTTGTGCCAGGAATCGAGGATCTGGTTTATGGCAACCCCACGGAAAATATTGTGGGGGTGGCTCAGAAGATGGAACAGGGCAAGCGTGCGGTGCGGCAACTCCACCTGTATCAGCTTGCCAAAAAGAGTGGCGATACAGTTGCCGCCACCGCTGCCCTATCCGCCTTCCGCCAGGACCAGGAGTTCCTGGGCTACGGCTATCTGCAAACGCCTGAAGAGGCGGTTCCCCCGGTGGGGCTGACCTTCTACAGTTTTCATATCATGGTGATCCTGGGGACTATTCTGCCCGTGATCTGCCTGCTCTTTTTGGTCTTCACCTATAACGACACCATCAGCAACAAGAAATGGCTGCTGTGGACCGGGGTCTTCTCTCTCTTTCTGGCCCACGTGGCTCATCAGGCCGGCTGGATCGTGGCCGAGGTTGGCCGTCAGCCATGGGCCATCCAAGGGTTGCTGCCGGTAAGCGTGGCCCGTTCCAACCTGACCACCGGTACGGTACAGACCACCTTTTTCCTCTTTCTGGCGCTTTTCACCACGTTGTTGATTGCCGAGATCCGCATCATGCTGGGCCAGATCAAGAAAGGTCCAGAAGAGGCATCACGATAAAATTACCTGATTTCATGGAGGAGTAAATAATGATCGGCAATCTTGATATCACAACCCTGCAAGACCTCTGGTGGCTTATCTGTTCACTTCTGGGCGCCTTGTTCATCTTTCTTACCTTTGTGCAGGGCGGACAAACCATGCTCTGCTCCCTGGCCAAGAGCAGCGAGGAAAAATCCTTGCTGGTCAATAGTCTGGGCCGTAAATGGGAACTCACCTTCACCACCCTGGTGCTTTTCGGTGGCGCCATGTTCGCCGCCTTTCCCCTATTCTACGCCACCAGTTTCGGCGGTGCCTACTGGGTGTGGGTGCTTATCCTTTTCACCTTTGTCATCCAGGCCGTGAGCTACGAGTATCGCTCCAAACCCGGCAATCTGCTTGGCACCTCTACCTATGACATGTTTTTGTTTATCAACGGCACGGTCGGCATCCTCCTCATCGGCGCGGCGGTAGGCACCTTTTTCACCGGCTCAAACTTTATCCTCAACTCCATGAACCAGGTAACCTGGCAACACCCACTTAGGGGGCTGGAGGCGGCCTTTTCATTCTTTAACCTGAGCCTTGGCCTCTTTCTGGTCTTCCACGCCCGCACCCTGGGGGCGCTCTACCTGGCCAACAATGTCGAGCATAAGGAATTGAATCAACGTACCAACAAGGCGGTCCTGATCAATTTCGCCTTCTCCCTGCCCTTTCTCCTGTTCGTACTCGTCCGCTTGGTGACCATGCAGGGCTTTGGGGTTGATCCCGCAAGCGGCACCGTGACTCTGGTTGATGGCAAGTACCTTGCCAATTTGCTATCCTTGCCGGTCATACCAGCTTTACTGCTGCTTGGCCTGGTCCTGGTAATTGGTGGGGTGGTGGTTAACGGCCTGCAAGGCAAAAAATACGGCATCTGGCTGGCCGGCACCGGCACGGTGCTGGTGGGGCTCGCCATCTTTTTTACGGCCGGGTACAACAACACGAGCTTTTACCCATCCAAGTTTGACCTGGCCAGCAGCCTGACCATCCGCAATGCCTCCAGCAGCCACTATACGCTCACCGTCATGAGTTATGTGGCCCTGGCCGTACCCTTTGTGGTGGCCTACATCTTCTATTTCTGGCGGCTGATGGATATTAAGAAGATTTCCATGGCTGAACTTACCGGGGAACAGGCAAAGGAATTATATTAACATTTCCAAGACATGCAGGGGTGATCACATGACAACCATATTATTGATAAGCTGGCTTATCCTCATTGTTTTATCCCTCAAGGGGGCAGAGGCGCTGCTGGCCAAGGCCGGCAAACTATAATAATAAAAAATGACGTTTTTTCAACAATATAACTTAAGGAAACTTAACCGGAGACATATCATGGCATGTAAGAAAAAACCATGCACCAGCGCGGACATTCTGACCCCGGAACAGAAAAACATACTCTCAGCCATGGCCGTAACGCCATCCCCCATGGCATGCAAGGAAATAGCCCAGGCCGCCGGCCTGGACAACAAGTTGGTCAGCGGCAAACTGCCAGGACTGCAAACCCTGGGCTATGTTGACAGCCCAGCGCGTTGCCGGTACGCTATTACCGATGCTGGCAAAAAAATGGCGGCAGACATCTAGCCTGCCAAGAATTAACACCCAATAACAAACCATTACAAAAAGGAACTAATATCATGTGTAATTTAGTCACCAAAGAGGCTCCGGACTTCACGGCCCAGGCGGTCATGACTGACAACTCGTTCAGCCAATTCACCCTCTCTTCCTTGCGCGGCAAGTATGTGCTGCTGTTCTTCTATCCCCTCGATTTCACGTTTGTCTGTCCATCGGAGATCCTGGCCTTTGACCGAGCCGCGGCAGGGTTCCGGGCCAAGAACTGCGAGGTGGTTGGCGTTTCGGTGGACTCACACTTCACCCACCTCGCCTGGAAGAATACGCCGATCAAGGAAGGCGGCATCGGCCAGATCGGCTTTCCCCTGGTCGCTGATCTGAACAAGGCCATCAGCCAGGCCTATGGGGTCTTGCTGCCCACGGAAGGCATAGCATTGCGCGGTCTCTTCATCATCGACCGGAAAGGCATCATCCGCCATACCCTGATAAACGACCTGCCCTTGGGCCGCAGTGTTGACGAAGCAATGCGTATCCTTGATGCCCTGCAATTCACCGAGTCCCATGGCGAGGTTTGCCCCGCCAACTGGAAGCCGGGGGAAGAGGCAATGAAGCCAACCGCGGCCGGGGTTGCGGACTATCTAAGCAAACATTCCGCCTGACACACAGGCTTGCCATGAAGATTACCCACGGCAACAGCCAGTTACGTCTTTAAAACAAAGGAACAACCTCATGAAGAAATGGGAATGCCCGTGTGGCTATATCTACGATCCAGTGGAAGGCGATTATGACAATGGCATAGAGGCGGGTACCGCCTTTGAAGACTTGCCCGACACCTGGCTCTGTCCCAAGTGCGGGGCAGCCAAGGAGGACTTCTGGCCTATCGCCTGATCCGCCAAAGTTGAAGAACGCCTGCCCTGGCAGCCACGATCTGGCTCTTGGTGGGGATGTGCAGGTTTGGCGGCAAGGTATCCAAGGCAAAGAGCTTGCGCCGTCAACCACCCGGCGCTAAATAAAAAAAAAGACAGAGGCTCGTGCCAAGCCTCTGTCTCGGTAAAGGGGGGTATGGAGAAGTATGACTAATTGGCCTCATTGCAAGACCAAGGAGTCCAGCGTTACCGTCATCCAATCGCTGGTCAGCGCTGGATGACGGGGGAGGTCAGCCGGTTCGCCGAGAACCTTTTCGCCTCCACTTGTCTATTTTTTAATGCAATCACCGTGCCAAGTTGGCATATATTTTGGTTTACTTGAAAAAACAAATAGTTAAACACCATTCCTCTATTTATTCCAAACCTGCCAACCGTTGCTTTTCCGGGAAACCGGACCGATTTTCCGGAAAACTGATATGGCCGGAAAAACAATCTTGCCCGCTGCAAACAAAAAAAGACAACAAGCCAACAAAAACATGCAAGCACGTCTTTTCGCAGCATTAGGGGCACTCACAAGGCTAGCGGACAAAAGAACCAAGAGCGGATGTGCGCCACGGGAACTGAAAACGGTTGCCCCTATCAGGGGTCATGGCGTAACATAGCGGAGCAATTTAGTGGATCATGTAATCTATCGAGACATTCAAACGGAAAAAGTACCAACCATGCGCGATCTGCCACTTTTTTTAGACAAGGATAAGGCCTTACGGTCAATGACCGCTACCAGCCCGTTGGGAACCTTTTTCGGAATATCCCAGAAGGTCTACGATACGGTCTGGAAACACCTGACCGCGGATGCTGGCCAATCAGTCACCTATATTTCCATGGAAATCGGCGCTGACCGCGATGTTTTTCATCCGGTCAAGGACCGGCTCATGAAACTGGGGATTAGCGAAAGCACAGACCCGCAGCTCGATAGATTCGCCAAAACCTTTCTCACCGGCCCCAGCAAAATTCCCAATTACAGCGGTGGCCTTGGCATTCTGGCCGGCGATACCCTGAAAAGTTTTGCCTGTTGCCGCATCCCGGCCCTGGCCATCTCCCTCTTTTATCGGCGCGGCTATTTTTCCCAACTGGTGGACTCCAAGGTTGGCCAGATCTGCTGGTGCGGCGAATGGCAACCAGAGGAGACCCCCAGCCTCTATCTATTGCAGGATCCAGGAAGACCCGGGCATCCCCTGGAGATCGAGGTGCCGTTTTTTGACCGCCGCGACCAACGGATTATGGCCCACGCCCAACTGTGGATGAAGCTGGAGGTCAACAACTCGCTGGACTATTTTGTGCCGGAAATCCTACTCGACTATGGCATAGCCAAGTCCCCGGAATACATCCGGGAGGCCAGCAAAACCCTTTACGATAGCAGTTCGGAGAGAACCCAGGCCATACAGCGCCGCCTTCTGGGCGCGGCGGTCGTCCCTACCATGCGGGCACTGGACGTTACCTCCAATACCCTGCACTTAAACGAACAACACGGCGTGGCCGTGGTGCTCCACATGATCGCCGAGGATCTCCATGCCCTCTATGGCTCCCATTACCAGGAAGAGGCCAAGGATAACGACATCACCGATGCCGCGACCCGGGTGGCCGAGAAGATCGTCTACACCATCCACACGCCGGTCAAGGCTGGACACGACCGCTTCAGCCGAGAAATGTATGAGGATATAGGTCATAGCTTCTGCAAGCGTATCCTGCGCCTTTTGGCCACGGACAACGAACACCCGGAAAGTTACAACTTCACCGCCATGGCCATGCGGGTGAACCGCGCCACCAACAGTGTCAGCCGGCTGCACAAGATCGTTACCCAGACGCAGTTCCCGCAGCATGCCAAGAAGATTACCGCCATCACCAACGGCGTCCACCATCTGACCTGGGTCAGCGAGGCCAGGGCCGAGCTGTATGACGCCTTCCCGGAACTGGAAAACTGGCGCGAGGATCCAGGGGTTTTCGCCAATGCGGCAAATTTTGTAAAAAACAAAAAATTCCGCGTCTACATGGATCAGGCAATGCAGAAGGACACCAACCGTCTGATCTCCTATGTAAACCAGATGCTCGTGCAACATCGCGCCCAGCGGTTGGAAACCTGGATCGACCCGCCGAATTACCTCTCTCACCTGGATGGTGTCGACTCCTCCCTACGGCCGGAAGTCTTCACCATCGGCTTTGCCAGACGTTTTTCCACTTACAAACGCGCCGATCTCATCTTTGAGGATATCGACCGCCTGGCCGAGATGATCGTGACCAACAACTGGCCGGTGAACTTCATTTTCGCCGGCAAGGCCCATCCTGCCGACGAGCCGGGCAAGTACCTCATCAAGCTGATCCTGGACTCGCAGAAAGAGTTGTACGAGAAGAGTCGTGGCATGGCCAAACTGGTCTTTATCCCCAACTACGACATGTACATCGCCAAAATGATGGTTGCCGGGGTGCATGCCTGGCTCAACAGCCCGAAGAGACCCCTGGAGGCCAGCGGCACCAGCGGCATGAAGGCCGCCATCAATGGCGTGCCCAACATCAGCATACTTGACGGCTGGTGGGCGGAGGGCTATCACGACGGCCGCACGGGGTGGAAATTCGGTTACGAGGCGCCGGTCGATACCAAAATGCTCAGCGAGCATCCCGACGAACTGCTCTATGCCGAGGACTCCGACTCGTTCTACAAAATTTTACCCGAGATTCTAGAGAGCTTTTACGCCCCGAACCTGCGCCCGGATTACCTGGAAAAATCTATCATGAACCTGGCCTTGAATGTGCCGATCTTCAATACCCACCGGATGGTCGCGGAATACCTCTCCCGTTATGGCCTGAAGCTCTCAAGCGAAACCACGCGTCGCATCAACGGCCTGTCAAAACTTTACCGCAGCGATCAAGAGGAGCAGACCATCTGACCATAAGGGTCTGTTTTTTTGCACAGCGCCCTAAAGTATCTCCCCCTCTCTGCCGATATATCTTTAAAGCGGGGAAAGGCTCCAGCCCCAGCCGCCCAGGATTGCCGAAACGCCCCACCCACCAATTGCCGATACAGCGTCGGGGCGCCTTCCCACCCTTGGAGGATAAATCGATGAGCGATAGCTTGAGCATGCCGTCCCTGCTGTCCAACCACTATCCCACCGCCCAGCCCAGGCCGCGGCAGGACTTCTCCATGCAGCAGGCAGCCATGGAGGCGAGGCAGGCTGAAATATCAATAACCACCGCAGAAGGGGACCGGGTTACCCTCTCCAGTGCCATGGCAAGCATGCAGGCTTTCCAGTACGATGCCACTGGCGCTGGTCAAAATATCAGTTTTGTCACCACCAGCCTCAACACGGCAAACTATGCCATGAGCGTGGAAGGCGACCTGAACGCCCAGGAACTGGCCGACATCACAAGTCTGGTCAAAGACCTTGCCCTCATTGCCAAGGATTTCTTTAAGGGCAACCTTGATCAGGCCATGAGCAAGGCCATGGATATCGGCGACACCGGTACCATCAAAGGCTTTTCAGCCGAATTCACTTACACCGGTATGACCAACAGCCTGCTGAGCGATTACCACCCCATTCCAGCGCTTTCCGAGAATAACACGGGGTCTGAAGTGACGACCGAGGCCGCGGCGGACGTCGCTACGCCCCAGCCTGACTTAATCGACCTGCTCCGCGGCCAGTGGGAACAGCTCAAGGAATTGCTTGAGCAGCAGCAGACGGCAAAGGCCAGCGAGGCCCCGGAAATCCCTGCCCCCCAAGAGGTAACGGCAAGTCCCGCGGCTGTTGCCCAGGATATGATGGACCGGGCGGCCACCACCATGACCGAGCACCCCAGGCTCAGCCCCCTGCTCCAGCCCTTGGCGGATCGCGTCATCGACAACCTCGCGGCCAGCATGCCGCAACCCGCAAGCGCCCACGGTCGGGCCAACCGGCTTCACCACGAGTTCGCCCGGGCCTGGCACCGCTGGCTTACAGCGGCCTGATCCGCACTCCGTCTCCCCAGTCAAAACGACCAGGCAGGGTCAACCCCCCTGCCTGGTCGTCATCTTTACAGCCCGACAAACCATTAAAACCATCGTCCGCCAACATCCCTTAGCGGTTGCCACCATGATCAAGGCTGTGGTAGTTTCTCAATGTGGCTAACAGTGCGGGCCAGGTGACCTTTTTCAGAACAAGGGGCAGGATTTTGGTATGTGGAACAGCAAGGACGTCTATTACATCTCCGACGGCACGGGCATTCTGGCCACCAATCTCGGCCGTTCACTCATCTGCCAGTTTCCGGAAATCAACTTCCATGAGGAGCAGTTCCCCTTTATCACCACGGTGGCCGACGCCAAGAAGACCATGGCCTACATCCGGCAACATTCAGGCAGCCGCAGTCCCCTTATTTTCAGCACCATCATGGATCCGGAAATCATCGCTGTGTTCAAATCCCCGGAGGTGGTCTTTTTCGACGGCTATGCCTTTTTCCTGGAAAAACTGGAACACAGCCTGGAGGCTGAAGCCCTGCGCGTCCCGGGCTTCAGCCGCCGGGTCAGCAACATGGACATGAACCGACGGGTGGAGGCGATCCACTACTGCCTGGAACACGACGATGGCACCAGGATATCGGGCTATGACGAGGCCGACCTTATCCTGCTCGGGGTCTCCAGGTCCGGCAAGACCCCGATCTCCGTCTACCTCGCCTCCCAGATGGGGCTGAAGACCGCCAACTTCCCGCTCACCGAGGAATACCTGGTGCAGTACGAACTGCCCGATCACATCCGTAAAAATATCAGCCGTGCCGTGGGCCTGACCTCCACCCCGGAGATCCTGCACGCGGTACGGGAAAAACGCTACCCGGACAGTCGCTATGCCAAGTTGACCACCTGTCGCCAGGAACTCCAGCAGGCAACGGAAATCTTCCAGCGTTACAAGATCCCGGTGATTTCCACGGCCGGCAAATCCATTGAGGAGACCGCCACCCAGGCCATGCAGGTGCT
>DYDL01000004.1 GCA_020717925.1 Desulfocapsa sp.
AGACCATGACAACCACACCCTCACCCCCGCTGTTTAGCAAGCATCTAAAAAACGGTGTCACCTTGGCGGCCTACGACCAGTCTCAACGCCTGGCAGGCGACCGTTGGCTGGTCAGCCTCCGGTGCGAGGTAGAGGTCCGGGTCCAAGATGAATTCTGGCTGCAGGTTGGGCCGGTGGAGGCTGATTTGGGGGCCAGGATCCGCGCGAAAATCGGCAACACCTTGCGCCACCTTGTGGAACAGCAAAGAACCTTTGTGGCCGAAGCTGACAAGCCAAAAGTGATGGCGGGCCTGCTTGAGGGCTTAGAGACCAGCGCCCTCCAGTACTTCGAGACGCCCGACTTTCCGGCCAGATTATTTGCCAAGCGTTTTGCCGAGTTCAAGGAGCAATGTCTGGCTGATGACCGTAATCTGCCTGCGGAACAGACTACGGAGGAGGAGGGTCCAACGGATTTTTCGCACTGTTTTGCGGACTGACTGCCTTGCCGCCCTCACCCATAGCGTCCCCTAATTCCGTGCCCCCTAATTCCGTTGCCCTTCCCCAACGAATGGTCTATATTTGGTTGAAGCATAATATGCATCGCATAACGAACGTCGGCTGACCAGTTGATCTGAAATTGCGCTGTTACCGACGGAGAGATCTCTTGACGTAACCATTATATTGCGTCAAACAAAATTATAAACAGGCGGGGTATGAAACCCGGGGAACCCTTTTAAGGAGACGTGCCGATGTTCGGGAAAAAGAGCCTGTCCACCAGAATTATTCTTGGTTTTGTCCCTCCCCTGGTAACCATCGTCGCCTTGGTGCTCTGCCTCTTCTTCATGGCCAGCACGATCAACACCAAGAGCAAAGCAAGCCTGAAAAGTTTCGATATGGCGGTGGCAAGTGCCAAGCTGGAAAAAAATGCTGAACAGATTAAAAAGTTTTTTCTCGATATCTCCGCCACCCGGGGTCAGGACGGCCTGAACGGCGGGTTGAAGAATGCGGAAAAATATAATCAGGAGTTCCTGACCGGCCTGGGTGAATTACGCAATTCTTACGCGGAACGTGAAGACCGCGAGGGGTTGGAAAAGATCGATCAGGTAAAAAAGAAAGCTCAGGAATTTTACGACTCCGGCAAAAAGATGGCCCAGGCCTATGTTGCCGACGGTCCCAGCGCTGGCAATAAAGTTATGCCAGAGGTCGAAGCGACTGACAGCGCTCTGCGCACGGTCCTCGAACCATTCGCGTCCAAGAATATCCAGGCAGGCCATGCCGCTGCCGCTGAAATCACCGACTTCATCAGTCGGTTCCTCTTCTGGAATGTGATTGTCGGCGCACTGATTATCCTGGGCACCCTCGCTCTCGCCATCCAAAGCGCCCGTTCCATTTCCCTGCCTATCCGCAGGATCGACGAGACCCTGCTCGACATGGCCAACCAGGTGGCGGTGGCGGCCAATCAAGTTTCCTCCTCCAGCCATGCCGTGGCTGCCGGCGCATCGGAGCAGGCGGCCTCGCTCGAAGAAACCGCGGCCTCCTTGACTGAAGTTGCCTCCATGACCAGGCAGGACGCCGACCATGCCCGGCATGCCAACAGCCTCATGCAACAGGCTACCGAAGGGGTGGGTAAGGCCAACCAGGCCATGGGCGAACTCATCCGCTCCATGGGTGAAATTTCGCAGGCCAGCGAGGACACCTCAAAGATCATCAAGACCATTGATGAAATCGCTTTCCAGACCAACCTGTTGGCCTTGAACGCTGCTGTTGAGGCAGCCCGGGCCGGCGAGGCCGGGGCTGGCTTTGCCGTGGTGGCAGACGAGGTGCGCAACCTGGCCATGCGGGCCGCCGAAGCTGCCAAGAACACCTCGGTGCTTATCGAACAGACCAAGACCAAGGTGCAGAACGGCTCCGCCATCGTTGAGCGCACCAACGAGGCCTTCAACCAGGTGGCGGAGGGCTCCTCCAAGGTCATGGGTCTGATCGGCGAAATCGCCAGTTCCACGGCCGAACAGGCAACCACCGTTGACCAGGTAAACAAGGCGATGAGCGAAATCGACTCAGTCACCCAACAGAACGCCGCGTCGTCGGAGCAAACCGCCTCGGCCTCTGAGGAACTTTCAGCCCAGGCAAGCTCACTAAAAGATATCTCCAGGGAATTGCAGGGAATCGTGAACGGGGATATTGAGGAAAAGCAAGATAGATTCTCGGCAATGAACCAGGGCGGGGAACTCAAACGCCCCCAAATGCCTTCCAAGGCCGGTGGATCTAAACCTGCCAGGCCTAAAGTGCTGCCGCCGCCCAGGCCATCCAGGCAGACATCCGACAGCGGTACGCCCCGAAAACCAACTGCCACGGCACGGACCGAGCAACCCCGTGACACGTCACCCAATGATATCATTCCCATGGGCGACGATGATTTCGAAAATTTCTGAAAGCCACCCCACTTTCATGCCTTCCAGACTGCCCGGCCTGCGCCGGGCAGTTTTTTTTGAAATTGCCAAGTACAAACCAGCCGAGGCGGATCAAAACCGGCTGTTGGCCAAAGTGCGAATCTCATCCTCCCGCGCCTCAATGCTCGCCGTAAGCTGAAACTGAACCATGGCGCGGGATAGGTTCTGCCCCGGATAACGGACGGTAAAGTAGCGGTCACCCTCCAGATAATCGCTGAAAAAACGTAGCCCCAGTTCAAAGGCGATCAACCGCACCGCCTCATAGAGCAACGCCCGGTCATTAGCAGTAAGGAAGTAGCCGGCCTCCAGCATATAACCTGTCAGGATGGCGCGACAGAGGTCAATATCGAATCTGATCTCGTTAAGCGCGGCTGCCTCCTCGCCCCTAGGATTGCAGCAGGATCTAAGACAATCTCCCAGATCATAGTGGATCAGCCCTGGTCCAACCGTGTCCAAATCCACCATGGCCATGGCTCTGCCCGTCTCCTTATCCAAGAGAATATTGGCGATCTTGGGGTCACCGTGAATGGGCCGCACCACTAGTTTTCCTTGGCTTCTGGCATCCTCCAGCACCCCGACCATGGCCAGGCGCTCGGTGATGAAGCGTCGGCAATGACGTACCTCGGCTGCGTTTTCATGGTTGGCCGCGCTGGCCGCGATTTTCTGGTAATGCTTCAGATACATCGGGGTCTGATGAAATCCCGGCAGGGTTACCACCAGTCTGGCCGGATCCAAGTCAGCGAGCAGGGCATGTATCCGCCCCAGGCCGTACCCTGCCTCCTGGGCGTGATGCTCGTCGCGGACCATATCACTGGACTCACCATTGGCCAGAAAGGTCATGGCACGCCAGTATGCGCCGCATTGATCGACAAAAAAATCCAGGCCATCATGGGCCGCAATGGGCACTGGCACCTCCCAGCGTCGACCCGTGGATGCTCCAGCCTGGCCCAAACGGTGCAGAATATGATCGGCAACAACCCGCAGATTGGCGACAACCGCGGCCGGATCCGGGAAGACCCGACCATTGAGCCGTTGCAGGATAAAGCCGCCCTCATCCGCAACGCCGACGCTGACCAGGAAGGTGTCATTGACATTGCCATTGCCAAAGGCGGCAACGCCTTTGACCGATAGTTTGCCGGCAAAAAACGGAGCAATTTGCCAGGCCACATCCTCTAGCTTATGACTGACCATTTCGTCCATGGAAAATAGTGGCTACCCAGGGTGTTTAGCCTGTAGTCTCTTAGTATTACACAAAGAACAAAGCAAGACCAGCCAACGCTAAACATCTACAGGCTATCCACCTGAGTAGCTACAAAAAAAAGGGGGGAGCGATTGCTCCCCCCTTTTTGCCTCGGCATAAAAAGCCAGAAACGCTTAAAGCTTGAACAGCAGGTCGCTGTAGACCGGCACCGGCCAAAGATCGCCAGGCATGATGGATTCGAGACTATCGATATCCTGGCGCAGGGCGGACAAGGCGGGCATGACCTGGTCACGGAAGGCCATGGCCTGCTTGTCCACCTTGGCGATCCCTTGGGCCTTGGCGGTCTCGGCCTCCAGCTTGGCCAGTTTCTTACCCACCCCATCGAGCAGCGCCCCGACCTGGGCCAGCAGATCCTTCTGCACGGTGGCGTACTTACCAGCCGCGTTGATGGAGGTTCCCAGTTCACTCATAAAGCGGATGGCCGCAGGGATAAAACGCCGCTTTACCATCTGCATGGCGACCTGCGCCTCAATGTTGATGTGCTTGGCGTACTGCTCCACGTAGATGTCATAGCGGGAGTGCAGTTCATCCTTGCTCAAGACCTTATACTTCCCGAAAAGCTTGATCGCCTTGGGGGTAACAAAGGACTTCAGGGCGTCAACCGTGGTGCGGGTGTTGGCCAGGCCGCGCTTGGCCGCCTCGGTTGCCCACTCCGCGGTATAGTTGTTGCCGTTGAAAATGATCCGGCCATGATTCTTCACCGTTTCCTGCAGAATGGCAAGGATCTCCTTGTTGATGTCCTTGGCCTTCTCCAACCGGGTAGCGATCTCATCCAAGGCCTCGGCGGCAATGGTATTCAGGGCCACGTTCGGGCCGGAGATGGACTGGGAGGAGCCCACCATGCGGAACTCGAATTTGTTGCCGGTAAAGGCAAAGGGCGAGGTGCGGTTGCGGTCGGTGTTGTCCTTGGGCAGTTCGGGCAGGGAGTCGACGCCGATATTGAGGAAGGCCGCACCCTTCTTGGCCATCTTCTCGCCCTTGGCCAGCTTGATGAGGATGTCGGAGAGGGCATCGCCCAAAAAGACGGAGATGATGGCCGGCGGGGCCTCGTTGGCGCCCAGACGATGGTCGTTGCCAGAGCTGCCGCAGGTGGCGCGCATGATGTCGGCATTGGTGTCCACCGCCTTGAGCAGAGCCGCAAGGAACACCAGAAACTGGGCGTTATCCTCGGGCGTATTGCCCGGCTCGAGCAAGTTGATGCCGTCATCGGTGCTCAAAGACCAGTTGTTGTGCTTTCCAGAACCATTGATCCCGGCGTAGGGTTTCTCGTGCAGCAGGCAGACCATGCCGTGCCGCAAGGCAACCTTCTGCATGGTCTCCATCACCAATTGGTTATGGTCGGCGGCGATATTGGTGGTGGTAAATACCGGCGCCATCTCGAACTGGGCCGGGGCCACCTCATTATGCCTCGTCTTGGAGGTAATGCCCATCTTCCAGAGTTCGACGTCAAGATCCTGCATGTAGGCGGAGACGCGATCCTTGATGGCCCCGAAGTATTGATCTTCTAGCTCCTGACCCTTGGGGGCCGGGGCGCCGAACAAGGTGCGACCGCAAGTGATCAGGTCAAGCCGCTGCAAATAATACTCTTTCTCCACCAAGAAGTATTCCTGCTCAGCCCCGACAGTGGAGGCAACCCTGGTGGAGGTAGTGTTGCCCATAGCCTTCAATACCCGCAGGGCCTGGGTGGAAACGGCGCTCATCGAGCGCAGCAGCGGGGTTTTCTTGTCCAATGCCTCGCCCTTGTAAGAACAGAAGGCGGTGGGAATGCAGAGGGTGACATTTCCAACCGCGTCCTCCTTCAGAAAGGCCGGCGAGGTGCAGTCCCAGGCGGTGTAACCGCGGGCCTCGGCGGTCATCCGCAGGCCGCCGCTCGGAAAGGACGAGGCATCCGGCTCGCCCTGGATGAGCTGCTTGCCGGAGAACTCCATGATCACGGAACCATCGTCGGCCGGTGCTATAAAGGAGTCATGCTTTTCAGCGGTAAAGCCGGTGAGCGGCTGGAACCAATGGGTGTAGTGGGTGGCGCCCCGCTCCACGGCCCAGTCCTTCATGGCGTTGGCCACCACCGCGGCAACATCCGGCTTCAGGGATGTGCCCTGATCGATGGTTTTACGCAGGGCCTTGTAGGTCTCCTTGGGCAGCCTCTCCTTCATCAGCCGGTCATTAAAGACATTGGCGCCAAACAACTCTGGCAACGCCAGCGTGGTCTGGCCGCCGCCCTTACCGCAACCGCAGGTGCATTTCTTACCCATTCTGTTTTCCTCCAATGTCATGCTATTAAGTAAAAGAAAATCCCCACCCCCGCGACACGGGGGCAAGAGTATCCGCCAGGCCGAACCAGGAATGGCGCGGCACGGTTGTAAGCCATTTAACGATATCACCGCCACGTCAGGCGCCCTTGCCAGCGACATGCAACAGGGCATTGGTTATCTCTCTCCTCAGGTCTGCGTCTTCGATTTTCTGGCCAGCCACATCCTGTACATAAAAGACATCCACCAACTGATCCATCTTGGTGCCGATCTTGGCCCAGGAAATACTCAGGTTAAAATCGGCCAGGGTCTTGGTAATGTCGTACAGCAACCTGGGACGGTCATCGGCATAGACCTCGATGACTGTAAAGGCATCAGAGGTCTGGTTGTCGATCACCACCCGGCTCGCCGGTCGCAGCCCCATCCCCCGCGTCCCCGGCCGCGGGAAACGCTTTTCCCCCAACCGGTGATCCAGTCCAAGTTGATTGCCAAGAGCCAAATTGATGTCACGATCAAGGGCCTGCCAGTCCTGATCGTCAAAAGACATCTCCACCAGTGGACGCACATCCAGCACGTCAACGGCCGTGCCGTCTGCCCAGGTAAAAATTTGGGCATGCAGGACATTCAAGTTATGCAGGGCAAGGGTACCGCAAATCCTGGCCAGCAAACCGGTCCGGTCATGGGCCATGATGAGCAGAGACCAATAGCCGTTGCGCTTCTCGGTTTCCAGAAGGGCAAAACGGCCCCGTAGCCCTTCCTGGACCGCCAGATGATGGGCAACGGTCTCTGGCGTAAAGCTCATCAGATACTCATCCGGCAGTACCGCGATGCGCTTCTCTTGTGCCGGGCCGACGATCTCCCGCAACTGCTGGCGCAACCAGGCAACGCCCTGCGCCCGGTCCGGACCGGCAAGGTCGGATCGGTCCAGCAGGTTGGCGATCTTCAGGAAGAGATCCAGCAGCAGGGCGCCCTTCCATTCATTCCAGAGCGTCGGGCCCGTGGCCTTGGCGTCGGCCAGGGTGAGCAGATAAAGCATGTTCAAACGGTCCGCATCACCGATGATGCTGACGCAACGGCGGATGAGGGCCTGGTCCTCAAGGTCTCGCCGCATGGCCGTGTTGGACAGGAAGAGATGATGACGTATGAGAAAAACGAGACTCTCGATCCCCGCGGCGCCAAGCCCTAATCTTTTGCCGATCGTGGCGGCAATCATGGCCCCATGCTCGGCATGATCCTTGCCCTGACCCTTGCCCACATCGTGCAGCAAGGTGGCCAGAAAGAGCAACCGCGGGTCGGCCAGGGGTGCGAACCTCCCCGGCTCGTCATGGCGCAGGCCATGAAGTTCAACCACCGCCTGCAACAAATGCCGATCCACGGTGTAAACATGGTACACATCATGCTGGGCCAGGGAGTACACCTTGCCGAACTCAGGCAGATAGGCAACCAGCAGGCCGGTTTCCAGCATGGCGACCAGCACGGCTTGCGGCTCCTTGGCCTCCACCAGAATCTCCAGAAAAGCCTTGGCCGTGCGCCTTGATTGCCGCATATGGTCGTCGATCAGGTGCAGGTGATCAGTGATGGCCTTGCGGGTTCTGTGGTGCACGGGCAAGCCGCTCTTGGCCATGTGCCAAAAAACCCGCATGAGCAGAAAGGGCTTTTCAGCCAGCAGGTCCAGGCTGGCAAAGTGGAGATGGGCTTCCCGCACCTCGATGCCTGGTTCCAACTGGCGGTTGAGATCGCCGGCCCGGGCAGGACCAAGCACCTCGTCCACGTGTTCAAAAAACAGTTCAGTGGTCATGGCCACGCGTTGCATATGGCCATGCACGGCGCCCATAAAACGCTCGACTCCTAGCTGACCACCCTCGCTGCGGTATGTAAAGGCCTTGGCCATCTCTTCCTGATATTCAAAGTACAGTTGATCATTCTTCCGGCCGCTGATGTAGTGGAGGCGATTGCGGATGCGAATAAGTTCGTTCCAGGCGGCCTGAAAATCCTTGCGCTCCTGACGGGTTAGCAGCCCCGCCTCCTCCATGTCGGTCAGATCCCGCAGTCCGAAAACCACCTGGGCAGTCCACAGCATCGCCTGAATATCACGAAGCCCACCCAGGCTCTCCTTGATATGCGGCTCCAGGAGGTAGACATGCTTGCCAAATTTTTGGTGCCGGCGCTCACGATGACTTTGCAATTCCTGATAGAACTCCAACCTGCGGCCAGCCACATACTGCCGCTGAAAAGAATCCCGCAGTGCTTGAAAGAGCTTGCTTGAGCCAGCGATCAGGCGGGCATCCAACAAGGCGACCTGGAAAAAAAAATCCTGCCCAGCATCATGCATGCTGGCGTCTACCGTGCGCACCGCATGCCCAACTTCCAGTCCAGCGTCCCAAAGGGGATAAAAAACCCCTTCCGTCACCTGGTTTAACCGTTTCTCGTCAACCCCTTCGTAGAGCAGCATAAGGTCAATATCGGAATAGGGATAGAGTTCCCGCCGCCCATAACCACCCAGGGCCACCAGCGCCATCTCCTCGCCGGCACCCTGGGTTGTTGCAAAACACTTGGCCAGATAGTCATCGACAAGCTGCGTATGCCGATGAAGCAGGGTCTGTCCAGTCAAGCCTTCCCGCCATAAATTTTCCAGGCTTTCCCGACCGGCCCGCAACTCACCTTGCATCCTAGATGGCCTCTTTGCCCTTCTCGCCCGTCCGTACGCGGATCACTTCCTCAACCGGTAACACAAAGATCTTGCCATCGCCGATCTTGCCGGTGAGGGCGGACTTACGAATACACTCAACCACTTCGTCGACCTGCTCGGCAGCCACGATAAGCTCAAGCTTGACCTTGGGGATGAAATCGACAACGTACTCGGCGCCGCGGTAAATCTCCTTGTGACCCTTCTGCCGACCGTATCCCTTCACCTCGGATATGGTCATGCCCTTGATGCCCAGTTCGTTCAGGGCATCCTTGACATCATCCAGCTTGAAGGGTTTGATAATCGCCTCGATCTTCTTCATTACTTGCTCCTTTGCCTGTAGCGTATGACCTCTGGTACCGCCTCCACAATGTTGCTCAGGTATTGTACGCGGTCTCGCTGTGTTCGCTCAAGTCTAAACCGCTGAGTTCAGCCTCATGGGAGAGCCGCAATGGCGCAACAGCGTTCACCAGTTTCAACAGCCCCCAACTGACGGCAAAGGCATAAATGCCCACTACGGCTACCCCGAAAAGCTGGGTGAAGAAAAAGGCGGGATTGCCGGCCAGCAGCCCGTCCGCGCCGGCGGGATTGGCCTTGAGGGAGGCGAAGATACCGAGGCAGAGCGTGCCGAGCAGGCCACCTACCCCGTGGATGCCGACCACGTCAAGACTGTCGTCGTAGCCTAAACGGTTTTTAAAGCTGACCGCCATGTAGCAACAGGCCCCAGCCAGCAAGCCAATCAGCACGGCGGCGTTGGTAGTGATAAATCCGGCGGCCGGCGTAACCGTGGCCAAACCGGCGATGGCGCCGGAGGCAGCGCCCAGGGTAGTCGGGCGGCCGCGATGCTTGGCCTCGATCAGCAGCCACATGGCCAGGCCGGCCATGCCGGCCAGATGGGTCGTAACAAAGGCCGTGGCGGCAACACCGTTGGCGGCCAAGGCGCTGCCGGCGTTGAAGCCGAACCAGCCGAACCACAACAGCCCGGTGCCCAACACGGTCATGGGCAGATTATGGGGCATGAAGGACTCCCGGCCAAAGCCCTTGCGCGGCCCGATCACCAGTACCGCGGCCAGGGCGGCGACGCCGGAAGTAAGATGCACCACCAGGCCACCGGCGAAATCGAGCACCCCCCGGGCAGCAAGCCAGCCGCCTTGCCCCCAGACCCAATGGCAGACCGGATTATAGACCAGAATCGTCCAGCCCAGGCTGAAGAAGACAAAGGGCCAGAAGCGTACCCGCTCGGCAAAGGCGCCGGTAATCAAGGCGGGAGTTATCACCGCGAACATACACTGGTAAATCATGAAGGCCAGGTGCGGTACAGTGGTGGCGTATTGGTCGCTCGGCGCTACCCCCACCCCTTGCAGTCCGAACCAGGAAAGATTGCCGACCAGCCCGCCGACATCCGGGCCAAAAGCCATGCTGTAACCGATATAGACCCATTCCAGGCTGATGACGGAAATCATGGCCATACTCTGCAGAATGGTGCCAAGCACGTTCTTACTGCGCACCATGCCCCCGTAAAACAGGGCCAATCCCAGGGTCATCAGCAGCACCAAGGCCGCGGATACCAGGATGAATACTGTGTCACCTGCCTGAATCATCACTATCCTCCAATAAACATTTTCAGCCTCATGTTCACCAAGGCCTTGCGCGGCATGCACCCATCTCCAGCACGCCAGGGAAAAAAGTCCTCAACAGATTGTATTCAAAATTGATGCCAAACTAGGATAAATCCATCAACTGATTGAAATCAAAGATATTTAAAACAAATTGTGCAATTATTTTTATTAAAAATTGGCACAGATTCGTCAACATGCACAAAAAAAATGACAAAAATGTACGGGTATCAATTCGTAAGCGCCGCACCCACGGGTTTGCAAGCACTGTGCAGCGACTTTACTAAAACATGAGCAGATCCATGGCCACCGCCAGGATGGAGAGGAGAAAAATGATAAGATAATTCAGGTTCTCCTTGGATTTGACAAGGGAAGATAACAGATAGACCACCACTTCGCGGTCCTCATCGCTCAGACAGGCGTTGCCCCGCAGTTTTTCGATGAGCTGAAAACTCTCGACCGCTTGCCGCCGCCTGCGGGTGATGACATAGCGATAAGCAAAGAAAAGGATATAGCCGAAAAGACCAGCATACCAGACCGGCCGGAACAAAGCCGGCATTAGGTGCTGGACAATGATCAGCGCCCTGAAGGCCACGGCCGACAGCACACCAATAACGAAAAAAAGATTGATGACCGGCAGAGGCAGGGTGTGGGGAGTTTTCATGTTAAAACCTCAAAGAATTTCCAGGACTGTCGGTAGCTGCAATGAAACGTGAGGTAAAAGCAAAATAGCGGCTAGACATGGTTGCGCGCCAACGCTTCAGCACGAAATCCGGGTGATGAAATTATCCCGCCGCACCGGGTCATGGAGGCACCCCTCATCCTCCACCGGCAGCAGCGGCAAGCGCGCCATGAACTCCCTGGCAAAAAGACCAACCCCGATTTTGGCCGGCGCCCCGCCGCTGTCGGTATATACCTTGACGCGCTCCATGCCGCACGAAGGCGAGCGGCTCTTGAAGATGAAGCCGCAAAGATTTTCCTTGGCCAGCATCGCCACCCGCCGGCAGGCCCACTGCTCCATCCGGTCAGTAAGGTCCAGACCGGATCGGATGATCACCAACCTCGGCGCCGTCGGGTCGCCCGCGAGTCGCATGGCCTCCCGCGGTATCCCAAGGCCACACTCCGTCTCCGGGCAGACCGGCACAAAGGAGACGAACCGGCCCAATGTCTCGACTAGGCACTGGTCCAACTTGTGGCCGCCGTCATAGCGTACGCGCTCCCCAAGCAGGCAGGCGCTGATCCCTACCTTGAACGTTTTTTGCATGGGGGTATTGTAGCAGAATCAGCGCCCGGGGCGATAAAAAAGGTTGCGCTGGCGCTGTTACACGCCACGTTGCAATGACCTGAAAGCTGACCGCAAGCTTTCGCCCGCTCCACGATAAATGATTTATTGCCACTACGTGGCAGCTCTTGCAAGGCAAAACCTTTACAAAAAATGCAAAATATATAATAATCGTAATTTGTTAGCCAAAATGACCAAGCAAACGTTCCCTCTTTACCACTTGACAGATGCTGATTGTGCCGCCTATTCTTTAATATGGTCTATAATAGAAAAGCCCCTGTTATTGAGACCACAAACCATGGACAGTCCGTGACGCAATGATGAAGCGCTAAGGAGGTGCATAGTGAGAGGAATATTCTGGTTATTGCTTATCGCCTTGCTGTTTTGTGGCGCCGTTGTGTCCGCGGAGACCTTCGGGGTGAAAAAGACCGCGCCCAAGCCAGACCAGTACGGCAATGTGGTCATGAACAATCTTTCCGACCAGAACCATATCGCGCCGGTGGTATTCAACCATTGGCTGCACCGGGCCCTGTATACCTGCCGCCTCTGCCACGTTGATCTAGGTTTTGCCATGAAGGCTGGCGGTACCGGCGTCAAGGAGGCGGATAACGTAAATGGCCTCTATTGCGGCGCCTGCCACGACAACAAACTGGCCTTCGGCCCGGAGAAAAAGAACGCCTTTGGTAACACTGAAAAGTATTGCGACCGCTGTCATTCCCTAGGCAAAAAGGTTACCTTTGTTAAAGATTTTTTCGCATTCACCAAAGGTTTTCCTCCTGCCCGCTTCGGCAACAAGGTGGACTGGCTGCTGGCCGAGGACAAAGGACTGATCAAACTCACCGACCAGTTGCCAGGGATCACCATCCCGAGAAAGGCTCTCAAGATCCCGCTTGACAGTGAACTGAAAGGCAAGGAGGCCGGCATGCCAGACATCATCTTCTCGCATCAGAAGCATGCCGTCTGGAACGGCTGCGAACTTTGTCATCCAGACATCTTCGGGGTGACCAAAAAATCCTCAGTATACTCAATGCAGGAGATCTTTGAGGGCAGGTATTGCGGCGCCTGCCACGGCAAGGTGGCGTTTGTTAATTTGGACTGCCAACTTTGCCATACCAAGGCGGTTTTCTAAAGGGGAGGCAGAAGAACACAATGAGCAGCCCTTGGAAAAGATGGTCCAGCAGCCTGATACTAGTGGCAACATGGGTCGCCATGATGAGCGCCGCTGCCCTGGCGACCGGCGAATGGCGGGAGGAACTGGCACGAATCTGTTGCCAGGCGGACGTTGCCTCGGAACTGTCATCAGAGGAGTTGACGCGCTTGGTGCAAGAGAGCGACACCTTGCTGTTGCAGTTGGAGAAAATAAAACCAGACGAGGCCAAGGTCGCCATCTTCCGGCTCAAGAAAAGCCGGGACTTCTTCCAATACCTGCTGCAATTCCGCGCGGCCGGCGCCAAGGAGAACCAGCCTGCTGACTGAAGAACCTACCTGAACATCTGGATCCGGTTGTTGTTCCGGTCGGCGACAAAAGCCTGGCCGTTGCCGTTGACACACATTGCCACCGGATAGTGGAGAAGGCCTTCCTTCCAGCCCATGGCTAGTTTCCGACTACGAAAGGCACCGTCTGTCCCGAGGAGCACAATGCTGCCGCCGTTCTGGTCGGTAACATAGAGCACACCTTTGTTGTCGGTGGTGATGCAGGTCGGAAACAGCATGTACTCCTTCAGGTTCTTGGTAAGGGGCGCAAAGCTCTGACCACCGGATGATGCCTGATAAACCATGGAATTCACACTGTCGATAAGATAAATATCCCCGCCCCGATCAACGGCAAGGTCGGAGAAGAAGCCGAACTCTTTCGGCAGGGGAATCTGCCGCTGGAACTCTCCCTGCGCGTTGCAGACAACCACCCTGCCGGAGAATATATCCAGGATGTAAAGAGTGTCGTTACGGTCAATCTTGAAGCTGCGCGGCACCAAGGCACCACCGGCCGGCAGGCCCTTTACCTCAATATTACCTAGAAATGCCCCGGCCTGACTCAAGTGTACGATGCGCCGATTTTTGCCATCCAAGGCAAAAATCTCACCCTTGGCGTTGAGCTGCACCCGAATAGGGGCAACAAGCTGCGGCATCTGCAACTGCTTGCCGCCTTTAACGCCATCCGTCTGAATACTGTATTGCACGAGACGGTTGTGCGCCGTGTCGGCGACCACCAACTGTTTTTCGTCGCAGGCCACCCCCTCGGGCTGCAGAAGAGCCTGCCCCTTGTCATCCGCATATAACGAAGTCAAATGCTGAAACATAATACCCTGGTCGCAACCAGCGGTAGCAGGGATAAATAGCCACCCCACGAGAAGAACTGCAAAGACCGCAAACATTCTCAACACGCCTTTACCTCCCGTATGCCTTGTGGCAGTTGGTGCACATTTCCGTCTGAGTTGGGGCCAAGAGCATTTTCTTGTTATCCGTGCCATGGGAACGGTGACAACTGACGCACGTGACGAACAGGTTCGGATTTCTGGGATCCTTTGCCTCCGTTCCGATAGGGTGCGTGGAATGGCCCTTCCAATCATGACATTTACCGCACACATCAATCACAGATGGCTGGTTCAACAACAAAGCCTGGTCAGAGGAGTGAGGCGCATGACAGGCGGAGCACTCCCCTTTAACTACAGGTGGATGTTTACTCTGCGCGGTCTTGACTCTGCCCACGGTATCCTCATGGCATTGCCCGCAAACAACCAAGGATGGCCCCTTTAACAGGCCGACCTGATCAGAGGCATGGGGAGCGTGGCAGTTAAGGCATCCTTTCCGGTCGAGCAACGGCCAGTGCAGGCGGTTTTTCAGCAAAGCCTCGTTAACCATGGCGCTGTGGCAACCGCGGCAAAGTTCGGCGCCCTGCGCCTTAAGCTTAAAAGGGGTCGATGAAGTAGGGGCATCATGACACTGGCTACAGTTCTTTTTGGCAAAGGGGCTATGCACCTTGTCATAGAAAAGACTTTGCTGGTTCGAGCCATGGGGGTTATGGCACGAAGTGCAACGCGCCTTGTCCACCGGAAAATTCTGATGTTGTTTCTGGAAAGCCGGCTTACCGGAATCGTGGCACTTGAGACAGATGGCCGGCATATCCTCGCGCAAAAGTTTCTCTCCCTTGGCCGAGGCATGGGGGTCATGGCATTTGGTACACGACTGCTCGACCGGCGCATGCTTGAACTTGTTGCCTTTAAGCCGCTCCCCCATCTCCTTATGGCACTCAAAACAAAGCGCGCTTCCAGCTTTGCGGAGGTTGAATTTGTTAGCCGCCGCATGGGGATCATGACAGGCCACACAATTACCCTCCGCCACCACCTTATGGAGGCTGGTCGGCTTCTCAGGCAAAAGCTGGGCATGGCACCTGACACAAACATCTTTGGGGTCAGCATCCAGCATCTGCCCGTAATCCGAGGTGTGAGGGTTGTGGCAACCCGCACAATTGCCGGCCTTAACAGGCGTGTGCACATAAGGATTCTTCAGGATCTCCTGAAAGGCGTCATGACAGTTCAGACAGATCTTGCCCCTGCCCCCCTCCTTGAGATGGAAAGGGTTGTCCGCCGCACCGGACCGTATGGGCAAGCCCGTAAGGAGAAGGGCCATGAGAGGCAAAATGAAATAGAATCGTACGCGCATAGCTCATCCTATTATTTTTTCGTTACTTCGTGA
The DNA here is from genome assembly GCA_020717925.1 of Desulfocapsa sp. GTDB lineage: Bacteria > Desulfobacterota > Desulfobulbia > Desulfobulbales > CG2-30-60-27 > CG2-30-60-27. Next base: position 15,217 of record DYDL01000004.1, read on the forward strand.
CACTCTCCACACTCTTTGGTAGCAAAAGGCGGGTGCATATTATTCTTAAAAAACTTAGGATCCTTGGAGGCGTGGGGATCGTGGCAGCTTCGGCAGTCAATGGCTTTGGCGTCTATATTGATGTGAGCCGCGGCAAAGGAAGTTGTGGCAAAATCATGGCATGCACCGCACACCGCCTGCACTGGTTTCGCCAACAGGGTGGTTTCAGTGGAAGAGTGAGGTTTGTGGCAGGTCAAGCAGTCACTCTTGGCCGGGGGATGAGCTTTCCCGGCATCCATTTTTTCCTTGAGTTCTTTGTGGCATGCCAGACACAAATCAGGGCTCTCAGCCAGCAGCAGTTTCAGCAATTTGCTCTTGTGTGGGCTGTGACACTTGCTGCACTGGTCGGAAGCGGCAGGCTGGTGCCTGCTCTTGCCATCCTGGATGCTCCGCAACACAGCATCGTGGCAAGTAGCACAAAGCGTGCCCTGTTTCTGTACCGTGATGCCGACAAAATCGCTGCCATGGGGATTGTGGCAGGTCAGGCACTCGCCACCCTTGAACGGATCGTGAATGGTTTCGCCGACCGCCGTCTTCATAAGCTCCGCGTGGCACTGCTGACATAACTTGGATCCATTCTCCTTCAGGAGGCGCGGCAGACTGGTGCCGTGCGGGTTATGGCAGGCGTTGCAATTGCCCGTGCTGACCGGCTGATGGGTGTGGGCCTTGGCAAACTCGCTTAGCTTCTCCCCATGGCAACCGTAGCAGACTTGGTCCATTCGTTCATTGAACATCTTCTCGAAGTTGGAGCCATGGGGATTATGGCAGGCGGTACAAGACCCTTCGGCAAAGGGCGGATGAACGTCCTTGGCCTGCAAGGCGTCCCTGGTTTTGGCGTGACACTGATAGCAGAGTTCCCCATCCTGGCCGACCAGCAGTTTTTTGTTTTGAGCGGTATGCGGGGCATGACAGGAGAGACAGCCCTTGGCGCTGTCCACGGGGGCGTGACCAAAGCTGACCTTTTCACCCTTGTCGGCATGGCATTGGGAACAGACCGCGTTGGCCGCCTGAGCCATGAGTTTGGGGCTTTCAGAGGCATGCGGGTTATGGCATGCAAGACATTCACCACTCTGGAATGGCGCATGTTCGAATGTACCACCCTTTTTCAACTCAACGGCATCATGACATTGGGCGCAGAGTTCACCGCCACTCAGGTTGGTAGCGAAAGGCTTGGGAGCCTTGGCGCCGGCGTGACAGCCATCGCATTCCTTATTGGCAACTGGATTGTGCAGACTGGCCTTGAGCAATTTAGGCTGCTTGGAAGAGTGAGGGTTGTGACATCCGGTGCACAACGCGGTAGCCACCGGATAACCGCCGTGGGCCGACTGGAAAGAAGACTTAGCGCTGTCATGGCAGGAAAGGCAGAGGGCGGCCGCCGGCTTGACCAGCAGGTTGGCCTCATCGGATCCGTGCGCCTTATGGCAGGCCTGACATCCTTCCTTCTTCAGCACTTCATGCACCACCCCCTGCTCGAATTTTTCACGGGCGTGACACTTATAGCAAAATTCGCTGCCCTCCTTATCCAACAAATGGCCAGCCTGTGAGCCATGGGGGTTATGACATTGGGTGCATCCCCCTTTCTTCATGGCTGTGTGGACTTGGGCTCTGTCCATGCCGATGACATTGGCAGCGTGACATTCCAGACAGACCTCATTCCCTTGCTTTTTCAGGAGGAGTTTGGGGACGATCCCGTGCCGGAGATGGCAACCTTCACACTTATTCTCCTTGACCACGGCGTGGACGCTGCGCATGGCAAGATACTTGTCCGCAAATGGCTTATGACAATCAAGGCAGCCCTTCTGAACAAAGCCCCGCTGTGGGGGAGAAGGCACACAGGCAACAAACATGCCGGCACAAAGCAACAAGAAAAGCATGAAAAGTAAAAACCGTTTGCCATGCACGAGTTCTCTCCGCATATCCACTCCCAAAACCGCGTTTCACGCCAAACTGGACTATTCCGTGACACCCTGGATATATATCTTAACCGGATAATGCTTTCTGAGCTTTTTGGCATACTCATCCAGGCCGGCAAGAATTTTTTCAGATACCACCTTGCTCTTTATGCCGTCACGGACAACGTCAAGCTCCTGCGGCTTGGGGGCCACCACCTCTTCGATGGCAAGCAGATAGAACATATCCTCTGGTCCCGCGTACAGCCTGAAGTCCCCGGCCTTGGCCCCCTCCACCACCTTTTGCACCGACTCCGGAATGCTGGTGGTAACCAGCAGATCGCCATTGAACTTCAGCACTCCCTTGGTATCAGGCGCCACCTGCCCTTCGGCGTTGGCAGCAAGCCATTTGTAGTCGGTTCCGCCCTGCAGCTTGGCCATGGCCGCTTCAGCAAGATCCTTACGGGCAAAAACCAGGCTCCTAAGCCGTAGCAGTTCCGGCGAGGAAAACATGGCCAAGTTTCTATTATAGTACTCCAGGATATCCTTATCCTCCAATTGAATTCCCGGGATAATTGCCTGACGAACAAAATAGTCGAACAGCAAGGAATTTTTGTATTCCTCAACAGCATCAATGTAGGCGGCCGACTTGTCCAGGCCCTGCAGGATGGCCTCCTTGCTCACCGCCCTGCCGTTCATGATCTTACGCAGCAGTTCCGTCTTCTGTTGGTTGACCCTGCCCTTCTTGGCAGAGGCCTGCTCAACGCCGTGGAAAAATTTTTTCTTCAATTCGACGCCCAACTCGCCTACGGTAACCGGGCTATCGCCTTTCATGATTGCCAAGGCACGCTTGTCCTGCAACATGGCCTCCATGCCTGGTTCCGCTGCCTCATAATCCACCGCTGCCACCAGTTTGTCATCCAAGGTGAAATATTTTTGCACCAGCGCCTCGATATAGGCATGCCGGTCAGCACTTTTTTTCTGCTTCAGTTCCATCTCGGTCACCCTCTTCCTCGCCTCCGGATCTTCGGGGTAACGAATTTCACCGAGCTTCACGACGGCAAAGCCGCCTCCGACCGAGACAACCGGGCTGACGGCGCCAGCTTCCATGGAATTAAGAACCTTTTCGATCTCCGGCAACAGATCCTTTTTTTTCATATACTCGGTTACGGCACTTCCCTTGGCCACCCCGCTATCCAAGGCGCCCTTGGCCAAGGTAGTGAAATCCTTGCCCGCCAATGCCTCCTTGGCAAACCTGGCAGCATCCTCTTCCTTCTGGAAATGGACGGACTGGAGGCCATACTCCCTGACCTCGTCCCTGTAATGACGCTCCACCGCATCCTGGTCCGGGATACTATTCTTCGTGTGCTGGTCAAGCAGAGTCTGCCGCAGGGCCTGTTCGGAAAAATCCGCCACCGCCAGTTGCAATTCCGGCAGCTTGTCCAGGCCGATATTCTTCGCCTCCATCAGAATCAGCCTGGTGTTGATCAGCCGTCGCAAAGGTTCGGAATAGTCAATCTTGACCGCCTTTTTCACATCGCCCATCTCCCCGTGCAGGGACATCAGACCCTGGTTGAACTCCTCCAGGGCTATGGGCTCACCGTTGACCGTGGCAACGACCTCCTTGCCTTCCATTATCGGCAGCTTGTCAGCAGCACCGGCGCCAGGCACAAAGACAATGCCGGCCAGAAAAAATGCAACCACGGCAAGAGCCATTTTACCTCGAATCATGTCTTATCTCCGTCAGCAAAAATGAGTGAATCCATAAGCAGTCAAAAGAAACCGCAAAGCAACGGCAACCTCGTCCCCCCGCGGGGATAACGCCAGAAATGGTTATTGAGCTATCAGGCTCCCCACCGAACGGACCATCCGGGAGGCCAAGTCGCTGGCCGTGGAAATCTTGCCCCAATCATAAAAGTAAACACCGTCCGCCCCCTCGTTGTGACTATCAGAGGCCCAGACAATTTCCCTGCTCTTCGCCTCGAAAAGCAGGGCGGAAAAATCCACCACCGGACTACCGGAAAAGGCCAGGCTCTCCTGATAGTCCAGAACCTTACCAGAAAGGATAAGGTCGGCTCGCAGTTCGCTAAAGAGCACCGCGGCATCAGACAAGGAGAGCCCGTCATCCATGATAATCCTGGCGCGCAACAGTACCTGCCGAATCACCCCTGGTTCCACGAGCTGAAAAGCCTCGTACCTCGCCAGCTCCTTGATAAACTGCAGGGCCATGAGATCGCCGCCGTTTTTGCGGTCGCTACGGTTGAAAAAAGGCAGTACCGCTAGCACATAAGGCTGCCCAGGAGCCAGCACAGGGGAACGAAACACTATCCTGGGCCGGAATTTGCCTGCACTTCCTGGTAAAACCGCTCTGCCTTCCAGGGTCTCCAGCAGGGAACTGGCCAGCCTGGCCAGGGCCTTTCCCCTCAGTGCCGCGGGATCATGGATAAGGCCCAAACCAAGCAACCCGGGGGAATCGTCGCCAGACAGGCCGACGCTATCCATCCACAAAATTATCGGCGGATTGGCGGTGGAAACCAGCCGGGACGTCAAGCAAATCTTAAGCGGAACCCTCTCATCCTGAAACTCGAAAGAGGTAATAAGAACCGATTGCGCCCCGGTTTCCTGCCTGAACGCCACTGCCAGTTCACTGTCTATCCCACCAACATAACGCACCCGGTGGGCTGCCATGAAATCCTCCAGGGCCTTCTCCTCTAACACGGCAATCCCACACTGGTTCCGCAGTGCCTTGATCATCTCCTCGCGGAGTTGCCGCAGGGGAGCTGGGGCACCACTCAGGTTTTCAAAGGGTAAAACCGCCACCAGGGGTTGCGCGCTGTTTGCCTCTAGAACCGGAGTCGCCACAGCCTGGCCAGACAGAGCCAGGCAGATGCCAAACAAGAGCGCGGCACAAAAAAATGGCGCTTTAGTGGAAAAGCTGGTTAACAAGCTCACGCACCGCCTCTTCAGTTACCTGATTCATAGGCTGGCCGCCACCACCCAAGAGCCTGTCCTTGGTGTTGATGCCGCCCTTGCTGGCTGATGCTGCCCAAACCACCTTGCCGGTCTGCACCTCCATCATCCGCAGACTCACTGCAATAACATTGGCCTGGGCAGTGCCGGAACGTACCTCGCCGTATTCCTTGACCACACCCGTAATAATGGCATCCACCCCCAGGGTCGCCCCTAGCTTCTGAGCATCTTCCACCGAAGGGGAGGCGCTTTCGGCAACCTGGGTACGGCTGATACCCCTTGCCACCTCGCCCGGAGGCAGCACATAAATGGGGCTGCTAGCCAGAAGCGCATTAATAAAGACATCCCGCACCCGTTCATGCGCCTTGTTCTGGTCAGTCAGATTGGCAAAGGGCATGACCGCCACGGTATGAATGGAGCCGAAATCCATGTTTGGGTCATAGAAACCCATGGGCTGAGAGCAGCCCTGAAGCATCAGGCAAAGCAAGTATGAGAGGACGATAGCATACCGCACGATACATTTCTCCATGGGGAAGAGAGTGAAACGATGCGAAATATTGCAAATTATAATCATCAGTCACGGTCCATTATTACTTTAAGAAGCAATGCCCCTGGCGGCAAGACGCCATCCGCTTAATAAATGAACTGCATCCTGACATTATATGTGGTCGCGTCCATCATGCGCAGGATCGAGTCCGTCTCCAGGAAGGCACAGGAGACATCCAGCAGGATGCGGCGGGAGATTTCCCAGCGCATGCTGGGCTGTATGGTTGTTAGCACTGACTCGTCCTCTGTATGAAACTCCTGGTTATAGGCAAAGCCAAAACGCAGGGTACCATAAGGAAATGGCGACCAGTTCACTGCAAAATTTTTCAAGGTATCACGCCGGTTCTCCTGCGTCAAGCTGCCTACGGCGGCGACAAGATAGACCGTCTCAAACGGCCGGAATGAAGCCCCGACATCCCAGCGCTTATCCTTCTTGGTGGCTTCCGGCCTCTCACCCCCGGACATCCTTGTGCTATTGTCCGAGCCACTCAAGGTTACGGTCATGGTGCGATGGGGCGTCATGGTGGCGCCGTAGTTGATCACGGTGCTGGTGTCCTTCTCCCCATTGCCCTGGCGCTGGTCGATCAAGCCGCTATGCAGATAAATATCCAGCCCAGGGTACAATTCTGCCCAGTTTTGCAGAAAAACGGCATCCCGATCCATGGATTCGCTCTCCATAAGCTCACGGCGGCCACTGAAAAGCAGGCTATGGTTTAATGTCCTCAGGGGATCGGCCCGCAGGGAGACATTGTAAACATTGGCCTGGCCGCTCTTAAGCTTCTCTTCCAGCTCTTCCCTTGCCAGTCGCATGCTGCCGCTAAAAATTGGGCTGAAACGCCGGCTGGCGGCCATGGCGTTGGAAAGCGTCATTCGCCGCTGCGAACCAGGGTCCGAGGTGGCCAGGAAGTAGGAAAACTCGTGATACAATTCGTGACCGTCCCACAGCCTGGAGCGCACGTCCATATTGTAGACCTGCGAACTGGCACTGCTGCTGCCAGCCAGCGCGGTGGCCGGCTTACGGATAAAGGCCTGCAACTCGGTGACCACGATGTTTGGAAAATCCGTGGCTCCTGGCACCGATATGGCCAGGGGGCGCACCGTCACCCTGACATAACGGACGGTCGTCGCTGGAAAATCAATATCGAAAAAATTCTGAAAAGCATCAAAGGAGGCGGGGAAAACCGTTGCGTGCAGACGCCAATTCAGGTTATCGGCACTGGTGTAGATTTCCCAGGAAAACGATGAGGCGATCGCACTGGGGAGTTGCCGATCAACCCAAAGCAGCAGACGATTGACCTCAACATCGTTACCAAAATCCAGCCCCATGTTACGGGAACGCCGGTCATCACCGATGCCGGGCAAGCCTAGGTTAACACCGCTGTCGTCCACAAGATTACCGTCAACCAGCGCCTGGGCCTCCGGCAGTGTACCCTGGCTAAGCAAATCATCCAGCACAAAGAGCCCCTTGAACGGAAAAATAGGATTACTCAGCAGGCCGCTGCCGTTGGCCATGGTGTCCGCATGCAGGCGGGAAACAGTGAGACCGGTATAAAACGAAATCCGGTCATTAAAGAAGGAATTACCATAGGTTGCCCGGCCGTTGTTGGCCATGGATTTTGTTTCCACCCCATCCAGACGAATCGATGACTTCTGAAAAGATGGCCTGTACTGCAGGGAGAGATTATTGCGACTGTAATTGCAATTCATAAAACCAGAGGTGGTGGTTGTGTCCGCCAGCAGGTGTTCCTTGTCGTACAGATTAATTTTTTCAACGCGCATTTCAATGCTGGGTAAATCCGCCGGCCGCCAACCAAACATGGCGTTATACTGTTCATTCACCTTGCTCTGACCGGGCAGATCCTGCGTTTCCGTCTTTTCCTCCCTCTTGCTGAAGCCGGCCCCGGCGCTGTATAGCGGTGTCCGCAAGGTAAGGTCGAAAAAGGGCCGGGAATTCGTCATGATGGACTCTCGCTCAACATCATCGATGGTACTGTTTGTTACATCCCGGTCAAAAATGCCGCCGCCGTTGAACTGGATATTGGGGAATATACTCTTTGCCACGTTAAGGTGATATTTCTGTCCCCAGGTATCTGACTTGATCTCGCTAAGCACCCCGGTGGTCTTATCCTCGCTTTCCATGTCAGAGCCAGTGTAGTCGAACTCCATCCTGGCGCCCACGCTGTCGGCCCTGGCCGGCAACAGCCCGAAAAAGAAATCGCTCCCGCCGGCCAGCAGGAGTGCCAGCAACAGCACGAGGGTGGTGGCGCCTGGCCGGCCGCGCATGAACGTTTTTCCCACCCCTTCTACCTTTCACCAATCAGGTTAAGCCAGCAGGGCCCTGCTCCCGTATCAAGGGTGGCGATCCGCTTTCTGCTGTCCAGGCTGTACACCGCCACCTGATCCTTGCCGGGCAAAACCAGGTAGAGATTGTTTTCATCACCATCGATGGCCATGTAGGCAATGCCCGTATCGACACTCATGGTATCCATGGGATAGAGGCCAAGGGGGTCGAAGACCTCCAAGGCGGTTCCCTTGGCGAGGTAGAGCAGATCGGTGCGGGTGTCAATCCTGACCGCGCTCATCCCTTGCCCGACAAAAACCCTGACGATCTCAAGAGTCGTCAGGTTCACCACGCTTAGATAGGGGGAGCCGCGGTGAATAACAAACAGCCGATCACCAGCCCGGTTGATGGCGCCCCGCAGGGGCTCGCCACCAGTTGGCAAGGATGCGGTCACCACCTGTCGGGCCAGATCGATAACCGTTACCGTGCCAGACAGAGAATTAAAAACATAGGCCCGGTTCCCGGCACGGTCTATCAGGACCGAGTGTGGCTCGCTGCCCACCGGCAGGCGAACCAGCTCCATGGCAGCCAGCGGGTCGATAAGGCTCACGGTATTCGAACCGCTGTTGGCGACCAGCAACAAGTTGCCTGAGGGCGTAATGGCCGGCCCGGTCGGTTGATCACCGGCCTGCAGCCGGATACGGGCAATGGTGTCCCCGGCCATCAGATCGATCACCTCGATTCCATCCTCGCGGGCAAGGGTCACATAGGCCCGCTGGCGCCTGGCATCGAAAGCAATCCCGCTCGGCCCGGCACCAGTGGCCAGCATGCCAACCACCCGCAACTCCTTCTTGTCAAAAACCGTTATGTTGTTGGTACTAGCGTTGGCCACATAGCCGAGCAGGCCGGCAAGCGGGCGCTTTGGCACGGCGGCCGCAAATACCGGCGCAAACGAAACCCCGGCCTGGAGCGATTGGCTGTAATCGAAACGCAGTTGCAACAGGGATGCTTTTTTTCGGTCGACGCGGAAGGTAAAATCAAGACGGCCAGGGGCCTCGGCAACCAGCATGGCGGTCTCACCTTCCTCTCCCTGCAGAAAGGCGGCTTGGGCTCGCACAACAAGCCCCAGGTAATTTCCCGGAGGCAGTTGCCCACTGGCCAGCAAAGTTTGCCGCACCACGGCGGTGTTGCTGAATTCGGAAAAACGCAATGACAGGGGATACTCGCTGCCGTCGTCCCTAAGCGCGGTCAGCCCTTGAAGAACGAAACGCAGCCGGTTGGCCTCCTGGGGTAAGGGATCGGCATAGATATAAAGCTCTCCCTGATCATCCAAAGGGGCCATGACAGGCAAATAGCGGGCCTGGCAGCCACAGAGCAGGAAAACGACCAGGAGTAGCGCGAGCACACGCCTGACCGGGCCGCAAGAATAAGCATGAAAGGCGATTTCCATCATGCGGAGGGTCATTTAAGCCGTTTCATCCTCGGATTGATCAGAGTGATCAACGTGGAACCCAAAGTCCCTGGCCCTTTACCGGCTCGGCAGCCGCTATAGACAAGTACAACCCTTAGTGGCAAAGCAAGTCAAGAAAAAAGGGCCGGCACTGCTGCCGGCCCTTTCATTCTTCAGGCCGAGAGAAAAAACTCGGTCTGCCTAGGCGTTAGTCCTTGGCATGACACTTGTTGCAGAGCACGCGCTGATAGGTGGCAAAGGTGGTGGCCGGCCGGTCATAATAGGCTGACTGCCACTCTGCCGAGGTCCTGCCGAGGTGGGCATTGCCACTGGTGCTGTTATCGGAGCCGATGTAAGCGCCGTTGATGGTGAGGAACTCGTACTCATTGTTCCACCGCAGCATCTCGGCGAAGCCGGAAGCATGGGCGCGGTGGCAGGAAAGGCACATGACCTGATCAGTGCTGCCAGGGCCGGTAAGCACGGAGTTGTTGTTCTGCGCGCTGAGGGCCAGGGTGGCATAATCACCGGTGTTCTGGGCAAAGGGAACCAGAGAGGTAAAGGAGGTGGCCGAAGAGCCGGTCATGTTACCCGAGGCCACATAGGTCTGGTAGTTGGCGGCAAGTGACGAACCCATGCCCTGGTCAATGGGGTGAGCGTAGTTGCCGGTGCTGTGCATATCAGGATGGCAGGTCGAGCACCATTGCCCCCAGGTCTCGTGGCCGCCAGAGGTGCTAACGCCGTAGGCGGTCCTGGTCTGGGTGGTTGCCTCGGTACGGTTGTAGCTGCTAGGAGTCACGGCGGCCGGGTTGCCCAGGAAAGTCACGGAACCCTTGGTATAGCCAGCGCCGGCCAGCAGACGGAAGGCGCCGACAGCCTGACCCGCTACGGGAGCCACGCTGTTGTTATAGGAACCGGACCTGACAATGGGTGCGCCGGTCCTGGAAATGTTGCCATCCACGCCCCGACGGTTGGGGTTGTGCGGATCATGGCAACTGTTGCAGGCCAACTGACTGGCTGGGAAGGTACCGCCGGGAGCGGTCGTGTTCACGCTGTCCGCTGCGTATCCCTGGTCCGCGGCAACGATGTTATGGCCATGCACCTGCCCATCCTCGGTAACCGTGGCGCCGCTTCGATCAAGGTAGGAATAAGTCTTTTTAAGCCAGGCAAAGTCGCCGCCCGGGGTTCTCTGCAGGGGGGAAACACCCGCGCCCAACTGGGTCTCGGCGGTACTGATGTGGTAGCTGCTGGGGCCGGTATCGCCCGCGTGCTCATGGCAGTTCAGACAAGTTGAACTCTGATCGCTGCCCTGCAGCAGAAAAGAGCCACCTGCCGCCGGGGTATGCATGCTGTGGCAACCGTCGCATTCTGCAACACCGCCGGAATGGAAGGCATAGGCGTTGGCACCCAGACCAATCGCCACGACAGCCGCGGCCGTCCCGAATAAACTAAGCTTTAATGTTTTCATCCTATCCTCCAGAATTGTTCTGTCCGGTAGCCGGGCCATCCTGCACATTCAGGATCCCTGGGCTTTGCGTCCCCACCTCACGGCGGGTTTGCCTTTTCGGAGGTTTTGTCCAACTATTTTTCTATCTAGTCCTTACCGCCTTTCACTTCCGGTTATTCCTGTTGTCGATTCCGCGTCGCACCTCCTTGCCCCAGCAGGCAATCTCCCCATTAATATTGATGCCGTGCCCGAACAGTTAATCGTATGCCAACTGAAAAACGCTGACCCCGCGCGCTCTGCCCTGGGTGACATAAAGCCGGTCCCGACCATCGATAACCAGATCACGCGGACCTATGAGGTTGCCCGGCTGGGCGCCCCGATAGCCGAATTCCTTGACAAAGTTGAGATCCTTGTCAAAAACGATGACAGCGGACTTGAGCATGTCGGCCACCAGATAATTGCCCTGGCTGTCCGAGACCATGCCGCCGACCACGTTGAACCTGCCAGGGGCGCCGCCCGGACGTCCGAAAGATGTCAATTTGCCCTCGGGCGAAAGAATAAAGGCGCTGAAAAGCACCGGGATGGTGAACAGAATGTTGTTGTGCTGGTCCACGCTGATGGTGCTCAGGTCTATGTCGTTCCGCTCTTTATCCATGTGAGGGAGCATGTCGAACACATCATAGCCTCGAACAAATGTGCCGTCGGCCTCCGCCACCACAAGCTTCTTTTCACTATGAGAAGCAAGATAGAGGAGACCGTCCCGACTAACCATCTGCGACGCATTGAAGTCGGCAAAGTCCTTGGGAAGTCGCTGAAGCTTGATCTCCCCCAGCGGTTCCCCGCGGTAATTGCACTTTATGATGGTTGAGCGACCTTCAAGGTAGGCGAGCAAAACAATATCACCGTTCTTGTCAACAGCAGCACCAAGCACCTGGCCGAGCTGCAGATCGTCGCCGAACTGAAAAATCTCCATGCCGTTTTCGTTGAAGACCTTGACCAGGTTTTGATAGATGAAATAGACCTCATTCCTCGTTGCATCGACCGAGAGGGCGCCCCAACTGTAAGTAAGCGGGCCGGTGAAGTCGGAAAGGTTGTAGAGGTGGCTGGCCTTGAAGGTGCCGGCCATGGACATGCCGGCCGAGACAATCAGCAGGGAAAGGCTAAGAATAATTATTCTTATATGTTTTATGGCGTTGGCTTTCATGTCAATCACTGACTAAAGCAATTAGCATGCCAACAATTTACAGATAATTAAAAGCTAATGTTATTGAGTAGTTAACCAGGAAGATTATCGGGCTTGCGTTGCCAACTGACAACTGCTTGGGAATCTCACCACGTAACATCCGGTCTTTTCACTAAGATATCACGGAGAGGTACTGGTTGTTCGTTTCACGAAAACCATTACCGTGCGCGGTGAGCTTGTCGAACCGCATACCCTTAGCAATACAGGCCTTCGACAGGCTCAGGCTGAACGGGAAACATATAAATATTTATTATGAAACTAGGTGTTAGGAAAGAACCGCCCCGCGAGTATTGGCATCCCACGATCAAAAAGGCATAACAAATGGTCTGGAGCAGAAAGGATTAGCGAGGCAAAATCAGGCCGGCATCCGGTGCGCCTGAAAAACGCGCCCCTATTTCAGGTCGAATTTCTTGATCTGATACCTGAGGGTATCATAGGAGATATGTAACAATTTAGCGGCAACAGTCTGGTTGTTGCCGGCGCGCTGCATGGCCTGGCTGATCAGATCCTTCTCCAGCTCTTCGAGGGAGAGGCCGTTTTCAGGCAGAATGAACCGCGACGACTTACGCCGTTCCACAAACGGCCGGTTGCTCATCCCGAAGGGCAGATGTTCTGGCCCAATGATCTCCGCATTTTCCAGAACCACGATCCGTTCGACCATATTCTTTAATTCCCTCACATTCCCGGGCCAGTCATGAGAGAGGAGAACCTTTTCCGCCTCAAGGGAAAAGCCCTTGCAGTTCTTTTTGAAATACTTCTGGCCAAAGTACTGAAGAAAATGGTGGGCCAGCAGACAGATATCCTCTTTCCTGTCACGCAGGGGAGGGATATGCAAGGCAAAGGTGTTGAGCCGGTAAAACAGATCCTTGCGGAAAGTGCCATCGGACACCCCCAGGGCAAGATCCCGGTTGGTGGTGGCAATGACAGTGACATTCATGGGCAGGTCAACCTGGCCGCCGATCCGCCGCACCCGCCTTTCCTCCACGACCCGCAGCAACTTGGTCTGCAAGGACAGTTCCAGATCGCCGATCTCATCGAGCAGGATGGTGCCGTCGGCGGCCAGTTCGAAGAGTCCTTTTTTGTCGGTTTTGGCGTCAGTAAAGGCTCCCTTGGCGTGGCCAAACAGTTCGCTCTCAAACAACTGGGCCGGCAGCGCCGTGCTGTTCACCGCCACAAAGGCGGCATACGCCCCACCGCCGCTGATGGAGCGGTGATTATGGATGAAGCGGGCCATGACCTCCTTGCCGGTGCCGGACTCACCGGTTATCAGAATGGTTGGCACCCCGGCCGCGGCAAGCTTTTCACCCTTGTCGCGGAGTTCGTTGATTACCGCCGAACAGCCGACGAACTCCTCCTGCGCGTCGCTCAGCCCGGCCCGGCGCAACACCGTAACCTCGTCCTTGAGCTTAACCTTTTCCAGGGTCTGCTGAATGACGATCTTCACCTCGTCCACATTAAAGGGTTTGGTGAGGTAATCGGCCGCCCCGAGTTTCATGGCGGTGATCGCGGATTCAGCCTTGTCGTCGGCGGTGAGCATGATCACCTGGGTGGAAATATCTTCTTTTCTGAGCTCCGCCAGGATATCCAGCCCGGTCTTGTCCTCGTCCAGATGGATGTCCAGCATCACCAAATCTGGTTGCCAGGCAACGATTTCGGCCACCGCGTTGTCGGCGTCATTCTTTACCCGCGTTTCATAGCCCTCGCTCTTCAAGGCGCGGGCGAGCATGGAGACGATCAAGGCATCGTCGTCCAGCATGAAAATTCTCCCCTTGGCACTCATGAACGCACCCCTATCTGATTTCCATCCGTTTTTTGCAGGTTCGCTATCGTTGTCAATTCTTTATCCCCGGATGGCAGCGCCCACAGTCGTTGATCGGAAAGGCTACCTTCAGGTGGCAGACCCCGCAGAATTTGCCCTCGAGAATGTACTGCATGGCGAAATGCTCGGTGGTTTTAACCTTAACATTAAAGATATCGGGGTGACAGTTGGAACAATCGAGCCATTGATTGTGAGCATCGTGCGGAAAAATGGCAGGAGGTACAAACACCCAGCCAGCCTCGAGGCTCAACGACTTATCATAGGCAATTGGCACCGGTGGCAGGGTTGTTAGCGTCTGTTTGGGCTTGATGCTCTTCTCCTTGAAGGCTCTGACCCAATCGATCTGATTGCCGAAGGTGGTCTTGGGAAAACTATCCAGTTCCTTAAACTTCTCAACACCATCGGCAATATTACCATTGTGGCACTTATTACACTGGTCCTTCCTGGCGTGACCAAAGGCGACCTTGCCATCATGGCAGCCCCCGGCCCCGCAGAACCTGCCCTGCTGGTTCATTTCCTCGGTGATCTCGGTAGCGTTCAGACGCATCTCAAAGCCGAGCTCCAGATGGCAGACCTTGCAGGTATGCCGTATGCGGTGCGACCAGTGGGAAAAGGTCACCGCCTTCTGCCCGTTCTTCTCGGACAAGCGGTTGATCAGGATATTACCGTACTCCGCGGGAGCCGGCAGAGGCGGAAACTGCCAATAGGCCGAGGCCGTTGCCCCAAATCCCATCAGAACAACACAGATCGCAAGAACAGGCATGGCGCCGCGCATAGGCTCCTCCCTTCGCACTTCTTACATTCTTACAATACCTTCCAACCAAGGCAACAAGGGTATAACTCTCTCCTATTTCCCGAATCCCATATAATGGTTGAAAAAGCAAGCAGATTAAAGACACGGCAACGTTACCAGGGAAGGCAATCAACTCTTCGGAGCACTACTTACATTTATGTATACCTACTACTTTTCACATCATTTATATATACAAAATTGTAAATATATGTTTGCCGTAAACCTGATTTTTCTGGTTTAAAAAAAATAAATTAATCAATAAATATCAACATGATAAACAAGGTATCCAGGCGCCAAAACAACTTCTGGCACACCAATTGCTTTTAACCTGAACAAACGTTTCATCCAAAAACTTTCACCAAAGAGGAGCTTATCATGAAGAGGTCGCTGCGCATTCTACTTTTCGCCCTTGTCATCCTGTATGGCACGGCGCCGATCCTGCGGGCAGAGGATATGGCAACCGCGCCCCCGGCAGCAAGCACAACGGTGGCACAGACCGAAGAAGCGCCGGCCGCCCCGGCCGTGACCGAGCCGGTTCCAGACCCCTCCGGCGGCGCCACTGGTGGCGCGGCCGATGTGATCGGGGTGACGGCCGGCGCGCCGACCGCCGACGACATGAAAAACCTCGGCCCCAATGAACCGCTGGCCCTGAAGCTGGCCGATGTGATCGGCCATAACCGGGTTGCGGTCAACATTGTCTGGACCCTGGTCTGCGGCTTTCTGGTCATGTTCATGCAGGCCGGTTTTGCCATGGCCGAGACCGGCTTTACCCAGGCCAAGAATGCCGGCCACACCATGGCCATGAATTTCATGGTCTACGCCCTGGGCATCCTGGGCTATTGGGCCTGCGGTTTTGCCATCCAGATGGGCGGCGTTGGCGGCGTGGCGACCCTGGGTGGCGGCACGGTGCTCAACAGCGAATTTGCCATTACTCTGTTCGGTAAGAGTTTCGGCCTGTTCGGCACCAAGGGCTTCTTTCTCTCCAACACGACCTATGACGCCGTGGTCTTTACTATCTTCCTCTTTCAGATGGTCTTCATGGACACCACGGCCACGATTCCTACCGGCTCCATGGCGGAACGCTGGACCTTCAAGTCCTTCGTGGTCTATGCCCTCTTTATCTCCGCGATCGTCTACCCCCTGTATGCCAACTGGGTCTGGGGCACCGGCTGGCTGGCGCAGCTTGGCAAAAATTTTGCCCTCGGTCATGGCCATGTTGACTTTGCCGGCTCTTCCGTGGTGCACATGACCGGCGGCGTGGCCGCCCTGGCCGGCGCCATGGTTCTCGGGCCGCGGCGGGGTAAATTCAAGGCGGACGGCACCCCCAACGCCATACCGGGACATCATATCCCCATGGCCATTGTCGGCTGCTTCATTCTCGCCTTTGGCTGGTTCGGCTTCAATGCCGGCTCCTCCTTGGCGGGCGGCGATCTACGGATCGGCGTGGTGGCCGTCAACACCATGCTAGCCTCGGCCGCGGGCGCCTTCGCCTCCATGCTCTACATGTGGAACCGCTACGGTAAACCGGATATCTCCATGGTCGCCAACGGCTTTCTGGCCGGGCTGGTGGCCATTACCGCGCCCTGCGCCTTTGTCAATTCCGTGGCCGCGGTCGGCATCGGGGCCATTGCCGGTATTCTCCTCTGTTTCAGCGTCTTCTTCGTGGAGCGGGTGATGAAGGTTGATGATCCGGTCGGCGCCATCTCGGTGCACGGAGTCAACGGCGCCTGGGGCGTGCTCTCCCTGGGGCTCTTCGCCGACGGCACCTACGGCGCGGGGTGGAACGGCGTGGAAGGCGCGGTCAAAGGGTTGTTCTATGGCGATGCCTCGCAGTTCACGGCCCAGTTGATCGGAACCGTCACCAATATCGTCTTTGTCTTTGTGGTCATGTATGTGTTCTTCAAGGTGCTCGACAAGATCGTGCCGCTCCGGGTTTCCGAGGAGATGGAAATGGCTGGCCTTGACCAGAGTGAAGTGGCGGTAAACGCCTATCCTGAGTTCAACCTTAACAAGACCCATCGCTAAGAGGGGGGAATACAACCATGAAGAAGATTGAAGCCATAATCAAGCCATTCAAGCTGGACGATTTGAAGGAAGCCTTGAACGCCATCGGCATCAAGGGTATGACAATAAGCGAGGTCAAGGGCTTCGGCCGCCAGAAGGGGCATAATGAAATCTACCGCGGCGCCGAATATGTAGTGGACTTTGTCCCCAAGGTGAAGGTAGAAATCATTATCTCGGCAGCCATGGTGGAACAGGTGATCGATACGATCATCACTGCCACCCGTACCGAGAAGATCGGGGATGGCAAGATCTTTGTCCTGCCAGTAGAACAGGTCTGCCGCATCCGCACCGGCGAGCGCGACCAAGAGGCAATTTAACCGGGCCGCGCACCTCGACCCGAGAAATGCACAAGAGACTTAACCGCCGTCATTTCCATGGGCCGGACGGGCGACTTTACCCGCCCGGTCCATGGAAAAACGGTAACCACATCAAAAAGAGGAGAAAGCCATGAACACCAACAGCACCAGCCATTTGTTCCGCAAAACTTGTACGACCGCGCTCGCCCTCGGGCTGCTGGTCACCTCCCCAGCCCTGGCGGAAGAGGCCAAACCCACCGCCAACCTTACGGTAGCCGCCCTCAGCCAGTACATCTTCCGGGGCTTTGAGCAGGGCCAGGACAGTCTGGTCATTCAGCCGTCGCTCACCGTGGGCTATCAGGGGTTCTCCGCCAACCTCTGGGGCAATCTCGATACCGACCGGACTGGCGACGACGCCTCCCACTGGCAGGAAACCGATATGACCCTCGCATACTCCTATACGCTTGGCAAGGTAGGGCTGAGCGGGGGCTATATCTACTATGGCTATGGCCTGAACAGTCAGGACACCCAGGAGTTCTATGCCAGCGTGAGCTACGACACCCTGCTCAAACCGACCCTGACCATTTATCGGGATACGGATAACCTTGCCGGCTGGTATATCACCGCCGCGATCAGCCATTCACTGCCCCTTGCCGACAAGATCAACCTGGATCTGGGCGCCAAGGTGAACTACCTGAAGTCTGATGAAGCCACTTCATTCTCAGAGGATAACCTGGGGGTAGATGCTTACTCGGCCTTGCACGACGGGGTGATAAGTGCCGCGATCAGCTTCCCGGTGGCCACCTACATAACCATTACCCCGCAAGTGGCGTACTCCTTCCCGCTCAGCAGCGAGGCCAAAGACCTGATCAAGGCCTGGAGCTTTAACGGTGAGGACAGCGACTTCATCTATGGCGGCGTGGCTCTCTCTCTGGCCTTTTAACGACTAAAGGGGGAAGTTCCAGGCGCGGCGCCAGCGCCATGCCACCAGGCTGCGGCAACAAACCGGAACCAGGACCATGACCAAGGCGATCCTAGTGCTGCAGAACAGCCCCCTGGAACCAAGCGGCAGTCTGCTGTTGCAGGCGGCACGCAAGCTTGGGGTGAGGTTGCACCTGATCCAACTCTGGCGGGAGCCGATCCCCGCGCTGTCGCCCTACGACGCTCTCATTGTTACCGGTGGTTCATCCAGCCTCAAGGAGGAGGAAGGCACCCCCTTCCTCCTCCTTGAGCAGGAGGCGATCAAACGCTCCATCGCCGATGACCGGCCCTACCTAGGCCTTTGCGTCGGCCACCAGTTGCTGGCCGAGGCGCTGGGGGCCAAAATTGGACCCAACTTCCGGCCCAGCCTCGGTTTTGTCCGCGGCTACCTGACCCATGACGGACGCGAGCATCCCCTGTTCCATGGTATAGCACGCAGCCTGCCTCTCTTCAAATGGCATACCAAGGCAGTGCTGCAGCCCCTTCCCAAGGAACTGATTATTCTGGCCACCTCCAACGACTGCCAGGTGGAGGCGCTCTCCGTGGCCGGCCGGCCACACCTGGTTGGCCTGCAGTGCGACAACCATGCCGCCTCCCCCGAGGATCTCCGCCACTTCCTGGCCGCGGATCGCGAGTGGCTGACCACGGACACCGGAGATCCGGTGGACGCCGAAACCCTGCTCATTGTCGCACGCGCCTACCGCAAGGACATTCGGCAGGACTTCGAGCGGATGTTCAATAACTTTTTGACTTTTACTTAAAGATGTGGCGAACAACCCATTGATGGTCTAGGTTTCGCATCAATCATGATTACCAGCATCCTGATCCTTATTTTCCTGCTGATCCTGCTCCTGCCGATGCTGGTAAAAAGGGTGGAGCACAACCTCGAACTGTTCCTGTTCGTCGCCGGCGGCGTAGCGCTAACTCTCTCTCATCTCCTGGGACCGGAACCCCTGCTTACCCTGCACCTGGCCGAGTCGGCAGTACTGGAACCGATCAAGCTGACCATCGCCACCCTGCTCTTTGGCCTTGCCTTCCGGGCCATCCGCGCGCCGTTGAAGCGGAAGATCGTGACTGTCGAACTCTGGCTCGGGCCGCGACTCTTCGCCTTCCTGCTCATCCTTGTCCTCGGCCTGCTTTCCAGTGTGATCACCGCGATTATCGCGGCGCTCATCCTTTGCGAGGTGGTGAGCGCCATCAACCTGGACAAAAAGTATGAAACCTGTCTGGTAATCTTCGCCTGCTATGCCATCGGCATGGGCGCCGCCCTCACCCCTATCGGCGAGCCGTTGTCCACCATTGCCGTGGCCAAATTGCGTGGCGGACCGCTCAATGGCGATTTCTTCATGCTGCTGCGCCTCTTCGGCATTTACATCATCCCTGGCCTCGTCCTGATCGCCTTGACGGGCAGCCTCTTCCGCGGCAAAGAGGTGACACGCTCCGAGAGTCTGGAAGAAGACTTTGAGGAGTCTTTCGCCCAGATAGCGCTCCGGGCATTCAAAGTCTACATCTTTGTCATGGCCCTGATCCTGCTCGGCACCGGCTTCAAGCCCTTGATCGATCTCTATGTCGCCCGGATGCCGGCCGAGCTTCTCTACTGGGTCAACATCATCTCGGCGATCCTGGACAATGCGACCCTGGCCGCGGCGGAACTTGGACCCGGCATGAACGAGGCCCAGGTCAAGGGCATCATCATGGGCCTCATTATCGCCGGCGGCATGCTCATCCCCGGCAATATCCCGAACATCATCGCCGCCAACAAACTCCGCATCACGAGCCGCTCCTGGGCCGTTATCGGCGTGCCGTTCGGTTTGGCCTTGATGACCCTTTATTTCGTGATTCTCTATTATCTCCCCCCCCCCGCGTGAGGGCGACGAGCCCCCGGAATCTTCGCGTGGTTTGTCATCACGGACATCGTCGCCGCCCTGACGGATTCCACCAATCCCGCTGATTATTGGAAGAAGATGGCAAGCGGGCTTACGATTATTGCCTGACATATAGCCTCTTTGATCTGATCATCACCGACATGAACATGCCCAACATGGACGGCGTCGAACCGACCAGACGGCTCCGCGAATTAGAGGCTTGCGCCGCCCCCCCCCATTCTCATGGCCACCCTCCCTGACGTTGCTATCGACCCTTATCAGGTGCAGGGTCAGGATCGCATCTCCCGGGCACTGGTCGACGGGGCTCTTGTTGACGTTTTTTGGACTTGCAATATTTGCCGAAATTTTAATATATTATAAACATTTATAGTGAGAAATTATTTTTCGTAATAAATAGTAAATCTGAAAAATGAGGTGCACTAAAATGATTCAGTTGTTCTTATTTCGTGTCGTTCGACATGTCGCCTTCGCACTCCTCATGGCTGTAGCGATTATGGAGGGGGCGCCATGCGTCGTGGCGGCACCCGCCGATATTCAGGAATCCACCCAGCAAAGCGAGCGTATTCAGCGCGAACAGCTCCGCCGCCAACAGGAGGATATCGAACGAACCATCGAAAGCCGCCGCCCGCCGACCCATATTGAGGTTCCCGGCCAACCAGGGCAGGCGGGCCAGGGCCAGGGCTGCCGTCGAATCGACCATATTGAGTTGCAGGACGCCGTCCATATGTTCAAGGCCGAGGAGGAAGCTCTTATTCAGCCTTACCTCGGCAAATGTCTCGGCGTGGATGAAATCCAGAAGCTGCTCTCCGACATCACGACTTTCTACGTCAACAAGGGTTATGTGACGACCCGCGTCTACCTGCCGGCGCAAGATTTGTCAACGGGTACATTGATTGTCAAAATCGTCCCCGGCAAGGTGAGCCGCTTGGAGAACGACAAGGAGGCGACGCAGCTTTCCCATCTTGGCAACGTCTTTCCCGGGGTGGTGGGCAAGGATCTCAACCTCAGGGATTTCGAGCAGGGCATCGACCAGCTCAACCGCCTGCTTTCCAACAACGCGGCCATCGATATCCGGCCGGGCGAGCAGGTCGGCGCCAGCGACATAATCGTCAAGAACCAACCCGGCAGGCCATGGCACCTTAATTTCTCGGCCGATAATTACGGGGCCGGCAACACCGGCAGGAGCCAGTTGGGCGCCACGGCAAGCCTCGACAACCTGACCGGCTTCAACGACTTCCTGAGCGTGACCCAGCGCAATACCGTGCCATTCGGGGATGACCAGAAGCAGTCGAGCGCGACGAGCGGGCTGTTTATCGTCCCTTACGGCTATGCGACGGTGACCGTCGGCATCACCGGTTCCAACTACGACTCCACCTTGTATACCGCGGGCGGACACGATCTGCACCTCAACGGCGACAATCTGCTGGTTTTCGCAACGCTCGACCGCGTTGTTTACCGCGACCAGCAGGGAAAAGCCTCTGCTTATGCCACGCTCACCAGCGAGACAACCAACAGTTATATCGAGGGTCAGAAGCTCACCGTCAGTTCGCGCAAGCTGTCGTATCTCCAGTTGGGGGCGAATTACAATACAGGCGCTATCGGCGGCGCGGTCAATCTGGGGGTTGCGTATACCCGTGGCCTCACCATGTTCGGGGCCGTGGAAGATCCCAACGGCATTTCGGATGCGGTGCCGCATGCCCAGTTCGACAAATACACGCTTAGCGCGGGCTACAGCCGTTCTTTCGCCCTGGCGAGCAATCAGTTTACCTTCTCGACCCAGTTCAGCGGGCAGCACGCGCCAGAGGCGTTGTACGGTTCGCAGCAATTTTCCGTGGGCGGCATGTATACCGTGCGCGGCTTTCTCTCGGAACAGTTGGCCAATGACAACGGCTACTTTCTGCGTAACGATCTGACCCTGGTCAAGTCGCTTGACCTCGTTGGCCGCAAGGTTGGTTTCCGGCCCTTTGTGGCGTTGGACGTGGGCTCGGTCGATAGCAACCACGAGGATACGCCGACTGGCGCGCTCTGCGGCGCCGCGGTTGGCTTCGATTTGGTGCGAGGCCCGGTCGATTTCAACATATTCACCGGCTATCCTTTGAGTTATCCCCAAGGCGTCTCGAACGAAGGGTTCACTCTCTTATCTCGTCTATCGTTCATGTTTTAAGGGCGACGTATTTCATCGGGAGCGAAATGATGCCAACGAAAAAAAACACTGCGGTAATTGCCGCCGGATACCTGGTGAAAAGCAGCAAGTATTTTTTGCTGGCCCTGCTTTCGGCAAAATGTCTGGTCAACTCCCGTGTCGCCGTTGCCCAGGTGACTTCCGCCAATTCATCCACCACTGTCTATAACTCGGCCAATGGCGTGCCGGTAGTCGACATCGCCAATCCGAACGGCGCGGGTTTGTCGCATAACTTGTTTCTAAACTACAATGTCGAACGCAACGGCCTGGTGCTCAATAACGGCGACTCCTCGCAAATACTGCGCCAGTCGCAGTTGGCGGGCGCGGTTGCCGCCAATTTGCACCTTCAATCCGCGGCCGGGATCATCCTGAACGAGGTCGTGACGACCAATCGCTCCACCCTGGCGGGCTATACCGAAGTGCTGGGCAAGTCCGCCGACGTCGTGGTTGCCAATCCGAATGGCATCACTTGCAAGGGGTGCGGATTCATCAATACGCCGAACGTGACGCTTACGACCGGCGCGCCGGTTATCGGCGCAACCGGCGTGCTGCAGGGCTTCAGTGTCAACAATGGCGATATCCTGGTTTCGGAAAACGGGCTAAACGGCACCAAGCAGGATCATCTTGCCCTGATCGCCCGTTCCCTGCGCTTGGAGGCGCAGATCAACGCCAAAGCGCTCGATATCGTCGCCGGGGCCAACGATGTCGATTATGCCACGCTGGCAGCCACACCCCATGCCGCAAGCGATCCCGCGCCGTTGTTGGCGATTGATTCCGCCGCGCTGGGCGGCATGTATGCCGACCGTATTCGTCTGGTGGCGACCGAGGCCGGGGTCGGAGTGCGCATGCTGGGCGACGCGGCGGCGGGCGTGGGCGATTTCACCCTGGATGCGGCCGGCAAGATTGAGGTCGATAGCCATCTCTCGGCAAAAGGCGATCTTCGTTTGGCCAGCACAGCCAGCGGCGCGGATGCGATCCTGGAAAACGGCGCCAGTTTGACCTCCCAAGGCGACATGACCTTGACGGCGGACAATGGCAATATCCACTTGCTGGGTGGCGCCCTAACGGCGCGGGGCAACATGACGGCGCGCTCGGCAAGCCTGACCGACGTCTTTAGCGCCGACATCCTGACCGATAACAACAAGCGATACGCGGTAGGCACCCTGACGCTGGAGCAGATCGGCATCGCGACGTTCAGCGGCACCAGCTATGGCGCGGGCGGCGTATTGTCCATGGCGGCGGATACCCTGAGCATCGGCCCGGGTGGCGAGACCCTGTATGGCAACACCCTGAACATCGACACCAACGGCGATCTCTCGCTGGCCGGCGCCGCGCTACAGAGCCAGCACGACCTGACACTGCGTTCCGAAACAGGCATGATTTCCACCTCTGCCGGCAATGGGCAGGGGATTGTGAGCGTCGCGGGCGACATGACTTTGACGGCTGGCGGGGGCATGGTGAACGCGGGCGCGATCAGCGCGGGTGGCGCTCTGCTTGTGCTGGCCGACGGCGCAATAGCAAACAGCGGCGCCATTTACGCCGCCAACACCGCCACGTTTACCGACAAGAACGGCGGGCAGACGGAGGATATCGACAACAGCGGCACCCTGGTCGCGGACGTGGATCTGGTGGTCAAGGGCGCCAGCCTGACCAACAGCGGCAACCTGCAGGGCACCGACGGTTCGACCTTTACCCTCGCCACTCTCACCAACAGCGGGAAATTCATCGCCTCGGCCAATGGAGCCAAATCCGGCACCATCCACGCCGATACGCTGAACAATGTTGTGGGCGGTACTCTGCAATCGGCCGGCGACCTTAACCTTTTCGTGACGAATACGCTCACCGACGGCAATGGTGTCAAGATTATTGCCGGCAGGGATCTGACCATGGATGTGGGCTCGCTCGTCCTCGGCGATGCCGACTCGGCGATTATTGCCGCCCAGTCGGGGAGCGGCACGGGAGTGATCACGATTGGCAGCGTCTTTGCCAATCCCGGTCTGCTGTTTTCCGGCGGGGATTTGACCGTCAACGCGCCGTCGATCATCAACAGCCAGACCGGCGGCATTGCCGCCGTTGGCACGCTGCATGCCAATGCCACAGCGGGCGGTTTTTACAATTTCGGCGCCTTGTATGCCGGTGCGTTGCTGGACGCGCAGGCAACCACCACCTTCACCAACGAGGCGGTGGGAACGGTGGATGGTGGCCAGGACATCACTATTGCCGCCCAAACCTTCATCAACTCCCACTATGTGCATGCGGGCCGCAACCTGTCGATAGACGCCCTGTACTTCTACAACGAAGTGCCAGGCGGCGACCAGCGCTCCTGGTGGACTGGATCTGCGACAACGACGCATACCGGCTGGGACAGTAATCCCGACTATTTATTCTGGGGGGAACACGCCTATGACTATTACACCAAAACCTGGCAGGTCCATCAATACTACGTATACAGTCCACCGGCCACCAAACCTGAGCTGGTGGGGGGCACAGCCCTGAACATCAGCGGATTTCATACCGCCTTGAACCTTGGCGGTGTCATCTCGGCACCGACCGTCACCATTTCCAGTGCGCAGCCGGGCGCCAGCTTTACCAACGACGATTACGGACTCACGACCCAGTACTACACCGAAACCTGGTATAAAGAGGGACACTGGGGTGGATGGGGGTTTACTTGGGTTACAAGCGACTACAATAACGATATCATTTCACACGCCGATACTTCCACGACATACGGCGGCGGCATCTACACCAATACCCTGACTGCCACAGGCTTCGGTTTGACCCAAATTTCCAGCCTCTACACGGCTTCGATCACCCCCACCAATGGTTCGGGCTCGCTGGAGAGCATCACGGTCAACGACATCGCCATCACCCTGCCGGCCAACCCCAATGGCTATTTTATTCTCGCCAAGGATCCGAAGTCCAAATACCTCATCGAAACCAACCCGCTCTATAGTGTCGATTCCGCCTTCCTCGGCTCCGG
>DYDL01000337.1 GCA_020717925.1 Desulfocapsa sp.
GTGCCGGAGGCACGGCCCACGCTTTCGAAGCCATGAGCACCACTACCGCGAACATCACCGCCAACGGCAAACCGAAGGTAACTGCTCAGGTAGCCACCCAAAAGCGGGCGGCTACCTGAGCAGTTACCCCAGTTCGATACAAAAGTAGGCCGGTAATACTCGCGAAAATAAAAACGCCCGTAATTGACAGCTCCCAGAAAATGCGGCGTTGACTGTCAATCGCGTCCTTTTCATGCCAAGCCTTGACTTCAAACTCGGAGAGTTGTTTCCCACTGGCTATTAGCTTCTCGACCTCTGCCTCTGAAACGGGGTAGTGGTCGGCCTTGACAATCCACATCTTACCGGTCGTGTCTTCTATTTGGCAGGTCCCAGGGTGCATTTTGTTTTCACGAATGGCCCTGTTGGCGCCGACGCGGTTTTCGATCTGGCAACCTCTGGAAACTATGAAATACACGGCTGGCAGCAGGATCGTCAGCGAAAGCCATAGAATGGTAATCTGTCGTCGGTTCATGTTGCTGCGCCTAGCATCAATATTATTGAGCTTCACTTTCGCGGCATATCAGACCAGTGCCAGTTTTGTTGCTCAGCCGCTACAATCGGTCATTACAAACGGGCTTCCATTTCGAAATGAGGTCGATTTCTTCATCACAGCGAACAATTTCATCTGCGCTTGAAGTGTGCGCGTGGATATGGGTCGCGCCTCGCTCAATGGCTTCCGCCTCCTTCTCATGGTCAGCGAGTCTCTTGCTGAGACTCGATGTCTGTCCAATATAAATCGCCGACCACTTGCGGGGACTGGTCTCCTTGGCGTAAATGTAATTCCCGGGCATGTCTTTCCAGTTTGTGTAAATCGGCCTGATCCAATAGCCGTATTTTTTTCCGAGCTTGCCTTGCCACAAAATGTCGGGTTGGCTCATGTTTTCCTTTCTCTTGAGTTCAAAAGTGTTCTCAGTAGCCCTGTATGCGCAGACTCATGTTGCAGAACTCTGTCGAACCGCTCAAGTCCGGAAAGAGTGTCACGTGGTTAATATTCATCAGGTTCAGTGAACGGAGACAATTCTCTCTGTCAGCGTCCTGTTCTGGAATCAGTATCTTTATCAGGACTGAATCGGCCTTTCCCGCGAAGTGTGTCCTCACCCATTTTTCCAAGTCAACTCCGGCAGGCGCACGCGTAAACAAGCCGCGTTGGTTCACTAGCCGCGCATTGTCATCAGTCAGGGGCGATATGATCTCGACCACATCCGGCCTGACGGGTGCATCCTTCACTAAAGCTCGCTTGATGTCGTCAGACTTTTCTTCCACAAGCCGGCGGGAGAGCGCATACACGGCTCGCCTGTCTGCGGGCTTTTCACGTGGCTTGGCAAAAGCAAAATACAAACCAAGAAAAGGTGACTCAGTCCAATCGAGCAGTGGCGTATCCAAGCCATAATGCTGGCCGAGTGCCCAGCATTCATTGTCGTTCAATTGCTGTGGGTTTTGGCCCCTACGCGCGCGAGCCGACATCCGAAAAGATTGCAGGTGAGATGCCGGATTTAGCGGTCTGTTGATTTGTTTGACTGTTCGGTCGAGCGACGGCTCCAAAGGCCACGAGGACTTTCTCTGACCACGGAAAATGAAGGGTTTGTAGTCACTGAACTCCTTCGTGATGTAGCCAAAGAACCACTTCCATGATGAGAGTTCAATTTCCTTGATCCCATCACTCGATCCGAGCGATTTCCAGCGCCGAACGTTAGACATGCTCGCTCATGCTCCTGTTTGCTCACCTGCTTTCCATGCCGCCGTTTGTAACAGAAGCGCCGTGGAAACTCAAGCCGTGATGAAGAGGCGCAAGACAATTTGCGAAGCGCAAAAGCCGCGGCTACGTTCGCACGCTCATGGCAGGCACACCAAACGAGGGGATTGCTGGTTACGCGACGGCGCGCGAGGCTGCGGCGTGGGCGGATTTGTCGGCGCGCGGACGGTTGAAGGTCACGGGCGCGGATCGCGTTCGATTCCTCCACAACCAATGCACGAACGACATCAAGCGGC
>DYDL01000096.1 GCA_020717925.1 Desulfocapsa sp.
CGTTGGCCCAGTCCGCATCACTGCCGTTTCCGTCAATTACCGGAACCGCCATGGCCTGGGACGCGGAAAACACCACGGCCAGCACCATTGCAAATACCCAGGCTCTCAATCTTTGCGACTTGCATAAAAAATCCATCGATTCCCTCCTCCCAATAGTAATTTACACACCTACCGTCAAAATGACTCCCTGATGCGGCCCCCACCAGGCATGCAACAGGGCAACGAGTCGTGCCGCCCGTAAAAACGCGACACGGCCCAAACTTCAACGTCCTTCTGAAGTAAATATTCAGGCAATGGAAAAGGTAGACGAAAACCAACAAAAATTTTGAGCATTTGTCGGACATCCTTTGGGGAACCAAGCCCCGCGGATCATTTTTCCCCTCCTCCCCCCCGCAAACTCAAAAGCCTTCCGAAGGCTTTCCGCGACGATCTTGATCGACAAGATTGAGCCGACAGGGAAGCCCACTTACCAAAACGGAAGCAAATTCCGTGCCATACCTAGCAAGAAAAAAACTACCAAACGATTTCATCATGTTACCTTTTGAAACCGGTTCCGGGAACAAGGAGGGCCACAATTTTTCCGGAAATCCGGACCGGATTCCCGGAATTTTTTTGGGAAACGAGCTGGAGTGGGGACAATTGAAGGTCAGGCGAGTGAAGTAGAAAAATAGCGGGAGACACCTGCCCCCACCATATCGTGCAAGGCCCGACTATTGCCCGCGCCGGTTCTCGGAAACGCCCAGTTTTTTCAGAATCGAGGCCACGGGGCAAAACTTGCTGAATCCGTATTGCAGCAGGTTGGCGCCCACAAAGGCGGTAAGAAGAAACCAGCAGGGCGAAATCCAGTAACCGAGGCTTACGCTCGCCAGAATAAAGAAGCCGGCAAAAACGTGAACCCAGTCGTTGACACTCATCGTGGAACCTCCAAAAGCTGTCGGCGACAAGAGAGACAAATACGGAGGCAGACAGCACGAATGATACGTTAAGCGTGAAGCCCGATTCTGGCAAGCAGCCGGAACCGAGCGACTACCTCATGCCTGCTGTCTGAAAAGCGAGACTACTTGCAGAACAGGTTTTCCATGGTGCTCATGAGATCGAGCACCCGCTCGTCGGAGATCCAGTTATAGATGAAATTAGCATCCTTGCGAAAGGCGATAATGCCCTGGTTACGCAAGATGGTCAGATGCTGGGAAACATTGGCGTTGGTGGTCTTGACTTCGCTGACGATCTCACCTACCGTCAACTCCTTGTCCTTCAGCAGACAGAGGATCTTAAGGCGGATGGGGTGCGCCATGGTCTTCAAAAGTGCGGCCACTAAATCGTGATGGTATACTGCTTCAACTTCTACCACATTGCACCTGCATGATTAAAAAATTCAACTACTTCCCAGCTACCTGCCGCCAATACTCCTCTTTAAATACAATACTGTTCACTTTGCGCAAATCCGTTCGCCCTGAGCTTGTCGAAGGGATCTGGCCAGTGGATTGGTGTTCGACAAGCTCACCACAAACGGTTAAGTGAACAGCATTTGTCTTTAAATAGGAAACATCGTTTCCGGATGGATACTAAATAAGAAACCCAGGCCATATTGGCAACAACAAAGGCAGTTGTCACGCATTTTTTCCAGGTTTGCGTCCAGCCAGCCCAAAGCTCTGGCCTGAGCTAATTTTATTGCCTGCGGGTCAAAACATAGCCGACCAGCCCTTTAAGTACGGCCAGGGCGTCTCCC
Organism: Desulfocapsa sp.; assembly: GCA_020717925.1. Lineage (GTDB taxonomy): Bacteria > Desulfobacterota > Desulfobulbia > Desulfobulbales > CG2-30-60-27 > CG2-30-60-27. Next base: position 1,730 of record DYDL01000096.1, read on the forward strand.
TCCGCGAATCCAAGCAATTGCCGCCTGGCGGTGTCTGCCAGCGCCTCGGCATGACCGCGACAATAGCCAGGGCTGCCCAGTTCTTCCATCAGGGTCCGCACGCCGGTAAACGCCGCCTGCCGCGCGGCCGCTTCGCCGGCCAGCAACGCCAGAAGTCGTTCCCGCTCGTGGACTGGCGCATTATCCAAGGTGAAGAGCAGCGGCAGGGTCATCTTGCCCTCGACCAGATCGTTGCCCACCGCCTTGCCGGTTATGGCCGGGTCGCCCCAATAATCCAGCAGGTCGTCTACCACCTGAAAGGCCAGGCCGAGGCTTTCACCGTAGGCGCGCATGGCCTGCTGCTGAGCCTCGTTACCGCCGGCGAAGAGGGCGCCGACCTCGCAGGCCGCGCCAAGCAGGGCGGCGGTCTTGCCTTGCAGAACCTGAAAATAGGCGCTCTCGGAAAAATCCTGCCGCTGGGCAACGGCGGCCTGCAGGAATTCCCCCTCCACCATGGCAATGGTGGCCCGGCTGAGAATTTCCAGACAACGGATCCCGCCGAGACCGCCGACCATCTGCATGGCCCTGGCGTGCAGAAAATCGCCGGTCAGAATTACCCCCGGGTTGCCCCATAAGGCGTTGGCCGTGACCTGGCCACGCCGCTGCTCGGCCCGGTCGATAACATCGTCATGCAGGAGGCTCGCGCCATGCAAATATTCAAAACCCATGGCCAGGCGAAAAACCTCGCTTGGCATGACGCCTTGGCCGGTCAGGTCTGGCACCCCGCAAAGCCGGGCGGCCAGCACGGTCAGCATGGGGCGGATCCGTTTGCCGCCGCGCAGCAAGGCATGGGCCAGAATCTCCTTAAGCCGCGGACTGACAATGGCCTCGATATCCGTCCGCATGGCGGCATCGATTTGGGCGAGGTCCGGCTGCATCCGGATCAGCAGTTCCTTCTGGTCCACGTCACTCCTCGTCGGCGAAAAAGGTGGCAACAGCCGCCAAGTCGCGGGTTATGGGGCTGGGCGGCAGACTCTCGAGAAAAAGCCGGCCATAGCCCTTGCTGAAAAGTCTGGCATCCAGGATGGCCAGCAGACCACGGTCCGAGGCCTTGCGCATCAGGCGGCCCACCCCCTGCCGCAAGGTCAGGATGGCCCTGGGCACCTGGAAATCGAAAAAGGGATTGCCGCCCAAGTCCCGGATGGTGTCCATGCGCGCCATCATAACAGGATCGCTGGGAACCTCAAACGGAAGTTTGTCGATAACCACGCAGCTTAAGGCCTCGCCAGGCACGTCCACCCCCTCCCAGAAGCTGGCCACCGCCAGCAGGACGGAATGGGTCTCCTGTTGAAAGGCATCGAGAAGAGCCTGCCTGGGGGCCTCCCCTTGGGCCAGCAGGGGAAAGGGCAGGCGATCGGCCAGAAAATCGCGGGCCGCCCGCATGGCGACGATACTGGTGAACAGCAGCAGTGCCCGGCCACGGGAGAGCAAAATAATGTCGAGCATGAGCTGCTGGGCGGCCGGCCCAAAGGCCGGAGCCTGCGGCGCCGGAAAGCTCGGGGGGGGCACGTAGAGCAGGGTCCGGCCGGCGTAATCAAAAGGGGTGTCCAGGATCAGGGTGTCGGTTTCGGGCGGCAGGCCGAGACGCTCAGTGAAATAGTTGAAGGTACCGGCCGTCGTAAGGGTGGCGGAGGTGAAAACGATACTGCGCACCATGGGATAGAGAGCCTCTTGCAGGTCGCCGGCCACCTCAATGGGCGAGGCGGCCAGCACGAAATTTTTTCCCCTCCGCTCGGCCCAGTAGACATGGGCCGCATCCTGTTCCAGCATGATCCGCCGGCAACTGGCCGCCAGCTCCAGGCAGCGGTGCATAAAACCCTCCCACACCTCGCCGGAGGTGGTCAGGGCATCGAGATGATCGGCCAGCCCCTGAAAATGATCGAGCAGCCCGTGCAGCTCGGCGGACCAAGCGCTGATCCGTTCCAGGCAGCCGGCCAAGGGCAAGCGCCCTCGCTCCCTCGGGAACAGGGCGAAAAAACGCATAGTTTCGTCCGTCAGCAACCGGGCCAGTTGCAGGGTCTTGATGGCCGACTTGCCAGCCTTCTGTTGTCCGGCAACCTTTTCAATGTCCAGTACCAGATCGACAATCTGGTACTGGCTTACCGAGGTACCGAAATAACTGGTGGCCACCCCCTCCAGGTGATGGGCCTCGTCGAAGATCACCGACTCGTAGCGCGGCAGCACCTCGGCATGACCGAAGCGCCGCAGGGCCAGATCGGAAAAGAACAGATGGTGGTTAACGATGAGCAGCCGGGCGCGGGCCGCCTTTTTTCGCAACCGGTTGACAAAACACTCCTGGGCCTGGGGGCACTGCGTCCCCAGGCACTGCTGGGTGGAACAGGATAGTTGCGGCCAGAACGGGGAGTCGTCGGCCAGCCAGGCGAGTTCGGCCCGATCGCCGGTCTCGGTCCGCCCCACCCAGTCGGCCAGCAGAGCGCCCTGCTCCTCGCCCTGAAACAGGGGGAGCCGCGGATCGGCCGCCAACTGCTGCCAGCGATACAGGCAGAGATAGTTCTGACGGCCCTTGACGCACATGGCCTCGAGCCGGGGATCGACATGCTTCAGCAGGAAGGGGATCTCCTTGGTCAGCACCTGTTCCTGCAAGTTGAGAGTGCCGGTGGAGACGACGATCTTCTGGCCGCTCAACACGGCCGGCACCAGATAGGCCAGGGTCTTGCCGATGCCGGTACCGGCCTCCACCGCCAGCATGGCGGCGTTCCCGCGGTCCCCCGGATTCCAGGCCGGGTCACTGCCATGCAGAAGCGTCCGCGCCACCGCCTCGGCCATGGCCAACTGGCCGGCCCGGAACTCATAGCCGGCCAGGCGGTGGGCCAGGATGCCGGCTGGACCAAAGATTTCATCCAGACCCATGCGTAGTCTCCATTTATCCGATACCACTATAAAAAATCAGGCGCGCCAGCTTGACTTTTCGGAAATTACTCTGCTAACCTGAGGGTAGGAAGCTGGGCCGGTTAGGCAACATCCTGGCCCGACAAAATCAAGCAATCCAACCAAGGGGGGTGCCATGCAGGACGTCAAACACATTCTGACTCCAGTAGATTTTTCGGAAAACGCGGCTAAGGTTCTCCAGACGGCCGTCTATTATGCCGGCAAGCTCGGCGCCAAACTGACCGTAGTCTTTGTAGTGCAAAGCTTTGAGGATTATTCCGGCTTCTTCGTCCCCCACGTCCCCATCGTCCAGTTCGAGGCCGAGATGCTGGACAGCGCCCAGAAGAAGATGTCGACCTTTCTGGCGGAAAACCTGGCCCCGACCGTGACCCATGACAGCGTGGTGCTCACCGGCGATATCGCCGAGGAGATACTGAACTTTGCCAAGTCCAAGGCAGTGGACCTGATCATCATGGGCACCCATGGTTACAAGGGGCTGGAAAAGGTTCTGTTCGGCAGCGTCGCGGAAAAGGTGGTTAAACTATCCAGTTGCCCGGTTCTGACCGTCAACCCCTACCGTTGAAAAACGCCCCGTTATCAACGCGTTTCGACCACGGCCAGGAGCCCGCTGGCCGGCTCCTGGCTGGCCGGCAGGCTCCCATCCCCCAGCGGATTTTGCGCCGCCATAAGTCGCGTCAGCGACACTCCGGGCAGACGGTGGCAGACCAGAACCGCGGCACCGTCCGACACTGGCCCGAAATGGGCGGACACCTTTTCCCTCCACCTGGTCGCGAGCCCCGACAAGCGTGGCGCGGCCGGCAACTCGTCGCCAGGTTCAACCGCCATGGACAGCAATACCCGCCGCAACTCCAGCAGCACGGGCGCGGCCTGTTGCCTGAAGGTTTCCAGCCGCCCGAAAAAATCATCCATTGCCAGACCGGCCAGCTCCGGCAGGACAAGTTCGAGCACCGGCTGACTGCTTTTCTTGAAAAATTTCTCGCAGTCCGAGAGCAGCAACGCGGCGGCGCCCTCCTGGTCGGTGGCCAGGAGCAGAGGTCTCTCAGCCGATTGAGCAGCAAAGAAAAGCCTGGTCCATGCCCTGACCAGTTGTGTTGTCCGCGACGGAGAGAGCGATGCTGGCCGTGCCGTCCGCGCTGCCGGCCGCATCTTCTCCTTACCCTGTAAAAGGCTGAGCATGGCGATTTTTTCCTCGGCCAGGGCGGCAAGGCCCTGGCTGATCTCCCGCTCCTGCTGATCCAAAACAGCCTGCAGTTGCAGAAACAGCCGGGCCTGCCAAAGTCCTTGGTCCACCGTGGCGGAACGGTCGCTGAGTCCGGCGACAATCTCCCAGCCCGGCGTTGACCGACCGGGCTCAGCCGCCGCGGCCATGGCGGCAAGATAGGCACCCTGGTATGCCTGCCCCTGGGCCAGCAGATCCCTTACCGTAAGCTCAAAGCGTTGGCGGTCATCCCCAAACGACGCGGGGACAATGGCCTGGACCAGCCCGCGTTGCGCCATGAGCTCGAGTTCGCCCATTGGCAGCCCTTCCACGGGCTGATACCAACAGACCGTCTCATGCACCAGCAGCAACGCCTCAACAACAAATCTGCTAGGCGAGGTGCCCGGGAAATACAGGGCAGTGCAATCCATTAGCTTCCCCTTCTTGGTCAAAATCGAATAAAGCGCCCGTACCGAGGGCACCCTTTGCGCTTTGCGCCCAAATCGGCTACATTCCGCAATCTTTCAAGCAAGGAATCGCCACCATGCAACAGACACCTGGAAAAATTGCGGGCCACCTGCTACTGGCTGGCTTCTATCTGCTGGCCAGCCTCAGGTATGTGCCTGACCAGGCGATCGCGACCCTGGTGGCGACCCTCTCCCACCTGCTGTCCGCCCTGCCCATGACCATCGGCGCCACCATCCTGCTGGTGGCTTTGCTGAAAAGAATCACCGGTCACCCCCTGGTCATAACATTGATCTTCCGGCTCTTTTGCACCCTGGGCATCGCCATGGAACTCCTCTACGGACTTTACGATTATCTAAGCCGCCACCAGCCGCCCGGCGGCCCCTGACCGCTCTCTCTCCCCTCTTCCTTTCAGCTTTGACCTTTCAGCTTTCAGCTCTTACTTAATCACGCTGTGGGGCGGATGATAGCCGGAACGCACCGTCACACACGGCAGCACCAGGGAATCCTTGCCCAACAAGGTGCCTGGATTGGTCACTGAGTTGCAGCCGGTCTGCACCCGGTCACCCAGAATGGCCCCCATTTTCTTAAGCCCGGTCGTCAGGGAGCCCGCATCAGTCTTCACCTGCACCTCGCCCCCGACAAAGCGCAGGTTGGCCAGCTTGGTGCCAGCCCCGAGGTTGACGCCATTGCCCAGAATGCTGTCGCCCAGGTAGGCGAAATGGCCAGCCTTGGCGTCATCGAGAAAAATGGCGTGCTTTACCTCGGTAACATGCCCCACCACGCAACGCTGGCCGACCAGACAGTAGCCCCGCAGATAGGCGCCCTGGCGCACCACCGTTTGATCGCCCAAAATCACCGGCCCCTGCAGGAAGGCGCCTGATTCCACCAGCACCCCGCGGCCGATCCGGAAATGCTCGCCCACCAGCACGGCACCGGCCATAATAACGCTTGCGCCTTCAAGGCGCTGGCCATCCTTGACCACTGCCAATTTTCCCTTGGTCGCGTCGCCGTAGTCAATCGTATAACCCTGGGCACTCAGACAGCGTCCGTCAAGGCAGACAACTGTTGCAGTCAGGGGCACGGCCCGCGGCAGCCAAGGAGGCAACTCCTGATATGTCGCAGCCCCCATAAAGGTCTTGAGGGCCGCGAGCCCCTCCCAGACCATGGACTGCCCGGCGAACAAGTCGCGATGGGCAAATGCCCCCAGATCAAAAAATGCCTCAGCCGCGTAACTGGTCATGACAATCACCCTCATCTGACGTCCATAAAATTACTGAACCGAGAGTATGGTGAAAAAAAACGATTTTCACAAGCCCATTTCCGCCATGTCCGGAAGCGCGGACACCCCCCGACAGGTGTCGGCCCAGGCGAAGTTGTGCCCCCGCACTTGACTTAAGGCAGGCGGCAGCTTAATGTAAACAAAATTTACAAGCAGGCTCGCGACCTGGCGCACCTGGCGCAAAAACTTTCACCGACCCTATTCTCGACGTAGCAAAAAACCAAGGAGAGCCGCTGTGGAAGAAAATGACATCATCAGCTCAGGAATGGGCGACTTTCCAGAGGTGGAGAAGAGTAGCGTCCCGGAAATCCTGCCCATGATGGCAGTGCGAGACGTGGTCATCTTCAATTACATGATCATCCCCCTCTTTGTTGGGCGCAGCACCTCGGTCAGCGCGGTGAACGATGCGCTCACCAAAGAGAAATTCCTCATGCTGGTGACCCAGAAGGACGCCTCCATCGACGACCCGGATGCCGAGGATCTTTATCAGGTTGGCATGGCCTGCATGATTATGCGCACCCTGAAGCTGCCCGATGGCCGGCTCAAGGTGCTGGTGCAGGCGGTCAGCAAGGCCAGGATCAAGGAGGTCACCCAGAAGGAACCGCATTTTCTGGCCAGGATAGAGGTTGTCGACGACACTTTGGTGGAAAAGATCACCGTCGAGGTCGAGGCCCTCATGCGCAACGTGGTGGAGCAGACCGAGAAAATCCTCTCACTCAAGGGGGTCATGAGCTCCGACCTCATGGTTATCCTCAACAACATCAATGACCCGGGCCGCCTTGCCGATCTGGTGGTCTCCAACCTGCAGCTCAAAACCCCTGAATCCCAGTCCGTGCTCGAGACCTTTGACCCGGTGGCGCGGCTCCGCAAGGTGGCTGACTTCCTGATGAAGGAACTTGAGGTCTCCACCATGCAGGCCAAGATCCAATCCGAGGCCAAGGAGGAGATGAGCCGCACCCAGCGCGAGTACTACCTGCGAGAGCAACTTCAGGCGCTCAAGAAGGAACTGGGAGACACCGACGAGCGCACCGCGGAGATGGATGAGCTGCAGACCAGGTTCAAAAAAACCAAGATGCCGCCGCTGGTCAAGAAAGAGGGGCTAAAACAGCTCAAGCGCCTCGAAACCATGCATCCCGACGCCTCCGAGGCCAATATCATCCGCACCTATATCGACTGGATCCTCGACGTGCCCTGGCAAAAGGGTACGAAAGACCGGCTCGACATCAAACTGGCCAAAAAGGTGTTGGACGAGGATCATTACGGCCTCGACAAGGTCAAGGAACGTATCCTGGAGTACCTGGCGGTGCGCAAGCTCAACACCAAGACCAAAGGCCCCATCCTCTGCTTCGTCGGCCCGCCAGGCGTGGGCAAGACCTCGCTCGGCCAGTCCATCGCCCGGGCCATGGACCGCAAATTCCACCGCCTCTCCTTGGGCGGCATGCACGACGAGGCCGAGATCCGCGGTCACCGACGCACTTATATCGGCGCCATGCCAGGCCGCATCATCCAGGGCTTGAAGACGGTGGGAGCCAACAACCCGGTGTTCATGATGGACGAAATCGACAAGGTGGGCGCCGACTACCGGGGCGATCCCTCTTCGGCCCTGCTCGAGGTTCTCGACCCCGAGCAGAACCGGGAATTCTCCGACCACTACCTGAACCTGCCCTTTGATCTCTCCAGGGTGATGTTCATCACCACGGCCAACATGAGCGACACCATCCCCGGCCCGCTCCTGGACCGGATGGAGGTCATCCGTCTGGCTGGCTACACCCTGCAGGAAAAGCTGGTTATCGCCAACCGCTACTTGTTGCCCAGGCAATTGAAGGAAAATGGCCTCTCCACCAAACACCTCAAAATCGACGACAAGGCCGTCTCTCACATCATCTCGCATTACACCCGGGAGGCGGGGCTCAGGAACCTGGAGCGGGAGATCGGCAAGGTCTGCCGCAAGATGGCGCGTCGGGTCGCCGAGGGCGCCAAGGGCCCCTATACCATCTCCGCCAAGACCTTGAGCACCTACCTCGGGCCGCCGAAATTCCTGCCCGAGATCGAGGCGCAAACCGTAAAACAGCCGGGCCTGGCCACCGGCCTGGCCTGGACCGAGGTGGGCGGCGAGGTTCTCTATATCGAGGTCTCCATCCTCAAGGGCAAGGGCAAACTGACCCTCACCGGCCAGTTGGGCGACGTCATGAAAGAGTCGGCCCAGGCGGCCCTCACTTACTGCCGTTCGCGATCCGAGGAACTGAAGCTTTCCGACTCCTACTTTGAAGAGATCGACATCCATCTGCACGTACCGGCCGGCGCCATCCCCAAGGACGGCCCCTCGGCCGGGGTGACCATGACCACGGCGCTCTACTCCGCCCTGTCCGGCAAGAGCGTGCAACCAGGTATTGCCATGACCGGCGAGGTCACCCTCACCGGCCGGGTGCTGCCCATCGGCGGCCTGAAGGAAAAGGCCCTGGCCGCGCTGCGGGCCGGGATTACGACGGTGATCATCCCGGAACAGAACAAGAAGGATCTGGTGGAGATCCCCAAGGAGTTGCGGGACAAGATTAAATTCGTGCCGGTGAAGAACGTGGATCAGATCCTGCGAATGGTCTTCTAAGCGGCTGGTCAAGTTTAAAAACCATGACCACCCCAGCCCCTGCATACCAGGGCGAACCTGGCGCCTGGCTGGGCCGTCTTCTCAGGTACGGTGTCCCGGCCCTTGTCATGCTGGTGGCCGGCTGGCTCAGTTGGTTCTGGCATTACGCCCACGTCCCGGCCGCCCCGGACCAGCAGGAGGAGATCGTGGTCACCATCCCGCCGGCCACCGACTTCCACGCCATCCGGAAGATCCTGGCCGAGGCCGGGGCGATCCACCATGGCAGCCACTTCACTCTGCTGGCCCGGATCATGGGGGTTACCCAGCGTCTCAAGGCCGGCGACTACCGCCTGCTCCCTGGCCAGACCCCGCTTCTGATTCTCAGGCAGATAGAACGCGGCGAGGTGGTGCGCTGGCCGGTCACCATTCCCGAAGGCTTTACCCTGGCACAGATCGCCACCCTGCTGGCGGACAAGGGCATGGCGCGGGCGGACCGCTTTCTGGCAAGGGCCAGCGATCAGGCCCTGATTCACGAACTAGGCCTGGAGGTCAAGGATCTGGAAGGCTATATTTTTCCAGACACCTTCAATCTGACCCGCGGCATGGATGAGGATGACGTCATCCGGATGATGGTCGGCCGCCAGAAGGCGGTGCTGAGCGAACTGTACAGCCTGCCAACGGAAGGATCTCGCGGATTTGCCGATTTACCCGTAATCGAAAGACAAGGGGTATCCCTCACCCCCCATGAGGTGCTGACCCTGGCCTCCATCGTGGAAAGGGAAACCTCGCAACCCGAGGAACGGGTGCAGGTCGCCGCGGTGTTCCTCAACCGGCTGCGCCAAGGCATGCGGCTGCAAGCCGATCCCACGGTCATCTACGGCCTGCCGGACTTCTCCGGCAACCTGAAAAAGGATGACCTGCGCTGTCCGACCCCCTACAACACCTATGTCATCCCCGGCCTGCCGCTGGGCCCCATTGCCTGCCCGGGCCGACAGGCCATCGAGGCCATCGTCCTGCCCCCTGATCAACTGCGAAAAAAATTCCCCAACCTGGACTGGGCGGCCTTGGACCAGTATCTCTTTTTTGTCTCCCAGAACGATCGCACCCATTATTTCTCCAAGACCCTGGACGAGCACAACATCGCGGTGCAGCGCTATCTGAAGCAAAAAGAGGAGGCTGCCGCTGCTGGTAAGCCTTAAGGATACTTCGCGACGCCAGCCAAGGCT
>DYDL01000097.1 GCA_020717925.1 Desulfocapsa sp.
CGAGAGGATTCGAACCTCCGGCCTCCTGCTCCCAAGGCAGGCGCGCTAACCAGACTGCGCTACGCCCCGACTCAAGCTCCATGGACGGCCTACAGATAGCAGTCCGACGGGTAGCAGTCAAGGGAAAAGGTCATTGCCACTGGCGGAGTTCTTCATCCCCTGCCAAAGTGGTTGACGACTCGAAACCGAGTTGCTATAGTGCCTCCTCGCTTTTGTTGCGTCGTTCCTCGGTAGCTCAGTCGGTAGAGCAGGTGGCTGTTAACCACCTTGTCGCTGGTTCGAGTCCGGCCCGGGGAGCCAAAAAAAATCATGGCCGATTTCTTAAATGAAATCGGCCATTTATTTTTTACCCAAACACCGACTCGTCCGCTTCAGTTTCCAGGGCTGCTATATTTCTGGCCAACCACCACCCGTTCCACCTCTTTGCACTTTATTATCATTGTCACATCATGCAGCAGTCGTGCTATAATGATCCGACATGGTCAATCGGCACATGTTTCTTGACCGTCCACGGGAGCAACGCCTTGGTCGCTGACATCCAGGAGCAAGAGGTCAATAATATCATCTCCGCGGCCCCGCGTTCCCGCCTGCCACAAATTCTCCGGCCGCACGGCAGGCAATGCCGGCTCTCGCCGCTCCTGGCGGTTTGGCTGTTCCTTTGCCTCGTCCTGCTGCCTTTTCCCTGTCCGCTCGGGGCCGCCGAGCTCCCCGTGAGCATCGGCGTGCTCGCCAAGCGCGGCTCGGAACAAACCGTCCCCATGTGGACGCCGACAGCCGCTTATCTTTCAGCCCACATCCCTGGTTATGCCTTCTCCATTGTTCCCCTGGATTTCAAGGAAATCGATCAGGCGGTGCGCGAGGGGCGCGTGCAATTCGTCCTGGCCAACTCGGGCATCTACGTGGAGCTGGAATACCAGTACGGCATCACCCGGATTGTCACCATGGAGAACCTGCGGCAGGGCCAGGGTTATACCCAGTTTGGCGGCGTCATTTTCTGCCGGGCCGACCGGGACGACATCCGGGTTCCCGCCGATCTGGCCGGTCGCTCCTTCATGGCGACGGAGGAGAACTCCTTCGGGGGCTGGCTCATGGCCTGGCGGGAGTTTCAGGACCACGGGATAGATCCTTTCAGCGATTTCTCCTCCGTGCGGTTCGGAGGCACCCATGACGCCGTGGTCATGGACGTTTTGGAAGGCCGGGTCGATGGTGGCACGGTCCGCACCGACACCTTGGAGCATATGGCCCAGGAGGGCAAGATCCGCCTGGCCGATTTCCGGGTGCTGAAATGGAGCGGCCAGGAAAAGGACAGGCCGGCCTCAACCACCGCCTTTCCTTTCATGGTCAGCACCCGGCTCTATCCGGAGTGGCCCTTTGCCAAGGTAGCCGGTACGCCGGAGACACTTGCCAAACAGGTGGCCATCGCCCTGTTGAACATGCCGGCTTCAGATCCGGCCGCGCGTTCCGGGCAGGTGACCGGCTGGACCTCGCCCCTGGACTACCAGCCGGTGCATGACTGCCTGAAGCAGCTCAAGGTGGCGCCCTATGCCTTCCTGGGCCGGATCAGCTTTGCCGACGTGATGCGGCAGTACTGGCACTGGCTGCTGGTCTCGTTCCTGGCGCTCCTGGCCATGGTTGGCACCACCATCTATGTCCTGCGCCTGAACAGCAGACTGAAGCAGCTCCAGCGCCAGTTGGAGCGGGCCAGGGATGAGCTGGAAGAGAAGGTGGCGGCGCGCACCGCCGAGCTCAAGGGGGTGAACGAGGAACTGCGTCGGAAAGTCGTGGAAAGGCGGCAGGCCGAGCGGTCGCTTAGGGAAAGCGAAGCGCGGTTTCGCGAGCTGTTCGGCCAGTTCCATGCCCTGCTCGATGCCATTCCGGACAACATCTCCCTGCTGTCGCCGGATTTCAATATCCTCTGGGCTAACCGGGCCGTCGCCACCAGGATTAACAGGCAACCAGATGAGTTGGTCGGCCAGTATTGTTATGCCCTCCAGCATAACCGGACCGCGCCCTGCGATCCATGTCCCGTGCGACAGAGTCTCGTTACCGGGGAATCGGCCATGGAGGTGATGACCACGGCCGATGGTAAGGTATGGGAGTTGCGTACCATACCTATAACGGTGGACGGCCTCGTCAATAACGTCATCGAGATTGTGCGGGACGTTACCGAGCATCGCCAGCTTGAGGAGCAGCTCAGGCAATCCCAGAAGCTGGAGGCCGTGGGCCAACTGGCAGGCGGCGTGGCCCACGACTTCAACAACCTGCTGAGCGTCATCAACGGCTACGCCCAGCTCATCATGGCGCAGATGCCGGACCATGCCCCGTGGTTTGCCGACCTCCAGGAGATCGACAAGGCCGGACATAGGGCCGCCGCGCTTACCCGGCAGTTGCTGGCCTTCAGCCGCAAGCAGGTCATGCAGCCGGAGGTGCTTGACCTCAACGAGGTGATTGTCAACACCGAAAAGATGCTCCGCCGCCTGATCGGCGAGGATATCGACCTGGTGGTGGCGCCGGATGCGGACCTTGGTCGCGTCAAGGTGGACCCGGGCCAGATCGAGCAGGTCATCATGAACCTGGCAATCAACGCCCGTGATGCCATGCCAGAGGGTGGCAAGCTGACCATCGAGACGCGGAACGTGGAGTTGGAGGCGGCCCAGGCCAGCCAGCGCCTGGCGGTATCGGCCGGGCCTTATGTCATGCTCGCGGTTACCGACGCCGGCATGGGGATGGACGAGGCCACCCTGGCTCAGATCTTTGAGCCGTTTTTCACCACCAAGGATCTTGGCAAGGGCACCGGGCTGGGGCTCTCCACCGTGTACGGCATTGTCAAGCAGAGCGGCGGCAGCATCTGGGTGTACAGCGAGAAGGGCAAAGGGACGACCTTCAAGATCTATCTGCCCCGGGTCGAGGAGCAGGCCGTGGAGGCCAGAACGGCTCGGGCGGCCCACGGCGAGTCGCCGGCGCGCGGGATCGAAACCCTGCTCCTGGTAGAGGACGAGGAGTCGGTGCGCAACCTCACTGCACGGCTTCTCATTGACGCCGGCTACCAGGTGCTCGTCGCGGCCAACGGCGATGAAGCCTTGTCGTTGCTCAAGGAACACCCGGGGGCGGTGCATCTTCTGCTTACCGACGTGGTCATGCCGGATATGGGCGGCCGGGAACTGGCCAAGCGGTTGATCACCTTACAGCCGGCCCTGAAGGTACTATATATGTCCGGTTACACCAGCAATGCCATCGTACACCAGGGGATTCTGGACGAGGGCACCCAGTTCATCGGCAAGCCCTTCAGCGTTATGGATCTGACCCGCAAGGTGCGTGAGGTGCTGGACTCCTAGCTCTTACGTCCCCAGCGCCCCCAGCACGGGATCGTTGACAACCGCCATGGCCCGCACCGGACAGACGGTCACGCACAGGCCGCAGCCGGTGCAGCGGTCGGCGTCGAAAAGGACCGCCATGGTTGGCCGCTCGATGGCAAGGGCGCCGGTGGGGCAGATGCCGGTGCACACCCCGCACTGGACACAGAGTTCGAAGTCGCGGCGGATGGTCGCCGCCACCCGCTCCACTCCCACGCCCTGGTTCTTGAGATAGGCCAGACCCTTGTCGATGTTGGCCTTGTGGCCGCGGAGCTCGAGCACCATCATGCCCTCGTCCTGCAGGTTGATGACAGCCTTGAGGATGTTGAACTCCACGTCGTACTCCTTGACCAGATTGCAGATCATGGGCTGGTCAACGATGTCCTTGGGAAATTTGAGTACATAAATTCTGGTGTACATGGGCATGCCTCTGTTTAGTCTGTTAGACTGTAGCCTGTTAGTCTGTAGGTATTGGCAAAAATAATCCGGTATAAGGGGGCAATGGGCGCCTCCTCTGGGGATTAGCAGTTGCTAATAGACTAAACACCTACAGACTATCCACCTGCGCAGCAAGCCGCTCCACCAGCCGCTCCACGGGCGCGGTGGTTTCCAGGGTGAGCAGTTCATCCTCGGCCAGCTCGTCCGGCGCTTCAAAACTCTGGCGCTGCTGGCAATAGATCTCCCAGCGGCCGTCAGACACCGCCAGCGGGTCGCGGGCGCGTTCCTCAAGGCGCCGGCGCACCTCCTGCTCCGGACACGTGCAGTGCACGAAGAGCAGCCTCACCCCCCCCACATGCCGGGCAAACTCCCGTACCCGCTCTCGCTCGGCCCGGGAGTGGTAGGAGGCGTCCAGGGTCACGGGCAGGCCTTTGGCCAGGTCGCGGCCGGCCCGTTCCAGCAGTGCGTCATAGGTGCGGCGGCTGAACTCCTTGGTGTAGATGCCCTGGCTCCAGGCCGTCTTGCCGTTTGCGGTCGGCGCCAGGCCGGCCAGTTCCTTGCGCACCCGGTCGGAGTTGTAGTAGGCCGTGCCGCGTTTGCGGGCCCAGGCCTCGGCCAACACGGACTTGCCGGTGGCGATGAGGCCGAAGAAAACAAAAAGTTGCCTAGTCTCTGGCATAGCCCTCGGCCAGGGCGAAGTAGCGCCCGGCCTGCTCCAGGCAGCGCGCCTTGGTGGCCTCGTCCACCTCCGGGGCCGAGGCGGTGAACAGGCCGATCTTGCCGCGCACATACGCCCGGTAGCATTTGTAGAAGTTCAGCACCTGGGCCAACTCGCTATCATCGGAGAGCGCGACAAAGCGCTCGATAAAGTGTTTGGCCAGATCCTGGCGGTTGTGGAAGTCCAGATCCATGGCCAGAAACGCCACGTCGCTGGCCACGTCGCAGTAGCGGAAGCGCTGATTGAACTCGATGCAGTCGTAGATGTAGACCCGGTCGGCCAGGCAGATGTTGGCGGAGTAGAGGTCGCCGTGGCAGTCGCGGACGCGGCCGCCGGCCACGCGGGCCGCAAAGATTTCCTCATGGCCCAGGAAGGCGCTGGCATAGGCGTTGATGGTTTCATACTGTGCCCGGGAAAGGGATGGGGAGCCGACAAAGGTCGCGGTCTGGGTGAAATTTTCCAGCACGTTGACCCCAACCGCCTGGGAGCTGCCAAAGCCGCTGATCTCGGGGTTGGTGGCAGCAGTGTTGTAGAAGGGCACGAGCACCGCGACAATGTCGTCCAGCATGGCGGTGGTGCACTGGTTGCTGGCCAGCAGGCGCGCCATCATGCGCTCCTCTGGCATGCGTCGCATCTTGACGCCGTATTCCACCACCTCGCCGGTCCCGTCCAATGCCAGCCGGCCGTGCTGGTCGGTGATCCGCACCACGCCCAGATAGAGGTCAGGGCAGAGCCTGCGGTTCAGGAGCAGTTCCTGCTCACAGAAGAATTGCCGCTTGGCCAGGGTGGTGAAGTCGAGAAAGCCGAAGTCCACCGGCTTTTTGAACTTGTAGACAAAATCGCCGGCCAAAAGGACGTAGGAGATATGGGTCTGCACCAGTTGCACCGCGGCCGCCGGATGCGGGTAGCTTGCCGGCGTGAGCAGGTGGTGGATGAATGGGGGCAGATTGCTGTCAGTCATTGAAGCCGACCAGATTCACCAGTTTCATGATAATCTGCCTGGTCCGGATGTCGATGGACTTGGCTTCGAAGCCGGTGTCGAAAAAATCGGGGTTGATGTCATTATTGGACCATTTGCTGACCGCCTCGATATGCACCACCGTTTCCTGAAAATAGCCGGCAGGCAGCATCATGCGCAGGCGGAAGGTCTTGCCGGCCTCAAGGGGCGTCTTGCTCACCAGCTTGATGCCCCGGGTGGTGACATCCACCAGGTGGCCGAGCGGCAGGCCGGTGTCCTCGTCATAGACCTCCAGGTAGTAGATGAGGTGCCGCCGCTTCAGGATTCTCGCCTTGTGTTCCATCTCTTGTCCCCTTAAGTCAGACGGTTGCAGACATTCAGGCCGCGCCATCACGGATCCCCGACCCGTTCCAGCATGTAGGCCACCACCTCGTCGATGCTCATGGTGGAAGAATCGATAATAACCGCATCCGCGGCAGGTTTCAACGGCGCATGCGTCCGGGTGGAGTCGGCATGGTCCCGTTTCTTGATCTGGGCCAGAATTTCCTCATAATCCGCGGTCTGGCCCTTTTCCAGCAACTGGGCGCAACGCCTGCGGGCCCGTTCATCGGGCGAGGCGTCGAGAAAAAACTTGCAATCAGCTTCTGGAAAGACCACGGTGCCCGTGTCGCGGCCCTCGGCCACCACCCGGCCCTTGCGGCCCATCTCCCGTTGCAGATGGGTGAGCTTGGTGCGCACCGCCGGGTGGGCCGATACCTTCGAGGCCACCAGACCCATCGCTGCCGTGCGAATGGCCAGGGTGACCTCCTCGTTGTCCAGATAGACCCGGACATGCTCGTCCGTGCCCGGCACCAGCCTCAGTTCGGTGTTGTCCAGCATTCTGCCCAGTGTTTCGGTGTCGGCCAGATCGATACCGAGACGTTCCACCTTGAGGCCCACGGCCCGGTACATGGCTCCGGTGTCGAGGAAGGTATAGCCCAGCTTCGCGGCCAGCCGCTTGCTGATCGTGCTTTTGCCAGAGCCGGACGGGCCGTCGATGGTGATGATGGCGCCCTGCTTAGTCATGGGCAAGCTCCCGAAGTGTGGCGGCGAGGCTGGTTAGCAGCCGCTGGTTTTCCTCTGCCGTGCCCACGGTGATGCGGATAAAGGTCGGGAAACCATAGGCGCTCATCGGCCGGATTATGACTCCCTTACGCAGCATGGCCTCATAGACCTGGCGACAGTCCAGGCCCACTTCCACCAGGAAAAAGTTGGTCTGGGAGTGGTAACAGGTGCAGCCCAGTTCGCTAAGACGCGGGATGAGCCAGGCCATGCCGGCGCGGGTCATGCGCAAAGTCTCGGCGTAAAAGGCCGTATCGTCCAGGGCGGCGCGGGCAGCCACCTGGGCCAGGGTATTGACGTTGAAGGGTTGGCGCACCCGGTGCAGGTAGCCGGCGATCTCCTGGTCCATGATGCCGTAGCCCACACGCAGGCCGGCCAGGCCGTAAGCCTTGGAAAAGGTGCGCAGGGTCACCACCGGGGTGGCGCCGCCCAAAAACTCCCGGGCGTCCAGGCGCAGGCCATCCGCCACGAAATCGACGTAAGCCTCGTCCAGCACCACCAGCACCGTCTCCGGCAGTTGCGCCAAGAAGGCGGCGAACTCTGCCCGGTTAAACACCGTGCCCGTGGGATTGTTGGGGTTGTCGAGAAAGATGAGGCGGGTGCGGGGGGTGACCGCTGCCCGGATGCCGTCCAGGTCGTGGCGCAGATTAGCCAGGGGCACCACCCGGTTCACCCCGCCGTGGGCCTGGACCATGGTGGCGTAGACCAGAAAGGTGGGATGACTGGTGACCACCTCGTCGCCTGGCGCCACAAAGGCCTTGATCAGCAGTTCGATGACCTCGTTCGAACCGTTGCCGAATACCAGTTGCGACGGGTCGACCTTCAGGTGGGCGGACAATCTGGTGGCCAGGTAATGGCAGGAGCCGTCGGGATAGCGGTGCAGGTTGGGCAGCGCCGCGGCGATGGCCGCCACGGCCTTGGGCGACGGGCCCAGGGCATTTTCGTTGGAGGCCATCTTGATGGAACCGGTAACCCCGTACTCCCGCTCCAGCTCCTCCAGGGGCTTGCCCGGCGGATAGGGCACCAGGGTGGCGATGTTTTCGGCAACAGAGAGCTTCACCGGCCACCCCCCAATCCTGTCAGGCCGGCGGGCTGGCTGAGGTCAAGCCCCAGTTCCCGCTCCACCACCCGGGCCACGGCAAAGAGGCGCTCCTCTTGGAAATGGGCGCCCTGGAGCTGAAGGCCGATGGGCAGGCCGGTGGAGCTGAAACCGCAGGGTACCGACATGCCAGGCAGGCCGGCCAGATTGGTGGAGATGGTCAGGATGTCGGAGAGGTACATGCTCAAGGGGTCGTCCACCATCTCGCCCAACCGCCAGGCCGGGGTGGGAGCCACCGCCGACACCAGCACGTCGCAGGTAGCAAAGGCCTGCTGGTAGTCGTCGATGATCAGGCTCCGTACCTGGGAGGCCTTCTTGTAGTAAGCGTCATAGTAGCCCGACGACAGGGCGTAGGTGCCGATAATGATGCGCCTTTTCACCTCGTCGCCAAAGCCCTGGGAACGGGTGGCGCTGTACATGGCCTGCAGGGTGTCACCCTCCTGGGCCCGGTGTCCGTAGCGCACCCCGTCGAAGCGGGCCAGGTTGGAGCTGGCCTCGGCCGAGGCGATGATGTAGTAGGCGGCCACGCAGTATTCGGTGTGAGGCAGGCTGACCGTAACGATTTCGGCACCAGCGCCCCGCAGAACCTCGATAGCCTGGCGGACCGCGGCTTCCACCTCCGGGGCGAGGCCCTTGGCAAAATATTCCTTGGGCAGCCCAAGCCGCAGCCCCTTGACGCCGCTCTCCACCGCACTCCCGTAATGTGGCACCGGCCGGTCCACCGAGGTGGAGTCGCGCTGGTCGTGGCCGGCCATGACCTGCAGCAGCAAGGCGTTGTCCGCCACGTTGCGGGTGATGGGACCAAGTTGATCCAGGGACGAGGCGTAGGCCACCAGGCCGTAACGCGACACCCGGCCGTAGGTGGGTTTGAGGCCCACCACGCCGCAGTGCGAGGCGGGCTGGCGGATGGAGCCGCCGGTGTCCGAACCTATGGAGGCCACGGCCTCGCCGGCCGCCACGCTGGCGGCCGAGCCGCCGCTGGAGCCACCGCAGACACAGTCGGTGCGCCATGGGTTGCGCGGCACGGAAAAGGCGCAGTTCTCGTTGGAGGAGCCCATGGCGAACTCATCCATGCTCACCTTGCCGAGGATGACGGCGCCCGCATCCTTGATCTTCTCCACCACCGTGGCGTTATAGGGCGGCACAAAGGGCTCAAGGATTTTCGAGCCGCAGGTGGTGCGCAACCCCTTGGTGCAGAGGACGTCCTTCAGGGAAAGGGGGATGCCGCACAGCATCCCGCCCTCGCCTTTGGCCAATAGGCGGTCGGCATTCTCGGCCTGATGGCGGGCGCCCTCGGCGTCCAGGGTGAGATATGCCTGCACCGTGCCCTCCACCGCCGTAATGCGGTCCAGCACCGCTTGCAGCAGTTCGACGCTGGAAACCTGCCGGCTGGCCAGCATGTTCCCTAATTCCTGAATGGTGCGGTTGTATAATTCCATGAATGCTCTGCGTGAGAAAAGGTCAGATAACCTTGGGGACCACAAAGGCCGCCTCGTTGTGCCGGGGGCCGTTGGCCAGGGCCACGGCCTGGGGCAGGGACTCAGCCACCGCGTCCTCGCGGAAGGCGTTGTGGATATTCAGGGCATGGGTGGTGGCCGTCACCCCGCTGGTGTCCAGCTCGTTCAGCTTGGCCACATAACCGAGGATGCGGTCCAACTGGCCGCTCATGGCCGCCACCTCGGTCTCGCTAAGGTCCAGCCGGGCCAGGGCCGCCACATAGCGCACCTGGTCGGGGGTGATCTGCATCATGTGCTCCTTTTGCGCTTAGCGCCGCAGAATAATCCTGGCGAAAATCTCGACCACCTCGGGGTCGAACTGACTGCCGGCACACCGTCTGATCTCGCCCACGGCCGCTTCCTGGGTAAGGTTCACCCGGTAGCTGCGCATGGAGGTCATGGCGTCAAAGCTGTCGGCCACGGTGATGATCTTGGTGAGCAGATCCAGCTCACCGCCCGACAGGCCGTCGGGATAGCCCTTGCCGTCCACCCGTTCGTGGTGATGCCGGATGATGATACCCTCCCGCTCGAGGAAGAGCAGAGGCTTGACGATATTCTCGCCCACGGCCGGATGCTTCTTCACCAGGGCCCACTCCTGATCATCCAGGGGGCCGGGCTTCTGGATACAGGAATTGTCCAGCACCAGTTTGCCGATGTCGTGGAGCTGGCAGGCCCGTTCGAGCACGATCATGTCGTCGAGGGGCAGGTCGAGCGCCCCGCCGATCACCCGGGCGTACTGGGTCACCCGCTGGGTGTGGCCGGCGGTGTACTGGTCCTTCTCTTCCAGAGCGGTCTGCAGGGTGAGGATGGTGGAGAGGGCCGATTCCTCGAGCTGATGGCTGTACTCTTCCAGCAGCAGATTCTTTTCCGCCAGCTCCTTTGTTTTGCTGCGGATCTCGATCTCGAGGTCTTCCTTATACGCCTCTTCCCGGCGGACGTACATACGCTTCTCAATGGCCCGTCTGATCTTGACGTCGAACATGTCGAGATCCTCAATGGGCTTGGGAATGAAGTCGTAAGCCCCGAGGTTGATGGCCTTGACCGCATACTCCATGGAACCGGCGCCGGTAAGAAATAGTACCGGAATGCCCAGGTGGTGCTGGTTGATGGCGGCCATGGTTTCAAAGCCGTCCATGTCCGGCATGTTGATGTCGAGGATGATGACGTCTAGGTCCGCGCTCAACAAGGTCAGAGCCTCGCGGCCGCTGGAGGCGGAGATGACCTGGTGGCCGAAGAGTTCGAGAATCTTCTGCACCGCCTCCCGCACCTGATCGTTGTCGTCGGTGATGAGAATTTTGGCAATACGTTCCATGTTTTCTTGTGATTTCCCCGGCATCGGCCTGGTCGGTCTTTATTATTACGGATTAACTGTCAGCGGTCAGCTTAAAATCAGGCGCCAAATCCGTAGCTGATCGCTGACCGCTCACAGACTATTTACAGGTTCCAGTGTTTTTTTGCAATATTTCGCGCGTTGTCCAGGGCCGCTAAAGGCGGAGTGGCCGTGTCCAGTTCCTTGACCAGATCCGGCCCCAGGATGCTGCGACCGGCAAGTTCGGCCAGCACTGCCATAACGCCGTCCCGTTCTCCCGTCAGGTGGTAGCCGCCTTCCAGCACCAGAAGCAGCCGGTCCTGGCAGAGTTCAGCGGCCAGACTCATAAGCAGGCGGGTCAGATAGGCAAACCCGTCCGTGGTAACGGCCATGCTTCCCAGGGGGTCGCCCTGATAGATGTCAAAGCCGGCCGAGACCAGGATGAGGTCGGGCTTAAACTGCCTTGCCACCGGGGAAAGCAGTTCCCGGAAGATGCGGGCAAAGGCCCGGTCGTCCTGACCGCCGGGCAACGGGACGTTAACGGTGTAGCCCTCGCCCGCCCCCTGGCCGACCTCATGGAGCGCGCCGGAGCCCGGGAAATAGGGATACTGGTGGGTGGAGAAGTAGAGCACCCGGTCGGTGTCATAAAAGGAGTGCTGTGTGCCGTTACCGTGGTGCAGGTCCCAGTCGACGATGAGCACCCGTCGGGCGCCAAGTTCGTCCATGGCGTAGCGAGCGGCGATGGCGATATTGTTGAACAGACAGAAGCCGCTGGTGTGGTCACACTCGGCATGGTGGCCCGGCGGCCGCACTAGGGCAAAGCCGTTTTTGGCCGCGCCGCTCATGATCAGGCGGGCGCCGGCGATGGCCGCGCCCGCGGCGAGGCAGGCCGCCTCGTAGGAGCGCGGCGAGGTCACGGTATCCGG
>DYDL01000098.1:0-7494 GCA_020717925.1 Desulfocapsa sp.
TCTTGATGGGCTGGCCGTAGATGTCCTGGTTGAAGTCAAAGATGTGCACCTCGGCCGAGAGCATCTCGCCGCCAAAGGTGGGGTTGAAGCCGATGTTGAGCACCCCGCCGTAGCATTTGCCGTTGTATATGACCTGGGTCACATAGACGCCGTGGCGCGGGCAGAGGTCCTCTTCCGAGATGTGCAGGTTGGCGGTGGGGAAACCGACCAGCGGCCCGCCGCGGTGTTTGCCCTTCATCACCTCGCCGCGGATCTGGTAGTTGCGGCCCAGCAGTTTTTTCACGTCCTTCATCTGGCCCAGGGCCACCAGTTCCCGCACCTTGGTGCTCGATACCAGCATGCCGTCGACATAGAACGGTTCCACCACCGAGACCGGGAAGCCCTTCTTCTGGCCCTGCTCGCGCAGGAAGTCGATATCGCCCTGCCGGTTCTTGCCAAAGGCGTAATCGTAGCCCACCACCAGTTCCTTGACCCCCACGGTCCTGATGAGAATCTCGTCAACAAAGGAGGCGGCGGGTGTGGTGGCGAATTCCCTGGAAAAGGGAATGACGACCAGGACGTCGATGTTGGCCAGGGCGATGAGCTCCTCCTTTTGCTCCATGGTGGAGATGAGTTTGATGCCGATATCGGGCCGTACCACCTTCAGGGGATGGGGGTCGAAAGTGACCACCACGCTGGTGCCCTGGTCGCGGTAGGCCCGGCTCACCACCTCGCTGAACAGGATCTGGTGGCCGGTGTGGACGCCGTCGAAGTTGCCGATAGTGACGTGGGCCTTGACAAACGGTTGCTTGATCTCGGCCAGGTCGCGGTATATCTGCATGGAATCTCGCTAGCCCCTTTATTTCAAAAAGAGGGCGGTCAGGGTTGCCAGGCCAGGGCGCCATTACTATCTTGAAGAAAGCTGTAAGTCGTAGGTGCGCCGTGCGCACCATTGAGGCTGACCGCGGGAAATTGCCGAGCAAATTTCCTTGACAAATGGGCCTTGAGGGAATAAACAGTCAGCCGCACGTTGCGTGCCGAAGTGGCGGAATTGGTAGACGCGCTAGGTTCAGGGTCTAGTAGGGGTTTCCCTGTGGGAGTTCGAGTCTCCCCTTCGGCACCACGTTCTTTCCTTTCAATGAAACGGTCTTGCTGTTCCCCCGTCTTTTTCCCACGGATCGCCCATCATGTCGGCAGGTTGGCATTGCCTCCCCGCCACGGCATAGACTCTTTACCGGGATTTACCGTTACTGTCAAGCCGGCTTAGCCGGAGTTAGCCCTATGAGCGGCGTACGCCATGCCTCAGGATAACAGCGACCACTTCGAGGAAGTTGTGGCCCGGGTCACCGACCGCAGGTCCAGGGCCGAGCTCTGGTCATTGGTGCTGTCGGCCGTCGCCATTCCCAGCCTGATCGAACGCCATGGCGCGGGCTGGCATGTGCTGGTGCCAGAGGATCAGCTTGACAGATCGAGCCGCGAACTGGCGCTGTTCGACCTGGAGAACATCGACTGGCCGCCGCCAGCCAGGCCCTTGGGGGAAACCACGCCCCTGGCCGGTCATTTCCCACTGGTCGTTGTTCTGCTCGGCTGTCTCATGGTTTTTCACGGCATCACCGGCGACTGGACCGCGGACAACCACTGGTTTGCGGTTGGGGCTGTTTCCGGTCGCGCTGTGCTGGAAAACGGTGAATGGTGGCGGCTGGTAACCGGCCTCACCCTGCACCACGATCCGGTCCATTTGCTCGGCAACGTCATGATCGGCGGCTTTCTGTTGCTCTTTCTTGGTGGCCGTCTCGGAGTTGGCCTGGGCTGGAGCCTGAGCCTGCTGGCCGGCGTGCTGGGCAATGCGTTCAATGTCTTTTACAAGGGCTACGACCACCTTGCCGTGGGATATTCCACCGCCGTGTTCGGCACGGTCGGTATTCTCTGCGGCCTGGAGATGAAACGGGGCGGCGCCCTAAAGCAACTGGTCGTGCCGCTTGGCGCGGGCCTGGGCCTCTTGGCGATGCTCGGCACCGAGGGCCAGCGGACGGACGTCGGGGCGCACTGGTGGGGGTTGCTGGTGGGCCTGGTGTTGGGCCTGGCCGCGGCCCACTCGGCCGGCCTGCGGTCATGGGGCAGGAGGGTGCGGGTGGCGGCCGGGCTGATCCTGGCCGGGCTTGGCCTGGTGCTGGGTTGCTGGGTCGTTGCCCTCTCGGGCTGACTGCCGAGGCCATGCCTGGGAAAAGGATTGCCAAGACGGTAGATACTCAGGTAGATAGTCTGAAGGTGTTTAGTCTTTCAGGTTGCCAGCAAACTCAGTTGTAGAATGGTGCGCACGGCGCACCCCACTGGACACCGGAGGGACGACTTTTTACGGGTCCGTTATTATGGTTGCCAATTCGCAAAAGAACCGTTTCCGGATGAACGCTAGGCTGGAAGCATACTCCAGTTACTAACAGACTACAGTCTAATAGTCTAAACAACCTGAGAAGTTACGAAGGGAGTTATACAGCATGGCTTATGACGATCAGCAGCCCCCATGGGGCCAGAACAGACGGCCGAAGACGCCGGAAGAGTTTATTGCCGCCCTGCTCAAGAAGATCAAGGACGGTTTTGAGGGGGCAGGCGGTGGCGGCAGCAAGGCAGGCTCACCTGCTTCCGGGAGCGGGGAGGGGCCCGGCCTGTTACGCAGCATCGGCACTATCGGCCTGGTGCTGCTCGCCCTGCTGGCTATCAGGATCATCTCTTCTTCCGTGTACACTATCAAACCCGGCGAGCGCGGCGTAGTGCTAAGGTTGGGCGCCTTCAATCGTATCCTCAACCCCGGTCTGAACTTTGTCATCCCCATGATGGACAAGGTGGAAAAGGTGGACATTGAAACGGTGCGCAAGGAGGAGTTCGGTTTCCGCACCGTGGTGGCCGGCCAGCGTTCCCAGTTTGCCAAGGGCGGCAAGGAGACCGCTGAATCCCTCATGCTCACCGGCGATAAGAACGTTATCGACGTGGAGTGGATCGTCCAGTACAAGGTGCAGGATCCTTTCAATTTTCTTTTCAAGGTCGCCAACGTGCCCCAGAGTGTGCGGGACGTCTCCGAAACCGTTATCCGCCGGGTGGTGGGCAACATGGGTTTTGATTATGTGCTTGATAATCGCGAGCTCCTGGCCGGGCAGACCACCAGGGAGTTGCAGAAGGCCCTGGACAGTTACGAGGCCGGAGTCAGTGTCGTTATCGTGCAGTTGCAGGATGTGAATCCCCCTGACCAGGTCAAGCCCGCCTTTAACGAGGTGAACGAGGCTGATCAGGACATGAAACGTTTGGTCAATGAGGCCGAGGAGGCTTACAACCAGGTAATTCCAAAGGCGAGGGGCAGCGCCAAGCAGATTCTTGAGGAGGCGCATGGCTACGCGGTGGAGCGGGTGAATCGGAGCAAGGGCGATACCTCCCGCTATCTGGCCCTGCTCGAGGAGTATACCCGGGCCAAGGACGTCACCCGGCGGCGATTATATCTTGAGATGATGCAGGAGGTGTTGCCCCAGGTGGCGGACATCTATGTCTTTGACAAGGCCCAGCAGAGTATCCTGCCCTATCTCGACGTGACTGGTGGCAAGGGCGAGGCGGCCGGCGTCAAGGCCAGGAAGGCCCAATAGGGCGGCGCAAGCAGCAAGGGAGCATACTGTGAATACTATTGTTCGTACGACGTTGATTGTCCTGACCCTGGCGGCGGTGCTCGTGGCCTATGACGGCTTTTATGTGCTGGAGGAGGGGAGGCAGGCGGTGATCACCCAGTTCGGTAAACCGGTGGGTCAGTCGGAAACCGAGGCCGGCCTGAAGTTCAAGACGCCCATCATCCAGAAGGTGACCTTCTTTGATAAGCGCATCCAGATCTGGGACGGCGACCCGAACCAGATTCCCACCAACGACAAGACCTTTATCTACCTCGACGTGACCGCCCGCTGGCGCATCAAGGACGCCCTGGTCTTTCTGCAGTCGGTGAACAACATCACCCGGGCCCAGTCCCTGCTCGATGATATCCTGGACGGCACCATGCGCGACCTGGTGAACAAGAACGATCTGGTGGAGATCATCCGCTCCTCGGACTGGTCGGCCGAAACCATGGGCGAGTGTTCGCCAGAGGCCAAGTGCGAGACGATCAAGCACGGCCGCGACAAGATCGCCGCCATGGTGCATGAGGCCGCCTCGAAGATCACGCCGCGCTATGGCATCGAGCTGGTCGATGTCATGTTCAAGCGGGTTAACTACATCGATACGGTGCAGGCCAAGGTTTATGACCGGATGATTTCGGAGCGCAAACGGATCGCCGCCGAGAAGCGTTCCCAGGGCGAGGGCCAGAAGGCCGAGATCATGGGTAAGGTGGACCGGGAGCTGAAGACCATCACCTCCACGGCCCAGCGGGAGGCCTTGGAAATCAAGGGCCGGGCCGATGCCGAGGCGGCGCGCATCTACGCCGACGCCTACAACAAGGATCCTGAGTTCTATTCATTTGTCAGGAGCCTGGAGAGTTATCGGGCAGCGGTGAGCGCCAACACCAGGCTGCTCATGCCCCTGGACTCCGAGTTCTACCAGTATCTGCAGAAGACGAAATAGCGGTCAACGTTCAGCTACGGATTTTTAAATATCTCATTTTTAAGCTGACTGCTGACTGCTGAAAGCTGATAGCTGACTGCTATCCCATCAGTTCGGTCGGGTCGGGGTAGCTCGGCCGGTCCTCATCCGCGTTGAAGGGCAGCCGGCCTTTTTCTTCCAGTCTTTCGACAAAGGCATTGATGTGGCCCTCGGTGCTGAGGCTTGCCCTGCCCAATTGGGTAAAGCGGCACTGGCAACTGATCAGTTGTCCGCCGCACCAGGGGCAGACCTCCACCGGGCAGCCCAGGGTATGGTACTCGCCATCAGCCACCAGGCAGATCGGGCAGAGGCGGTCATCCAGCGGGGCGGGCACGTGCACCGTCAGGTGATCAAGGTCGCTGAAGCGCTGGTGGAAATCCATTGGGCTCGCGATGCCGAAAAAGTTAAGCACCTCCGTATCCTCCAGACCAGCCGCCAGGGGGCCGACAAACGCCGCCTGTTCGCTGGTGGCGAGATAGAGGTAGTCGTCGATAGCGGTGGTGGCGCAGAGCAGGAAAGTGCCCTGTCGCCGCGCCATCAACCTGAGAATGCTGATCGCATCCTCCTGGGCCTCGGGCAGAAAGCTGTAGAAATGGTGAAAAAGCCGCAGGGCGATGAGGTCGGTTTCATATTGCTCCACCAGGCGCATGGCCTCCTGGCGCTTCTCCGCCGGGGCGGCATAGTCGATGAGCAGGCTTATCTCCTGCTTGATGTCGGCAAGGGTTTGCATGGTCTCCTCAGTCGTGGCGCAGGTTTTGTTGAATGGTTTCATGCCAGAGGCGGGTTTCCGCGGCCATGTCCGCGGCCCGGGTAAGGGCGGTGACCACGGCGATGCGGCGGGCGCCCAGGGCGGTCAGTTCGGGCACGTGGTGCAGTTTGATGCCGCCCATGACCGTGAAGGGCAGGTCGCTCAGGCGGGCAAATTCACCAATGGCCTCCGGGCCCAGGAAGTTTGTAAGTCCGGCCTTGGTTGCGGTGGCAAAGAGCGGCCCGATGTTGAAATAGGAGGCCCCCCGGGCCCGGGCCGAGGCCGCCTGCTCCTGGGTGTTGGCCGACACGCCGATGATCAGTTCCGGCGCCAAGGCTCTGACCGCGTCGGCCGGCAGGTCGGAGTTGCCCAGGTGGACCCCGTCGGCGCCGGTCACAAGGGCGATGTCCACCCGGTTGTTGACGATGAACAGGGCGCCGGCCTGGCTGGTTTTTTGCCGAAAGAGCAGCGCCTTGTCAAAGAGGGCGCGGTCACTTGCGAGCTTGTCGCGCAGTTGCACGATGCGGGCGCCACCGGCCAGCACCGCGTCCAGCCATTCGGCGTCGGTGCGGCCGTCGGCCAACGCTTCGCAGGAAACCGGGTAAACGGTGACCGCGCGGATGAAGCGCTCAAGCCTTTCCTGGTATGTTCTGGAATTCATGTTGCTGCCGTTCTCCGCGGTTCGGGGCCTTGCCATGCCTCTTGCTTTACCTTATAGTAAAAACTTAGCTGGGTAGTCTATAGCGGTTTAGTCTGATAGTAACTTAAAAAATATCACAGGCTTCGTCACTCATCTTTTGGCTAACAGCCTACAGTCTACAGTCTAACAGCCTAACAAAACAGGAAAACGACCATGCTAAGTAAATTCATGACCAGCGAAAAGGCGACCCTCACGGTCGGCGATACGGTTTACGAGTTGCCGGTGATCATTGGCTCCGAGGGGGAGAAGGCCCTGGATATCCGTGCCCTGCGAGCGCAGACCGGTCTGATCACCTTTGATTCCGGCTATATGAACACCGGTTCCTGTGCCAGCGATATCACCTTTCTGGACGGGGAAAAGGGCATTCTCAGCTACCGTGGTTACTCCATTGAGGATCTGGCCGAACATTGCAGCTTTGTGGAGGTGGCCTATCTCCTGGTACACGGCAGTTTGCCCACCCTGACGGAACGGGAGAATTTCAGCGAGATGCTGGGTCGTTCCGCCTTGCTCCACGAGGACATGGTGCATTTCTTTGATTCCTATCCGTCCAAGAGCCCGCCCATGGCCATCCTCTCCTCCATGGTCAACGGCCTGTGCAGCTTCTATCCGGAGATGCTGGTCAATCCCCTGGAAAATCTCGACATGATGACGGCCCGGCTGCTGTCCAAGGTGCGGACCATCGCCGCCTTTTCGCACAAGAAATCTCTGGGCCATCCCCTGGTCTATCCGCGTCACGACCTGAGCTACTGCGCCAATTTCCTCAACATGATGTTCGACTCGCCGGTGGCGCCGTATGAGATTAACGAAGAGGTGGTGGCGGCCCTGAACAAGCTGCTCATCCTGCACGGCGATCACGAGCAGAACTGTTCCACCTCCACGGTGCGACTGGTGGGCAGCGCCAGGGTCAACCTCTACGCCTCTATTTCGGCCGGCATCTCCGCCCTGTGGGGCCCCCTGCACGGCGGGGCCAACCAGGCGGTCATGGACATGTTGGAGTTAATTCAGAGAGAAGGCGGCAATTATCGCAAGTACATAGAGAAGGCCAAGGATCCTGCCGACTCTTTCCGGCTGGTGGGTTTCGGCCACCGGGTCTACAAGCATTACGATCCGCGGGCGCGGATCATCAAGGAGGCCTGCGATAAGGTGCTGGCCACCCTGCGCATCGTCGACCCCCTGCTGGATATTGCCAAGGAGCTGGAGGAGGCGGCGCTTCAGGACGATTACTTTATCGAGCGCCATCTTTACCCCAACGTGGATTTCTATTCCGGCATCATCTACCGGGCCATCGGCATTCCGTCGAACATGTTCACGGTGATGTTCGCCCTGGGCCGGCTGCCGGGCTGGATCGCGCACTGGAAGGAGATGTGGGACGACCCGAACGGCCGCATCGGCCGTCCCCGGCAGCTCTATGTCGGTCCCAAGGCGCGGCCCTTTGTCCCTGTCGAGGAACGGAGGGCGGGGA
>DYDL01000098.1:7710-11318 GCA_020717925.1 Desulfocapsa sp.
GGTTCTTGAAGGGTTCGTTGCAGCCGCTACGGATGAGCAGAGGTCGCGTCCGGTCCCCGTATTGCACCTGGCTGCCCTTGATGGAAAATCGCCACACCGACATGACAGACCTCCTGGTCAGGATATAAGGCCAGCCTTCCCTGGCGTGGCCATTGACGTTGCGCCACCATTACGGACGGCGCTTTCCGCCCAATTCCCTGATTTTCCCAGCCGCTGTCATTTCCTTCCCCTCCCTTACTTATCTTTTCGGCAAGTTGCGGCCAGCGCTAAAGAGGATGTTGACGCACCCCTTCGCCTGTGATAAAAAAATCAGCTTCCCCTGCTTGTTTGGGGATTGTTGCCGCCCGGTCCAGGGTGTACTTTGCTATCTTGGGGTGGGGGATTTTTATTTATTGTCAGAGGTGGTGGCATGCGTACTGAGATTGTGCACCTGGGGGCCGGCGAGCTGACCTATGAGATCCGCAACATCGTCGCGGTGGGCGAAAAACTCCAGGAGATGGGGATCAAGACTTACTGGGAAAACATCGGCGACCCGGTCGCCAAGGGCGAGCATATTCCGACCTGGATGAAGCAGATCGTCGCCGACTTCGCCATGCAGGATTCCTCCTACGGCTATTCCCCCACCCGGGGAGTGCTGGCCACCCGCCAGTTCATCGCCGCGCAGGTCAATGCCCGGGGCGGGGTTCAGATCGGCCCGGACGACATCATCTTCTTCAACGGCCTGGGCGACGCCATCGGCAAGGTTTTCGGTTTTCTGCGCCCCACCGCCCGGGTGGTGGTGCCGACACCGTCGTATACCACCCATTCGGCGGCCGAGGCGGCCCATGCCGGCGACCGGCCGGTCACCTACCTCCTCGACCCAAACAACCACTGGTTCCCGGACCTGGATGACCTGGAGAAGCGCATCAAGTACAACCCGGCCGTGGCAGGCATCCTGATCATCAACCCGGACAACCCGACCGGCGCGGTCTATCCCGAGGATATTCTGCGCGGCATGATCGCCCTGGCCCGCAAGTACGACCTGTTCGTGGTCTGCGACGAGGTCTACCAGAACATCATCTACAACGGCCAGCGCACCAAGCCCCTGTCTGACATCATCGGCGACGTGCCGGCGCTGTGCATGCGCGGCATCTCCAAGGAAATGCCCTGGCCTGGCGGCCGCTGCGGCTGGATCGAGGTCTACAACGGCGACCGCGACCCGATGTTCGCCCAGTACGTCAAGTCCATCCTGAACGCCAAGATGCTCGAGGTCTGCTCCACCACCCTGCCGCAGATGGTCTATCCCAAGATCGTCACCCATCCCGAATACCGGGCTTATCTCAACGAACGGATCGCCAGGTACGAGAGGTGCTCCAATATCGCCTATGATATCCTGAAAGAGGTGGACGGCGTGCTGGTGAACCGCACCAACGGCGCCTTCTACATGAGCGTCGCCTTTGAGGCCGGCCGCGTCAACGACCGGCAGAGCCTGCCTATCGACAACCCCGAGGTGCGGGCTCACGTCGAGGGGCTGGTCAACAAGCCGGGCGTGGAGCCGGACAAGCGCTTTGTCTACTATCTCCTGGGCGCCACCGGCATCTGCGTGGTGCCGCTCACCTCCTTTGCCTCGCAACTGCAAGGCTTCCGCGTCACCCTGCTGGAAATCGACGAGGCCAAGTTTACCATGATCTTCAAGACCATGGCCGACTCCATTGCCAGCTATCTCGCCTCGGCCTGAAGAGGAGTGCTGCCTTAGCGCCCCCTAGTTAGAGCAAGGGAAAAAGCAAGGGGCCTGCGGTTGCAAGGCCCCTTTGCTTTTCAGTGGTAGGGTGTGCCTTGCACCCTACCCTTTCATTTATCCATCAAGCAAACATGTTATCGAATATAGCAAAGGCCTGCCGCACCACCGGCACCGCCTCGTCCAGCGTCAGATATGAGGCGCCCATGATTTCCTGTTGCACAAGTTCGGGGCTGGCCGGCAGGATGCCGCCCAGGGGCAGGTCGGTCTCGGTCACCGCCTCGTTGATTTTGGCCGCTAGCTCCGGGGTGAGAGGGGCCGGGGCGCGGTTGACGATGAGGCATTTTTTCTTGATGTTGATGGCCAGGGGAGCGGTGAGATCGGCGATGCGGCGGGCAGTGAGGATGCCGCGGGCCGAGGGGTCGGAAACCACGAACAGGTAGTCGATGGTGCGCAGATTCATGCGCGACAGGTGTTCCATGCCCGCCTCGTTGTCGACCAGGATGTATTGGTAGTTGGGGGCTAGGTGGTCCATGGTGGCGGCCAGATGCTGGTTGGCGGCGCAGTAACAGCCCGGCCCGTCGGGCTGGCCCATGACCAGCAGGTCGTAGCCCTGCTCCTCCACCAGGGCCTGGTGCACCTGCATCTCCATGAATTGGTCGCGGGTGACGTTGGGTGGCATCTCGCTCTTGAGATCCTTGCGGATCTGGCCGATGGTGCGCCCTACCTTCAGGCCCAGCAGTTCATTGAGGTTGGCGTTGGCGTCGGCGTCCACGGCCAGCACCGGCGTCATGTTGCGGCTTACCAGATATTTGAGCAGCAGGGCCGACAGGGTGGTCTTGCCGGTGCCGCCCTTGCCGGCCATGGCGATAATCTTGGTCATTGCGAGGTCTCCAATTATGGTAGGGTGTGTTTTACGACAGCCAAGCACTATAGGCGGGGGGGCTTGGTTCTGTCAAACGGAAAGCCCGTGACCTGGCGAGCCATGGTACGCGGCGGCTTGGGGTCTGAACGCGCTCGTCAACCGGGGCAGCAATGACGATTGCCGGTCGGCATTGGCATGGGCTCCTGCTAACAGAATATGCTTTCACCCTTTGAGGTGAGCGCATAGGTCGGTTTTGGGCCGCCAACGTACGTGATCAGGCCATCGCTGATCATCTCGCTGACAATCTCCTCCAGCGCCTGTTGCTCCTTGGTGCTCAAGCTCGCCATAAAATCGTCATGCAGCCAGGCAACGGGCAGCACGTCGCCGGCCTTGGCCGCCGCGCTTCGGAATTGGCCAAGGAACTCATCCTTGATCGCCAGTTTGATAGCTTCTTTATGTTTTCCCATGCAAGTACCTCCCTTTCCAAAATTATCCGTTCATTCTGATGTTAAAGCAAGTGTTAACTTGGCCGTCTCGGGCCTGGCGCGGCCCGCTTTTCCCTTGCAAGTTCAAACGATGCTGGTATGGTATCCTGGCAAAATTGCCGGAATTGCGGGGTTGTTCTATCTCGTTGTTTCGCTGTCGTTCCAACTGTGACGGCCTCGTGATGACCAGTAAGGTTCGCTATCGCCATCAATAATTTCAATATGTTGTTGACGTTCAACGCGTCGGAATCAGGATTTTTTGATTCCGACAATTGCCGCTGTGAGGAATACCATGGACTATCGGGCAACGCTTAATCTGCCGGAGACCAATTTCAAGATGAAGGCTGGCCTGGCCCAGCGGGAGCCCGAGTTCCTTCGTCAGTGGGACAAGGAGCATCTCTACGGTGCGGTCATGGCCGCCGGCGAGGGGCGGCCGCGCTATATCCTGCACGACGGCCCGCCCTATGCCAACGGCCATATTCACCTGGGCACCGCCTTTAACAAGGTGCTCAAGGACATCATCCTGAAGTCCAAGCGCATG
>DYDL01000099.1 GCA_020717925.1 Desulfocapsa sp.
TACTGGCTGTATCTGGCGCAGATGTTCGTCGTTGAAGACCCGAATCCGGAGGCGCTCATCTCTCCGCTGACCATCGGGCTGGCCGAGGAGGCGCAGGCGAAGGGGATTCGGGCGAGCGACTATTTCCGCGACGCTGCGGCATGGGCGTCTTTGAAGGAGCAGGACCCACAATACACGTGTTGTTACCCGCGGCATCGTTTTCATTTTGAATGGTTCACCATCGCGTTTCCCTTCCCGAATGTTTGCTACATTCCCGTGGTCAAGGCGGCGGGGGTTTCGCCAAAGTCCGTCGCGATCTTCTCGACGGCGTTCGGCTTCGTCGCGTGGATAGCCACGGGCGTGCTTGCCTGGCGCATGGGCGGACGGTGGTGCGCCGTCCTGGCGCTGATTCTGACGGCCTCCAGCCTCTCGTGGCTGATTCATGTGCGGGTCGGCTACCACTTCATCACGCCTTCCGTTGCGCTCATGGCGTTGCTGGCGCTCTGTTTGCACGCGTATTGGCAAGGCCGGCGCGTGTGGGCCTTGTTTCCGGCAGGCGTCGTGTTGGCGCTGATGTATTTGAGCGCATGGATTGTGATTGCTTTTGGCGTGGCGCTGACGGCCGCAGTCGTGGCTCTTGCGGCCCCACGCATGTCGTTGCGGACAGCCCGACATGCTTTGTGGGTCGCGTTGACCGCGTTGGGGACGGCGTCGCTTTTCGCGTGGCTCTATGGGGCCTACTACGGCTACTCAGCCTGGGAAATCCACCAGGGAATCTGCGACCAGTTGTTCGGGCGGTTCCAACAAGGCGAGCCGGTGATCAGCGAATATTCCGTGGGCGGCAAGACAGCGCTGACGTTCCAATGCATGTTCCTCGACGGTCAGATGCCGGGACACGACGACAAGTATCTGGAAGGCCGGCCTGCGGTCCCGATTCTCTTCAGCGCGTTGCTTGCGTTGGGATTGCTCTATGCGATCAAGGCGCCCGGCCCCGCCCACAAGATGCTTCTGTTCTTGGTGCTGATTGTGTTCGGCATCCTCAGCACGGTTTTCGTCTTTGGCCACCGCTATGCGCTGCTCGCGCTGCCGGCCATGAGCATCCTTGCCGCGGAGGGCGCCGGCAGGCTGGTCAACGATTTGAAAGGCCGGTTGGGACGCTCCGCCGGAGTGGCGGCCGGCGTTCTGGTTGGGATGGCGTTGTTGATCACGGTGGTGATGACGCATCACGACTACTACGTGGGCTACACTCAACAGAAGCCGGCCAGCTTCGAATTGGACCGTCTCCGCGGACACCGCGCTTTTTCCGCGTGGCTCAAGGAGACCGGCCCGCTGCGGGACACGCTGGTGGTGATGAGCGATCCGATTATGTTCGGCCACGCGATTTTCTTGTTCAACACCTACGGAAGCCATTACCCGTTTGTGTATTGGTCCAACTACTTCCGCACGGGGTCCACTCCGGAAGAGGTGCGCGAGTGGGAGCAGCGACAACTCGCCCGTTACCGTCGAATCGTGTATGCCTTCTCGCCCGTGCTGTTGGGCGATCGGAGCCGCGGGGTTTTCATGAACGACTGGCGTCCGTTTGCGGCCGCGCATCCGGAGGCGCGGCCGGTCTGGAGTTACTCCTACACGAATCGTGCGCCCTCCATCCTCGTGTTCGAGGTCGGGCGATAGCTGCAATCAGCGGCCGAGATTGAAAGCCAGCGCCAACGCCGTCACGGCGCCGAGGGCTGCCATGCGGCCGTCGCGCAGGGCCTGCAATGTCTCCGCAGCGGACAGCAGCAGGATTTCCATCTCCTCCAGGTCGCCGGAATGGGGTTCGGCGACTTGCCGCGCGTTGCGGGCTGCAAAGAGGTGGGCGGTGCCGCAGCCGTAGTTGGAGTTGCAGACATAGCGGCTTATGCTGCGCCATTCTTCGGCAACGTAGCCGGTTTCTTCAAGCAGTTCGCGACGGGCCGCGATCACCGCATAATCGGCCAGTTGCACGCGGTGGTAGTCGTCAATGATCCGGCCGTCCGGCAAAAGAACCGTTTGCCGGAACAGCCGTATCCAGGGCGGCGCGGCGAAAATCTGTTGCTCGCTCACGACCTGCCAGGGAGCGAGCGATGATGTGGCGGAGCGCTTCGGGGGGGCGCTCTTTTTCACCGCCACCAAAAGACCTCGCGAATGACTTGGAACATGTAGCCGGCGCCCCAGCGCAAAACTTGAAGCTTGGCTTTGCCGCCGAGACGGGGAGGTTCGTCGCCGGGGATTTCGCCGACCTTGAGGCGCCGCTTCAGCGCGCGGACCGACAGCAACGGCTCCCAACTGATCCTCGTGTGAAACAGCCGCTCTGGCGTCGAGTAGGACGCGTCCTTGTCGAGGTCGAGCGTGCGCACCAGGTCGGTCTTATAGGCGCGATACATCACCATCGCATCAGTCAGATGCCCGCTGTGGAGCACGTTGATGGCGGTGGTGAAAAGCCAGTTGCCGAACCCGGTGATCCACGAATCATCGTCGCTCTTGGCCGGTGGCAGGTAGCGCGAGACGATCACCATGTCGTAGCCTTCGCGCATCTTCTCGATCAGTGGTGGGATGAGTTCGGCGATCGAGTTGCCGTCGGGACTGAAGGTGATGACGATGTCGCCTTTGATCAGCGGCCAGACTTCGAGGTAGCCTTGGCGCAGGCCCTTCTCCTTCTGGACATAGACTTCGTAGCCCTGCGTGCGCGCCCATTCGGCGGTGCCGTCGGTGGAGTTGCCGTCGAGGATGAGGATCTGGTCGCACCACGCGCGTTGGATCTGCGGCATGATGACCTTCATGCCGTTGATCTCGTTGAGTGTGGGGATGAGGAGTGTGGTTTTCAAAGGCGTGCGGCGTCGGCGCCGTTCAGGCGAGCCGTCGTTCGAGTTTGTGCGAGGCCATCTCGCGGATATGGGCGACAGTGTCAGGGCCGAACTTCTTCAAGATCATGTCCAGATACGCCGGGCTGTTGAAGTAAACCTGGAAGGCACGGTCGCGGAACCGGATGATCTCGCTGGCAGGCAGGTGCTTGGTCGGCAACGGCAGCGTGTCCACGGCGTGCTGCGAGTAGCCGCTCCATTGCCGGGGCAGCGGCCAGCCCTCCTTGACCGCGACGGTGTAAAGCTGCGAGCCGGGATACGCCATCGCGCAGTAGAAGTTGGCAAACTCCGCGTTCAACTCCAGCGCCATGGCGAGTGTCTCCTGCATCGTCTGGTGGTCGTCCTCCGGCAGACCGAAGATGAAATTGGCGATGACGTTGATGCCCGCCTCGCGGCAGCG
This sequence comes from Desulfocapsa sp., assembly GCA_020717925.1. GTDB lineage: Bacteria > Desulfobacterota > Desulfobulbia > Desulfobulbales > CG2-30-60-27 > CG2-30-60-27. The sequence goes on from DYDL01000099.1 coordinate 3,259, forward strand.
GTTGATGGTCTTGAAAATCTTCTCCTGGCCGAAGCCCTTCTGCACGTCGTCGCGCACGCGCTCGCTGGCGGCCTCGACGCCGAACGCCAGCCAGAGGATGCCGGCGCGCTGTAGCTTCTCGATCATGGTGTCGCGCACGGTGTCCACGCGCGCGTAGGCCCAGATGTTCAGGTCGAGGCCGCGCTCGATGATGCCGTCGCAGATGCCCTCGACGTGGCGCGGCGTGAGCACGAACATCTCGTCGGCGAACTTCACGTTGCGCACGCCGTATTGGGTGACGAGTCTTTCGAGGTCGTCCACGATCCGCTTGGGACTCCAGGCGCGGTAGCTGTTGACGCTGTCCTTCATCCCGAGGGCTTTCTCGCCGCTCTTGAACGGCGCCTGGATGCAGCAGAACGCGCAGTGATAGGGGCAGCCCAGCGTCGTATACATCGCCGCGTAAGGCTGCCGCTGGAGGTGGCCGAAGCAGTGCCAGTTGTGCGCGCGGTAGAGTTGCATCGGCAACAGGTCCCATGCGATGCCGGGCATTTTGCTGTCGAGTTCGCGCAGCAACGGCGCCGCCACGCCGCTGTGGCGTAGCCGGCCGTCGTCGCGATACCAGAGGTCGGGGATATTGCTGAAGTTCGGCGCGGCGGACTTTAATGCTTCCAACAGCGCGGTCATCGTGAAGAGGCCCTCGCCGTTGGAGACGAAGTCGGTTTTTTCCTCGTCCATCGTGCGCTCCGGCAGCGAGGCCACGTGGCCGCCGACCATGAGCAGAGGCGTCCCGGTCGCGGCCTCCTTGAGAGCGGCGGCGCAACGGCCGGCCGCAGTCATGTTCTGTGTCGAGGCGGACGGCTGGTGGCCATAGACCACGACGGCGGTCAGCCGCGGGTCCAGGTCGGTCACGCGCGCAGCGGTCTCCTCGGGCGTGAGTTGCTCGGCTGCGGCGTCCACGATCGCCACGGAAAACCCTTTTCTCCGCACGAAACTCGCCATCAACCCGGCCCAGACGGGCGGCTCGATAGCGCTCAACTCCTTGCCGAGCGCCTGGTAAGTCTGGGTGCGGTTGCCCGGATTGACGAGGACGAGATCAATTTGGTTTGGCTTGCTCATGCGACGAAACCACTGCGACGTGTATAACAGTTCCGCAAGCGGGCGGCACGTGTTTTTCAGAGCGCATTCAGCGCCGCGCAGAGCTTGTGAATTTTCCCCTTTTCGAGCGCCGGGTAGTTGCCGAGGTAACAGCCGTAGAAGTGGACATGCTCCACGTTCGGGTATTTCTCGCACTCCTCGTTGCCGACCACGCGGCGGAGGTAGGGCTGGCGAAGCTGGTTGCCGCCGCCCGAAAGGCCGCGCCGGAACTCGACGCCGTGCTCGCGCAGCGCCGCTTCCACGCGCGCCCAGAGCGCCGCATCGGGCTGCCGCAGCACCAGCGTGAAGGCGTAGTTGCAACCGCCCTCGCCGGCAAAGTCAGTCTGGTATTTCTCCGGGTCGAGGCCGGCCAGGAACAGCCGCAGGTTCTCGCGACGGAGTTCGTTGTTGGCGTCGAGCCGCTTCAGTTGCGAGCGTCCCAGCACGCCAGCCAGCTCCGTGGGCCGGACGTTGTAGGCCGGGAACGCGAAGATGAAGTCGGGGGTCAGGTCGGGACGCGCCTGGATGTATTGCTGCTGCCGTGGCGTGGAACTGGACTCGCGCACCATGCCGTGCGAACGCAGCATCCGCAGCGTCTCATACAGGTCGTCGTCGTTGGTGCAGATCATGCCGCCCTCGATGGTGCTCATGTGATGGGCGAAGTAGAACGAGAAGTTCGAGAGCAGCCCGAAGCCGCCGACCTTGCGGCCCTCGAAGGTGGCGCCGTGCGACTCGCAGCAGTCCTCGATGAGCGGGACGTTGCGCGCCGCCAGCCCGTCGAGCAACGACCGGGTGAGCGCGTTGTAGCCGAGGATGTGGGTGAGGAACACCGCCTTCGTGTCGCGGGTGAGTTCCTGCAACACCTGCCCGGCATCCATGCCCAGCGTGCGGCGGTCAATGTCCACAAACACCGGCTCGAAGCCGTTCTGGAGCACCGCGGCAATGTCGGACACCCACGTCAGCGGCGGCACGATGATCTCGCCGCCGCCGAAGCGCTCGCGCAGCGCCGCCAGCGTCAGCAGGTTCGCCGAGGCGCCGCTGTTGACCAGCACGCTGTGTTTCACGCCGAGCCACTCGGACCATTCGCGCTCGAAGGCGCGCACCTGGTCGCCGTGGGTCAGGCGCGGGTGAGGTTGCTGGAGGTAGGCGATCAGCGCGTTGAGGTCTTCGCGCGTGATGTTGTCGTCCATCAAAGGCCAGTTCAGCGGCTCGGCAGATGTCATGGTCGGGGATGTTGCGATCATGCGGGGGCGGGCTGGGCAACCGCCTGGAGGATGGCCGCTTCATCCATGCCGCACAGCCGATGCAGCAGGGCGCGGTTGCCCACGTCGTAAAGGTAACGGTCGTCCACGCCGAGTGCGCGGACGGTGGCCGGCACGCCGCGCCGGGCCAGCACGCCCACGATCAGCGTGTCGAGGCCGCCACGGCCGATGAAGCCCTCCTCGACGGTGACGACGTGCCGGTATTTCTCCAGCGCGCGGCAGAGGCGGTCTTCGTCCAGCGGCTTGAAGGAAAAGATGTCGAGCAGCCCCACTGGCGCGGCCGACTGCGCCAGCGCCCGTTGCGCCACCTGCGTCATGTAGCCGGTGGCGACCACACACGCGCCGGCACCCTGGGCAAGTTCGTGGAAGCCGGTGTCGAGATGGACGGCGGCCCCGTCGTCATAGAGTCTCGGCACGGGCTTGCTGTCGAGCCGGATGTATTTGGGGGCGTTGACGTGCCGCGACCGGTCGGCGATACGGGCGGCGAGCGTCCAGTCGCTCGGCGAGAACACCTCGATGTTGGGCAGCAGCCGCATCAGCGTGATGTCCTCCAGGCAGTGATGGCTTGGCCCGGAGAGGTCGTAGCTCAAGCCGGCGCCGACGCCGACGATGTTGACGTTCAGCGGCCTCAACTGCGCCGCCATGGAGAGGTTCGTGCGGACCTGCTCGTAGGAGCGCATCGTCATGAACCCGGCGATGCCGTAGGCGTAGGCGACAAAGCCCTCGATCGCCAGACCGGTGGCCACGTTGATCGCGTTCTGTTCCGCGATGCCGACGTTGACGAAACGGTCCTTGAACTCGGCCCGGATCTTGTCGAGCGCCGGCGCGCCGAAGTCGTCGGTCACGATGAATATCCGCCCGTCCTCCCGCATCGCGGCGTAGAGCTGGCCGAGGAAGGCGTCCCGCATGGTCTTGGAATCCGCGGGGTTCATGGCAGGCTCCCGATGGCAGCGGTGACCTGTTCCTTGCTGAGGGTCTTGACGTGGCAGAGCGCGTCGCCCTCCAACACCGGCACGCCTTTGCCCTTCACCGTGCGCGCCACGACCGCCTGCGGCCGGCGGCAGCCGGGCTGGCGGCAGCCGGCCAACGCGCGATGGACGGCGCCGACGTCGTGGCCATCCACCGTCACGGCGTCCCACTGGAACTGGCGCAGTTTGGCATCGAGGGGGTCGAGGTTGATGATGTTGCGGCAGTAGTCGAGCATCGAGATGCCGTTGTTGTCTGCGATGAGGACCAGATTGTCCAACTGCTGCTGGCCGGCGAACATGACGGCCTCCCAGACAGACCCTTCGCACAACTCGCCGTCGCCGACCAGGACATAGACCCGCGCGTCGGAGCGTTTTTGTTTCAGCGCCAGCGCGATGCCGCACGCCACGCCCAGGCCGTGGCCGAGCGAGCCGTTGGTGGTCTCGATGCCGGGGATCTGCGCGTCGGGGATGCCGCCGAGCCGCGAGCCGGTCTTACCGACCGTGGCCAGTTCCTCCGCGGCGATGTATCCGACGTCGGCAAAAATCGGGTAGAGCGCAACGCAACCATGGCCCTTGCTGGCGATGAAGCGGTCGCGGCCGGCCCACTGCGGGTTGCGCGGGTCGAACCGGAGGTGGCCGCCGTAGTAGAGTGCCACGAGGACCTCCACGGGCGACAACGACGACGCGATGCGCGTTTCCGGGGCAACGCCGTGGACCCTCAGCGTCTCGCGCCGGACCCAAGCGGCTTTTTCCTGCAAACGACGCACCATCGCCGTTTCATCGGCGTCGCGAGTCACAGGGGCGGTGGTCGCTGGATTATTGGACATAACCAGCCATGGACGGCGGCTCCGACTCCAGCAAGCTCCGATAGGTCGCTTGGAGGCCGCTCTCAAAGGATGTCGCCGGCCGCCAGCCCATTGCTAGAAGCCGGCTGGAGTCGAGTCGTTTCAACGGCGCGCCGTCGGGTTTCGAAGTGTCGAAGCGCAGTTCGCCCTCGTAGCCCACCACGCGCCGGATGGCCTCGGCGGCCTCGCGGATGGACATGTCCGTGCCGCTGCCGATGTTGATCGGCTCGGCCTCGTTGTAGGTCCGCATCACGAACAGGGCCGCGTCGGCGACGTCGTCGGCAAAGATGAACTCGCGCCGCGGCCGGCCGGTGCCCCACAACTCGATGTGGCCAAGGCCGCGTTTCTTGGCGTCATGCATCTTGACCAAGAGCGCCGGCACGACGTGGGCATTCTCGGGATCAAACTTGCCTCCCGGCCCGAAGACGTCGGCGGGGATGGCGCTGATGAACCGGGCGCCGTATTGCCGGCGATAGGCATGGCAGAGCCGGATGCCGGCGAGCTTGGCTGTGGCATAGGCTTCGCTGGTCGGCTCCATCGGGCCGGTCATCAGCGAGGCAACCGACATCGGTTGCGGACAATGCCTGGGATAAATGCAGGAGCTGGCCAGGTAGAGCAGCTTGCGAACGCCGTGGCGGTGGGCGCTCGGAATGATGTGTGAGGCCACAAGCAGGTTGTTGAGCATCAACTCGGCCGGGTAGTTTTGGTTCGCACCGATGCCGCCCGATTTGCCCGCGCTGAGGAAAACGTAGTCTGGCCGGGTCTGCGCGAAGAACGCATCCACAGCGGCGGCATTCGTGAGGTCCGGAGCATCCGCTTGGTGGCCGACAAGGCGGTTGTAGCCTTGTCGGGAGAGTTCGCGCACGAGAGCGGTGCCGATGAGCGTGTCGGCGCCTGCAACGAAGATTCTGTCTTGGATGTTCAAACGGGTGATCCCTAGGCCTTTTGGAGGGTCAACTCCCGAAAGGCTTGGAGGGGTTGGCTGGCGCGGGCACTCTCGGCGGCCGAGTAGTCCACCTCGTGGTCCATAAAGATGATCTGGCTGCCGTTGAATTCGAACTGGAACGGCACGTGAAGCAGTTTGTTCAACCGCTCGCGGATGGCGTCGTGCCGGTTCGGCGGCGCGAACAACAGCATGAATCCGCCGCCGCCCGCGCCGATGAGTTTGCCGCCGACGGCTCCGGCAGCGCGAGCGCCCTCGTAGATCTCGTCCACGTGGGAGTTGGTGACTTGAGGGCTGAGGCTGCGTTTGGCCAGCCACGCTTCGTGGAGCAGTTCGCCGAAGTGCACGATGTCCCGGCCGCTGTTCAGCACGGAGATGCTTTCGTCCACCATGTCCCGCATGATGCGAAGCTGGCGTTTCTTTTCGCCGATGTGTTCCACATAGCTTTTGGCCACATCGGCGGCGGTGCGCTTGATACCGCTATAGAAGAGCATCAGGTGCGTGCTCAACTCCTGGATGCGTTCGCGCGTCAGCGTGATGGGGTGGACGGTAATCTCGCCGTTGGGATGGAACGCGACGCGGTTCAACCCGCCGTGCGCTGCCAGCACCTGGTCCTGCGAGCCAACGGTTTCTTTCACCAAGTCCTGCTCCACGTGGATGCTTTCCATCGCCAACTGATGTTTACTGGGCATCTCGCCTTTTAGCGCGTGGAGCGCGTGCAGCAGACCGACCGTGAACGCGCAACTGGACCCCATGCCGCTGCGAGCGGGCAGATCGCCATCGTGGTGGATTTCCACGCCGCGGTTGATGCCTGTGAACCGCAATACCTCACGCGCTGCGGGATGACGGATTTCATCTATGCTTCGCACCATCTCAATGTTCGAATACACAATGCGGTAGCGGTGCTCGAAAAACGGCGGCAGATAGCGGCAGGTCAGGTAGCAGTATTTGTCAATGCTGGCAGCGAGCACCGCCCCGCCGTGCTCCCGATACCACGCGGGATAGTCCGTGCCTCCACCAAAAAACGAAACGCGAAATGGAGTTCGACTGACAATCATCGTAATAAAACCTGCGCGCTAGCATAGGAATCAGGCGTGCCGATGTCCACGAATTTCCCGCGGGCGCAGAACGCATAGAGGCCCCGGCCGACCCAGGCGGGAAACGTCTCGCGCTCGATCGAGACCACACGGCCCGTCGGGATGGATTCCAGCACCGCGCGACCCAAGAGGTAAACGCCCGCGTTGATCCATCCCCGCCCTGTCGCGCCGCCCTTCTCCGCGAAACCGGTGATCGCGCCGCGCTCGTCAAACACCACACGGCCGAAGCGCGAAGTATCGCCAACCTCGGTCACCACTAGCGTGGCGTTATGGCGGTCGTGCGCCTCATGGAACGCGGCCAGGTCCACCTCGCAATAGGAATCGCCGTTGAGCGCCAGCACGGGATCGGACTCCAGCAGCGGCAACGCGTGCCCCAACGCCCCCGCCGTGCCGAGCGGTCGCGGTTCGGTCGAATAGCGGATGCTCATGCCGCGATAGTTCGCCCCGATGGTTGCCGCGACTTCCTCTGCCTTGTAGCCGGCACACAACACCACCCGGCGCAGACCGGCGTCAGCCAGTTGATCGAGGATGCGATACAGGAAAGGCCGCCCGCCGATGGGGGCGACTACTTTCTGCCGGTCGGCAACAACCGAACACAGCCGGCTGCCCAATCCGCCGGCCAGGACCGCGACGCAAAGTTTGTTCAGGCGCTCAGCCATTCCGGAACGGCATGCGTTTCAACATGCGGTAGCCTTTCAGCAGTTCGCGGATGCCGTCATCGAGGTTGCGGCGCGCCTCGAAGCCCGCCTCGCGCAGACGTTGATTGGACACGATATAGTTGCGCTTGTCGGGATCCTGGCCGACTTCCGCAAAGTGGATGAAGAACTCCGGCACGTGTTCCTTGATCTTGAGCGCCAGCTCCTCCTTGGACAGATTGGCCGCGTCGAGGCCGCAGTTGTAGGGGCGACCAACCATCCGGCCGGCGTTGCGGATGCAATGGAGGAAACAATCTGCCACGTCGCTGATGTGGACGTAGTTCCGCTTGAAGTGTTTTTCGAAGATGACGATGTAGCGGTCCGTAACGGCCACATACACGAAATGGTTCACCAGCAGATCCAGCCGCATCCTCGGCGACATGCCAAACACCGTTGCCAGCCGCAGTGTGATAGTGTTGGGTGAATCGAGAAGCAACCGTTCCGCCTCGCTCTTGGTGCTGCCGTAAAGCGAGATCGGCTCCAGCGGCGTGTCTTCCGTGCAGAACACGTCGCCGGACTTCGTGCCATAGCCGCTGTTGGTCGTCGGGAATACGATGAGTTGGCCGCGGCTGCGCAGCCGGTTGATCAACGCCACCGCTTCCACGTTTACACTCCGCGCCATTTGCGGATCGCGGTCGCAGGCAGGCGCGCCGACCATACACGCCAGCGGGATGAGAACGTCATGGCTCTTGACGAGGCCGGACATGAACCGTTCGTCGCGGGCATCGCCAAAACAGAATTCAAACTGCGGGTTGGCGCAGAGGTGGAACAGCGGGGTCTGCCCGAAATACAGCGAGTCCACGACCGTCACTTGGAAGCCCGCTTGCAGCAGATGCTCGCACAGCACAGATCCCAGGTATCCTGCGCCGCCAGTTACGAGAACACGTTCAGCCATGATTGAAATAGATGCTCGGTTGCGTTCGACTTCGGGTGTGGACTATAGCGGAAAGCGACGGGCTGTCCACCGGATTCAAACGGCACCGGATTCAAACGGCAGGAGTATTGCCTCAGTCATGGCGGGTTATACCATTTGCGAATGATTTCCGGCACATTGGTAGGGCGAGCCGTCC
>DYDL01000338.1 GCA_020717925.1 Desulfocapsa sp.
GAATATCCCCGGGGATGTTGTTCATTAGTTCACTAACTTTTTCAGCCTCATTGCACTCAGAGCAATCCGGGAGACCAAGCCTCTTCCTAAGGCTCCTAAACTGACTCATGCTTAGCGCGTGGCAAAATATTTGTCAATTTGGAAATTTGTCAGGAAGGAGCCTGGCTAATCGGGCAGTCTAGGAGTCCAAACGGGACATCCTGTCAGTTGATTTAACGAAACCAGCCCATGCAATTTTGTAATTCCCACCTTCAAATGCGATGCAGGTCTTAAGCGACCTCTAACTGTTGCCATATCTTTAGCCATGAAATAATATGTATTCTTCCCTCCTCTTCGTGGTAAGCTTTAAACATGGCAGAGACACGGTTCGCGTGGAATTCCAACAAAGATTTGGCAAATCCGCAAAAGCATGGGTCGCGTTTGTCGATGCTCAATATGCGTTTGCTGATCCGTACCGTGTAATTGCCGAGGATAGCAGCCACCGCGAGCAAGAGAGCCGCTATTACTCCTTTGGCAGGGAAAGTGACCTATGAGCACGAAAATAAAATACACAGATGAACCGTTGGGCAACATCAGGGTGATTTCCGATTTTCTCCCATCTCCCGCGGAACTGGCGTTCCGGGAAGAGTCTGTGAAGGTAACAATTTCCCTCAGCAAAAAAAGCATCGATTTTTTTAAGGCGGAAGCAGGCAAGCATCACACGCAATATCAGCGGATGATCCGGCAGCTCATTGATGCCTATGTTGCCACGCAGGGACAAGCGCCCCCCAAAGGCTCCACTCGCACTGCTCAGAAGCGGCCGGCCGGTTAGCCTCGGCAGCACGTGGTTTACTGGTGATTCTGGACGTATTGAGGCAGCCCAGCCATTTTTCATTACCATCTTCTTTGCCCATGCATTGCACTCAATCCATTGCAGCGTTGAAAGCGCTCTATGCCTGGCATGATCTCTGGTCTGCCGACTTTCCTCGCGCCTGCGGGCCAGGTTGCGCCACGTGCTGCACAGCCAATGTCAGCCTGACCTCGCTGGAGGCGCGGTATCTGGTCGCAGCGCCGCGGTTTGAGGAAACACCAGAGATAGGCGAAAAAATTCGTGGTCTGACCGCTGGGCCATTGTATCGGCCGACCTGCACCATCAACCAGGTGGCTGCCTGTTGCCTGGCCCACCAGGAGCCGCCAGAGGACACGAGTGAACATGTGGCCGGGGTTTGTCTTTTTCTTGATGACCAGCGCCAGTGCCGGATCTATGCGCATCGGCCTATGGCCTGCCGTGCCATGGCGTCGCAGGTGCGGTGCCGACCAGGTAGCGAGGCGGTGGTGGCGCCGTTGGTGCTGACCGTGAACCTGGCCCTGCACCAGATCATCGAGCATCTTGATCAGGAGGGCGTCTTCGGCAGCCTGCCGGAGGTGGTGCTTTGGGTGCTGGGCAACGGGGTTACACGGCCGTTGCCGGGGAATCAACCCCTGCCCGGTTTTTTGGTGCCAGATGACGAGCAGGAGGGCTTCAACGATTTTCTGCGCGCCTTGGCCGCCTGGCCAGTCGAGGGCGGGAGGTTCGGAGACCATCTGCCGGGCCGTCAGCCAGGAGGCGAAGAGGGGCGCCCATGAAATTAGTAATTCGTACTTTCTTAACATTTAAAGTTCTGCCTTCTACGGAATTGTCGCCAGCCTGAAAAGCGGTTACAACGTCCCAATGCGCAAGGGCATGAATCGTAGAGGAGAAATGCGAGACGCACTTCAGATTATAAATTTCTTGCGGGCAGGTCCGGTTTTCGGCCCTGCCGCTGGCTTTTTGGTGGTTATCCTTGACGCCGCTTGACTCTGGCGCAATAATATCAACAGCCTGGCCCCCAGGTGCTGACCGACTTCATCGCCCTCTGCCGCAAGATTGCCCGTCGCCAGGGGCGGAGCGTGCTCTTCACCCCCTACTGGATCGCCTCCCACCCCGGCC
>DYDL01000100.1 GCA_020717925.1 Desulfocapsa sp.
AGCAGCCGGGGCTAACAATTTGCCCTTGCCAAAAATCAACCGTTCTATTATAAAGCTGAGTTGGGTAGCGTGTCTGCCCAAACGAAACTTATGCCCTTGCGGTATAACGGGGGCGCTGGGCAGCAGAACTGCCCGCTTGTTTGCCGCACACATGGTGAGCGTGGCTCAGTTGGTTAGAGCACTGGGTTGTGGTCCCGGTGGTCGTGGGTTCGAATCCCATCGCTCACCCCAAGCATAAAAAGAGGTTACCGCCACTTGGCTGTAACCTCTTTTCTTTTGGAATGACTAGCAGTACGCAGGGAGCCTGACCTGAAAATATTTTACTTCCCCCTGCGCCCCTACCTTGTTCCCTTGACAAGTGAATCTCTTCATGTATATTGATCCATTCGGTAACGGGCGGAAATAGCTCAGTTGGTAGAGTACAAGCTTCCCAAGCTTGGTGTCGCGGGTTCGAATCCCGTTTTCCGCTCCATCCCGACGGGCATCCGTCGTCCGGTTACGGACGATTTTTCGGGGGGTTTTTAAAATGGCCAGCGTCCCCTTATGGGGCAACGGCCACACCCCGCTCCTCCGAAGCGAACCCGAAAAGCGGTCCGGGCTTTTTCCCTGGGCCACAAAGATGGTGCTCAAGCGGGCTACAGCCCGCTTTTTTGTTTCCTTTTTTCAAAAAAGGACCAGGGCCATGCAGTCCAACATAGCCGACGCCGTGACGCGCATGATGGAGCCGGTGCTGGAGGAGATGGGCATCGAGCTGGTTGAGGTGCAGTTCCGCCGGGAGTCGGTCGGCATGGTGCTGCGCCTGATCATTGCCACGGAAAAGGGCATAAGCGTCGAAGATTGCACGCGGGTAAGCAGGGAGACAAGCTATCTCCTGGAGGTAGAGGATCTCATCAAGGGAGCGTTTCACCTGGAGGTATCCTCCCCTGGCCTGGACCGGCCCTTGAAAACCGAGCGGGATTTTATTCGGAACAGGAACCGGGAAGTGAAGGTAACCCTGAAGGAACCGCCTGGCCGCGAAGCAACAGGCGTTATCCTGGCCGCGGCCGACAACGTCGTGACGTTGCAGGAGGGCGAGGAACGGTTAGACATTCCCCTGGACCGGATCGCCAGGGCGATGCTGATCATCTGATAGACGGTTTTGCAAGACATACAGAAGATATGGTGGAGAGATTGAGATGGTTTCAGAACTGAAAAGAATCATCGATCAGATCAGCAGGGATAAGGGTATCGATCGAAACCTGCTCATTGAGGCCCTGGAAGAGGCGGTCATGTCTGCGGCCCGGAAACACTTCGGCTCCCGACGCGACATGGAAGTCCATTACAACGACGAGTTGGGCGAGATCGAACTCTTCCAGTTCCGCACCGTGGTGGAAAAGGTGGAGGACGAGCAGACCGAGATCTCCATGGATGAGGCCCGCGTCCTTGATCCCGAGGTGCAACTGCACGACGACCTGGGCAGCAAGATGGACAATGTCGCTGATCTCGGCCGTATCGCCGCCCAGTCGGCCAAGCAGGTCATCATCCAGAAGATGAAGGACGCCGAGCGCAATGTCATCTATGAGATGTATAAGGACAAGAAGGGCGATATCGTCAATGGCATTGTCCAGCGTTTCGAGCGCGGCAACATCATCGTCAACCTCGGCCGCACCGATGCCATCCTGCCCCACAGCGAGCAGATGCCGCGCCGGAGCTACCGCCAGGGCGACCGGTTGCGCGCCCTGCTGCTGGATGTGCGCGACACCTCCACCCGCGACCCGCAACTGGTCCTGAGCCGCACCAACGAGATGTTTCTCACCAAGCTCTTCACCATGGAGGTACCGGAAATCGCCGAAGGCATCGTCCGGATCATGGGCGTGGTACGCGAGCCCGGTTCCCGGGCCAAAATCGCCGTGAGCTCATCGGCATCGGATGTGGATCCGGTCGGCGCCTGCGTCGGCATGAAGGGTTCGCGGGTGCAGAACGTGGTGCAGGAACTGCAGGGTGAAAAGATCGACATCGTGCCCTGGAGTCCGGACCCGGCCCGCTTTGTCTCCAATGCCCTGTCGCCGGCCCAGATCTCCATGGTGGTGGTGGACGAGGAAAAAAAGACCCTGCTGGTGGTGGCGCCGGAAGATCAGCTCTCACTGGCCATCGGCCGCGGCGGCCAGAATGTCAGGCTCGCCTCCGCCCTTTTGGGTTGGCGCATCGATGTCAAGGGTGAGCAGAAATACGCCAAACTCATCGAGGATGGTTACAAATCCCTGCTCACTGTGGAGGGCGTCAAGGAGCCCCTGGCCGATCTGCTCTATGACGAGGGCATTACCTCGGCCAAGGAGCTCGCCAACGCCGAGGTCGAGCAGTTGATTCAGTTCGCGGACATTGACGAGGAACGGGCAAAAAAACTTATCGAGGCGGCCAGGGCGGTTCCAGAAAAGAGCCCGGCCGAGGATGCGGCGGAGAACCAGGAACCGGAGCCTGAAAACGCCGACTAGTTAGAGCCGGGAAACACCATGCTGGCGACAACGGCAAAGGCCTTGGAGAAAGAAGCGACCGCTTCTCTGCGAACCTGCCTGGCCTGTTACGCCAAAAAGGCAAAGCAAGAGCTCTGCCGCCTTGCCGTGACCAGTGAAGGTTTCCTGGTGTGGGACAAGTTATACCAGATGGACGGGCGAGGTGCTTATGCCTGCCAGGACAGCGCTTGCATACAACGACTTTTGCGGAACACGAAGAAGCTGCACAAGGCATTTCGTAGACAGAACCTCACGGTAGGCGAGGATCTGCATGCCATTTTCAGGAGCGGGGAATGAGTAAAGTCAGGGTTTACGAACTTGCTAAAGAGATCGGGGTGGAAAGCAAGGATCTCACCGCCAGGCTTCAGGAACTGGGGTATGACGTCAAGACCGCCAGCTCCTCGCTGGACGATGCGGTTGCCGACGAGATACGCATAAAACTTGGCGCGGTTGAGACCAAGGTCGAAACCAAGCGCATACAGAGCAAGGGACGGACCACCATCATCCGCCGGCGCACCAGTGCGGTAATGACGCCGGAACCAGAGGCCGCTCCCGTGGAGGAGAGACTCGAGGAAGAAGCTGAACCGGCTTTCATCCCCGCACCGGCGGAGATGCCGACTGCCGCGGCCACTGTCATTGCAGAAGAGGCGGAGACCGCCGAGCAACCGACCGCCGCCCCAACGGAGCCGGAAGAAACCATGCCGGAAGAGGTGGCCGAAGTCGCGCCCGAGGAGATGGAAACCCCGACTCCACCGGCCGAGACCGAGGAAGTCGAGGAAGTCGAGGAAGAACCGTCCCCGGAAAAAGGGGAAAAGCCCAGGCATGGCATGGCACGGATCATCGGCAGAAGCGCCTTTGCCATTGAACAGATGGGCGCTGGCGCCCCCAAACCCAAAAGACCGGTGGTCAAGCCTAAAGGCAAACCGACCGGCGAGGTTAAGGCCCCGACCGTTGAAAAACGCTTCCCCGTTGAAAAAAAGGCGGAAGCCGAGATCGATGCCAAGGGTAAGAAGGGCAAGCGTTTTGTCAAGTTTCATACCGAACCCGCCCCCCGGGAAAACATCCGCAAGGGTGGCAAGCGTCAAGGCCGCGCCGAGATCGAGATGGAGGACGTGGCGGCCCTGGGCGGCAGACTGCCTGCCGGGCTTAGAATAGGCCGCGGTCAGCGACTCAAACCCCGCAAAGGCAAAGGTGACGGCGAGGGGGTGGCGGAAACCAAGGCCATTAAGAAACGCATCAAGGTTTTCGAGACCATCTCGGTAAGCGATCTGGCCCACCGCATGGGCGTCAAGGCCAACGAACTGATCCGTACCCTCATGGGCCTGGGCGTAATGGCCACCCTCAATCAGGCCTTGGATATGGACACGGCCACCCTGGTAGCCACTGATTTCGGCTACGAGGTTGAGGCCGGCGTCACCGAGGAGCAGACCTTCCTCAACCTGGAGGACAAGGAATCCGGCGGCGAGATGGTGTCACGGCCACCGGTGGTCACGGTCATGGGTCACGTTGACCACGGCAAGACCTCCATTCTCGACGCCATCCGCAAGACCGACGTGGCGGCAGGCGAGGCCGGCGGCATCACCCAGCACATTGGCGCCCACTATGTCCGTTCCGCCAAGGGCGACGTGGTCTTTCTCGACACGCCGGGCCACGCCGCCTTCACCGAGATGCGGGCCCGGGGCGCCCAGGTCACTGACGTGGTGGTGCTGGTCGTGGCCGCCGACGACGGGGTCATGGAGCAGACCAAGGAGGCCATCAATCACGCCAAGGCCGCCGGGGTTCCCATTGTCGTAGCCATCAACAAGATCGACAAGGCCAATGCCGATGTCATGCGGATCAAGCGTGAACTGGCCGAATACGACCTCTCTCCCGAGGAATGGGGCGGCACCACCATCTACTGCGAGACCTCGGCCAAGGCCAACCTCGGCATTGAGGAACTCCTGGAACAGATTCTCTTGCAGGCCGAAATCCTCGAACTGAAGGCCGATCCGAAACGCCGCGCCCGCGGCTGGGTTATCGAGGCCCAGCTTCACAAGGGGAGGGGGCCGGTCGCCACGGTCCTGGTCCAGCAAGGCACCCTCAAGGTCGGCGACGCCTTTGTGGTGGGAGACTTCTACGGCCGGGTCCGCGCCCTGTCCAACGATCATGGTGAAATGCTCACCGAGGCCGGCCCAGCCATCCCGGTGGAGGTGCACGGCCTCTCCGGCGTGCCAAAGGCTGGCGACGAATTCAACGTGGTGCAGGACGAAAAACTGGCCAAGAGTGTCGCGGCCCAGCGTCAACTGAAAAGACGCGAGGCCACTCTGGGCGCGGTTACCAAAATCTCCTTGGACAACCTCTTTGAAAAGCTGAAAGAGGGCGAGATGAAGGAGTTGCGCATCCTGCTGAGGTCCGATGTGCAGGGCACCCTGGAGGCCTTTGCCAAGGCCCTGGACGAACTATCCACCCAGGCGATCAAGGTCAAGATCCTGCACCGGGGCACCGGCACGATTACCGATTCCGACGTCCTGCTGGCCGCGGCCTCCAACGCCCTGATCATCGGCTTCAACGTCCGGCCCAGCGCCAAGGTGCAGGAAATGGCCCAGCAGGAGAACGTCGACCTGCGCTTCTACGACGTCATCTACCATGCCCTGGACGACATCAGGAAGGCCATGACCGGCCTGCTGGAGCCCACCTTCGTGGAAAAGGTGCTTGGCACCGCCGAGGTACGGGACATCTTCCAGCATCCCAAGGTCGGCACCATTGCCGGCAGCTACGTGAACAGCGGGGTGCTGCGGCGCAACGCCCAGGTCCGCCTCATCCGCGATGGCGTGGTGGTCTACACCGGCCGCATCGGTTCGTTGCGCCGCTTCAAGGACGACGTCAAGGAGGTCCAGACCGGCTTTGAGTGCGGCGTCACCCTTGACAACTATAACGACATCAAGGTGCAGGACGTTATCGAGCCCTTTGAGATGGAGGAGGTTGCCGGCGTGCTGTAGCGGATTTCCCGCCGTGCGCCACTGCGACCGCAAGCAACGATGACTGCCAGACCGCTGCACGCCAAGCCCGAGATGGCCGGTCTCTGGGAAAAACAACCCAGGCGCAGGCCAGCCCGGGTGGCCGATACTATCAAGAGTGAGATTGCCCTGCTCCTGCTGCGCAAGATCAAGGATCCCCGCCTGACCCAGGTCACCATTACCAACGTCTCTGTGACCGACGATCTGGCAACGGCCCGGGTCTATTACAGCGTTTACGACGACGCGGCGGTCGCGGAGGCGGGCCAGGGGCTCATGAAGGCGGCGGGCTTTATCCGCAGCCATCTGGCCCACGTACTCTCCATGCGCCATGTGCCGAAGTTGCTGTTTTTGTACGATGAATCCCTGCGGCGTCAGGCCGACATGGAAAGAATTTTTCACGAGATCGAGCAGGAAGATGGACCAGTTACTGATTGACAAGATTGTCGACCATCTGCAAAAGGCGCGTACCGTGCTGCTGGCCACCCACGTTTTCCCGGACGGTGATGCCCTGGGTTCACAGATCGCCCTTGGCAACATCTTGAGATCCTTGGGCAAAAAGGTGGTGCTATTCGGCGAGGAACCGGTGTCGCATCTTTACGACTTCCTGCCGGGCAGCGACCGCATCGACCTGACCAGCCCGGAGCCCGCGCAATTCGATTGCGCCGTGGCCCTGGACTGCGGCGACGCCGAACGGATGGGCCACGATATGGAACGCATCCGCGCCATCCACCCGCTCATCGTCATTGACCACCACAAAGGCAACGAAGGCTTTGGTGACCTTAACTGGGTGGATCCGGCCCGGGCCGCCACCGGCGAGATGGTTTACGATCTGGCCTTTGCCCTGGGGGCTGAGATCTCCTACGAAACCGCTTACTGCCTGTATGCGGCCATTGTTACCGACACCGGTTCCTTCAAATACTCGAGTACCACGGCGGAAACCTTCCGGGTGGTGCGGAAACTAGTGGAAAAAGGGGTCAAACCGGCCGAGGTGGCAGGTCATTTGTTTGACAATTTTACGGTGAACCGGCTGCGCCTTATGCAGGAGGTGCTGGCCACCCTGGAAATCTTCATGGACGGCAAGATTGCGGTGATCCACGTTTCCCAGGAGATGTATGACCGTACTGGCACCACCCAGACCGACACGGAAAATTTCGTCAACTACCCGAGATCGCTAATCCCGGTCAAGGTGGCCGTGTTCATCAAGGCCAACAGCAAGGGCGGCCTTTCGGTCAGCATGCGTTCCAAGGGCAGCGATTGCGACGTCACCCGGGTGGCCCACCGCTTTGGCGGCGGCGGGCATCGCAATGCCGCGGGTTGCCGCTTCCAGGACCAATCCATCCAGCAGGTGCGGGATCTGCTGGTGGCGGAGTTGCGGCCTCTGCTGGACAGCGCCTGCGTGGAGCAGGTCTGATCAGGGGCAGGGGAAAGGCGATGCCGTGCCACCTTGATGGCGCACCACTCGGGGATACCGAGGCGGCCTGTACCGGAACGCCTATACAGCTTGGCCTGGCAAAACAGGACGAAATAACGGCTGCGCAACCGTGCGGGGTTGTGCTCATCGATAAGCCGGCCGGGCCTTCATCGTTTCAGATGGTCCGCCAGGTCCGCCGGGCGCTCGGGGTGAAGAAGGTAGGCCACTCCGGCACCCTGGATCCATTTGCCTCCGGCCTTCTGGTAATCTGCGTCGGCCGATCCGCTACCCGAATCATCGCCCGGCTCATGGGCGGGATCAAGGAGTACGAGGCGGTACTTAGGCTGGGCGTCGAGACCGACACCCAGGATCCGGAGGGCACGATCATCGCCGAGCGACCAGTGGGCGAGTTGAATAATGCCCGGGTGGAGGCGTGTCTGGCCGATTT
Organism: Desulfocapsa sp.; assembly: GCA_020717925.1. Taxonomy (GTDB): domain Bacteria; phylum Desulfobacterota; class Desulfobulbia; order Desulfobulbales; family CG2-30-60-27; genus CG2-30-60-27. The sequence continues at coordinate 7,345 of DYDL01000100.1, forward strand.
TGTGGGCGAGATCATGCAGACGCCGCCCAGATTCTCGGCGTTGAAACACAAGGGCAAGCCGCTTTACCACTATGCACGCCGCGGCATTGTGGTGGAGAAGGAACCACGCCGGGTGACCATCCATGCCCTCGGCCTGGTGAGCCTGGCAGGAGAGCGGCTGACCATCCGGACGGTATGCGGCAAGGGCACCTACATCCGGAGCCTGGCAGCGGACATCGGCCAGGCACTCGGCTGCGGCGCCCATCTTGAGGCATTGAGAAGATTGCGAAATGGCCCGTTTTCTGTTAAAGAAGCCCTGGCTGGCGAGCAACTGTACAACGTTGACCAGGCCAGACCGCTTCTCCTGCGGCATTTGCGGCCAGTGGAAAACGTGCTTGATTGCTTGACAACGGAAGCGCTTTATTAAAAATATAACCATTGATTCATGACCAGGGCGGCCACGGGGGCCGCACCAGAAGTACAGGAGGATAACAGTGACACTTCAGGCGGAACAGAAAAAGGACATCATCACCAAGTTCAGCACCCACCCGGCGGATACCGGCTCACCCGAGGTCCAGATTGGCCTGCTGAGCGCCCGGATCACTTACCTGACCGAGCATTTCCAGTCCCACAAAAAGGACCATCACTCACGGCGCGGCCTGCTGAAACTGGTCGGCCAGCGTAAACGGCTCCTGAATTACCTGAAAAACAAGGATATCGATAAGTACCGCCGGGTAATCCAGGAACTTGGCATCAGAAAATAGACCAACCTCGCCAGTCGGCCATGCCTCCAAGCCCGGACCACTGCGGCCCGGGCCGGGGCGTAAAATGCGGCAGGCCGAATTTGCACACGCCGGCAAGCAAAGTGGACACCGACCCGGGATTGCCCCGGGTCGTTTTGTGCGTCCGGTACGGGCAGTAGCAACATATGCGGCTCTTGACCACAGCGGTCTTCAGGCCCTTTCCACGCCTTCCTGTACCCAACAACCATTCCGGCATGAGCCGCGGAGGAGAAAAGAATGTATAAGAAAGTCGAAATCGAAGTCGGTGGTCGCACCCTGACCATGGAAACCGGGCGGTTGGCCAAGCAGGCCAACGCCGCGGTGGTGGTGACCTATGGCGAATCCGTAATCCTGGTGACCGCCACCGCGGCCAGCGACGCCCGGGAGGAGGTGGACTTTCTGCCCCTCACCGTTGAATATCAAGAGCGCTTCTATGCCGTTGGCCGCATCCCAGGCAGTTTTTTCCGCCGCGAAATCGGCCGGCCGACGGAAAAGGAGACCCTGACCTGTCGGTTTATCGACCGGCCGCTGCGGCCTCTCTTCCCGCACGGCTACAAGCATGAGACCCAGATCATCGGCACGGTCCTCTCCATGGACCAGCAGAACGACCCCGACATGCTGGCCATGATCGGCGCCTCCTGCGCCCTGACCATCTCCGACATCCCCTTCCAGGGCCCCATCGCCGGTGTCCGCGTCGGCTATATCAACGACGAGTACGTCCTTAACCCCACCCATGACCAACTGGTCGATTCCCGCATGAACCTCATCGTGGCCGGAACCCGCAACGCCGTGGTCATGGTTGAGGGCGGCACGGACAGCCTCACGGAAGAGCAGGTGCTTGAAGGCATCTTTTATGGCCACCGCGCCCTGCAGCCCATCCTCGACGCCCAGGAGGAATTCCGTAAGGCCGTGGGCCGGCCGAAGATGACGGTGGAGCCGCCCAAGATCAACGTCGCCTTGCAACAGCGGGTGGCGGAACTGGCCCGTGAAGAGATGATGACGGTTATCACCACCCGCGACAAAATGGAGCGCAACCTGGCTGCCAGGGCCATGCAGAAGCGGGTGCTGACCGGCCTGGAGGGTGAGTTCCCCGAGGCCAAGACCGAGGCCAAGGGTTATATCAAGGATCTGCAGAAGGCCATGATGCGTGATCGTATCGTGAAAGACAAAACCCGCATCGACGCCCGCCGCTTCGACGAGGTAAGGCCCATTTCCTGCGAAGTGGCGACACTGCCCCGGGTACACGGTTCAGCCCTTTTCACCCGCGGCGAGACCCAGGCTATTGTTACCGCCACCCTGGGCAGCGGCGAGGATGAGCAGCGCATCGAATCGCTCTACGGCATGTCCTTCAAGCCCTTCATGCTGCACTACAATTTCCCGCCCTACTGCGTGGGCGAGGTCCGCTTCCTGCGTGGCCCCAGCCGCCGAGATATCGGTCACGGCGCCCTGGCTGAACGGGCCATCAGCGCCGTGCTGCCGGATCCTGCCGCCTTCCCCTATACCATCCGGGTGGTCTCCGAGGTCACGGAATCGAACGGCTCCTCCTCCATGGCCACCATTTGCGGCGGCAGCCTGGCGCTCATGGACGCCGGCGTGCCGATCAAGAAGCCGGTGGCCGGTATTGCCATGGGGCTGATCAAGGAGGCCGACCAGATCGTGGTCCTTTCCGACATCCTGGGCGACGAGGATCACCTGGGCGACATGGACTTCAAGGTGGCCGGCACCGACTCCGGCATCACCGCCCTGCAGATGGACATCAAGATCGAAGGGGTCTCCAAGGAGATCATGGCCACGGCCCTGGCCCAGGCCAAGGCTGGTCGCCTGCACATCCTGGGAAAACTGCAGGAGGCTATTGGCGCGCCGCGGTCCACGGTTTCCGAACACGCCCCCAAGGTCTTCAGCCTGCAAATCCACCCGGATAAGATCCGCGACCTCATCGGCCCGGGCGGCAAGATGATCAAGGCCCTGACCGCTGAGTTTAACGCCAAGATCGATGTGGAGGACAGCGGCAAGGTCACGGTCTTCGCGCCCAACGGCACGGTGGGCGACCAGCTCAGTAACCGCATCATGTCACTTACCGCCGAGGCTGAGGTGGGCAAGATTTATAAGGGCGTGGTCAAGAATATCATGAATTTCGGTGCCTTTGTCGAAATCCTGCCGGGCACCGACGGCCTGGTGCACATCTCTGAACTGGCTGCCGGCCGGGTCGAGAAGGTGACCGACGTAGTGAAGGAAGGCGACGAGATCATGGTCAAGGTGCTGGACATCGACCAGCGGGGCAAGATCCGCCTGAGCCTGAAGGCGGCCCTTGAGGAGCAAAAGCAGAGTTAAAACCTCCTCCATGTATCAGAAAACCACCCTCGACAACGGCGTACGGATCATTTCCGAGCGGTTGCCGTCCGCTACCGCCAGCCTCGGGATCTGGATCGACGCCGGATCCCGGGACGAGAACGCAACCGAGGCCGGCTGCGCCCACTTTGTGGAGCACATGCTCTTCAAGGGCACGGCCGGCCGATCACCCCAGCAAATCGCTCGGGAACTGGATGGCCTGGGCGGCATGTCCAACGCCTTCACCTCCAAGGAAAATACCTGCATCTACGCCACGGTGCTGGATCGCCATCTGCCGCGCCTGGCGGAACTGCTCACTGATCTGTTTCTCAATTCGCTTTATGCCCCCGAGGAAGTGCAACGGGAACGCCTGGTCATCCTCCAGGAAATCAGCATGGTGGATGACACCCCGGATGACCAGATCCACGACCTCTTCACTACCCTCCTCTGGCCCGACCACCCCTTGGGTCGGGAGGTTCTGGGCAACCGCGCCTCGGTGGAGAGTCTGGACGCCAGTCGTATGCAGGACTTCGTCGGACGCCACTACACCGCCGACCGTATAGTCATCAGCGCGGCCGGCAATGTGGACCACCAGGAACTTTGCAATCTTTTCGCAACGCGCTTCGGAGCCCTGGTTGGTCGTGGTCCGGCCGGTAGCGCGCGGCACCAGCCAGCCACCATCACTCCCCGGCAGCGCGTGGTCA
>DYDL01000339.1 GCA_020717925.1 Desulfocapsa sp.
GCCACACCGTTTATTCCAAGCCACGAAGGCTTTTGTATTCCTCCGCACAGGAATCAAGAGTCTCGTGGCTTTTTTTTGCCATGAAAAAAATAACGCCTATATCGGCAATATCATTGAGCAAACAGTGGGATCTGAACCTCTTCGCCGACAATCTCCTGGATGAGGAGTACGGCTACGCCATGCCCGGCATCGTCGTTGGCTCGATTGTATAGTTTAGCTAGTAAGGTAAATACTCAACCTCCCCTACTCCCTCCTTATCAAAAAGGGGAACAAGCCCCCCCCTTAATCCCCTTTGAATCAGGGGGGATTAAGGGGGGGGTAATTTATAACCCATAAACCTTCCGCCGGATGGTTTTTTCCGGCGGACTTCTCACACCTTCAGGAGGATTTCATCATGTACAACTGGGAACGCTGCGTTGACTTCCATGGCCACTCCTGTCCCGGACTGGCTATCGGCTTCCGGGCCTGCGAGGCCGCTCGCGAAAAAATGGGGCTCCGTTTCGCCAAGGATGAAGAGCTGGTCTGCGTCACCGAAAACGACGCCTGCGGCGTGGACGCGGTGCAGCTCCTCACCGGCTGCACCATGGGCAAGGGCAACCTCATCTTCCGGCCCACCGGCAAGATGGCCTTCAGCTTTTTCTGCCGGAAAAGCGGAGAGAAGCTCCGAGTGGTCTTCACCCCGGCCTTTCCGGTCAAGGATTTGGACCGGGAGCAATGGCAGGAGCACATCCTCAATGCGCCAATAGACGAGCTCTTTGATTTCAAGGAACCGGCCTACGAACCGCCCGGACGGGCCCGCCTTTTCAACCGGCTGGTCTGCGCCAAATGCGGCGAAGGCATGGCCGAAAACACCGGCCGCATCGAAGAGGGCCAGACCGTCTGCCTGGACTGCCATTCCAGCTATTCCCGGGGCTGGTAACCATGGCGAAGACACAAAGAAACCATGACAAAACCTTCTGGGAGATGAAGGCCCGCAAATATCCGCTGCCCTTTGCCCCAGACAACCTGGCCAAGACCAAGGCCATGATCGCCCTGGCGGAAAGCCACGGCGTGCGCCCTGTCGGCGCGACCATCCTCGATCTTGGCTGCGGTACCGGCACCTATACCCTGCCACTGGCTCAGGCGGCGGAAAGAGTCACCGGCGTTGATAGTTCCACCACCATGCTTGAACGACTCCGCAAAGAGGCTAAACGGGCCGGAATCAGCAATGTCGCAACCATTCAGGCAACCTGGCAGGATGCGGAAATCCTCGCCCGCCACTGGGAACAAGCATTTGACATCGTATGGGCCGCCATGACCCCGGCCGTTCGCGACCAAAAAACCCTGGACAGAATGATCCACTGCTCCCGCGCCTGGTGCGTTTATATCGGCTGGGGCCGAAAGCGCGCCAATCCTCTGCTGGAAGAGGCATTCCGCCTGCACCAGACCCCTTTTACCCCGGGCCGCTGGCTGGAGACGATCACTGACCAGCTCGCCGTATCCGCCACTCCCTACACCCTGGAGTATGTGGATACCTCCTGGGACTGGTGCGGGAGCCCGGAAGAAGCGGTGGAAGATATTTCCGGGCACATCCGTATGCACCAGGGCACCCCGGACAACCAGCTTATCCGCGAGCTGTTGGCCCACCACACCGATACCGGCAACATGATTCACCACACCACTTTCGTTGAACAAGGAGTTCTCATATGGCACGTCTAAAACCACACCACTGCATACCTATCGTCTTTTTTCTACTGGCGCTGGCCCTCACTATGGGCCGGGCCGTGGCCGCCGACCAGCGGACTATCACCGACAGCGTCGGCCGCAGCGCCGCCATCCCGGCAGAAGTCAAACGCATTGTCGCCCTTGGCGGGGCCCTGCGTTTTGTCACCTATCTTCAGGGGATTGATCTGGTGGTGGGGGTGGAGGCCCTGGAGCAAAAGCCCCTCGATGGTGGCCGCCTCTACGGCCTGGCCGTGGCCGACAAGGTCAAAACCCTGCCGGTG
>DYDL01000340.1 GCA_020717925.1 Desulfocapsa sp.
CGACTACACTCTTCTGGAGAAGGAGAGCCGATGACCGCAACCGATGCCCAAGTGAGGCTACTGATGAGAGAACGAACCAACGGCAAGACCCAGCAACAAGCAGCGGTCAAGGTCAACCTGCATAGCCGCAAGACTGTGCAAAAGTACGAACAGCTGGGACAGTTGCCCAGCGACCTGAAAGAAGCACGCCGCTACCGTACCCGCCCAGACCCGTTTGAAAAGGACTGGGCAGAGATAGAAACGAAGCTGGCAGCGGCGCCCGAGTTGGAAGCAAAAGCCATCTTCGAATGGCTGTGTGAGCAGGATGGAATCCAATACCAGGAAGGACAGTTGCGCACCCTGCAACGTCGTGTCAGTAACTGGCGGGTGCTGAATGGAAACCCAACTCTAACGCTGGATCAAATCCACTATCCAGGTGAAGTTCTGCAAAGCGACGGGACCTGCATGAACGAACTGGAGGTAACGATCCAGGGAGAGCCATTCGATCACATTCTGTTCCACAGCGTCCTGCCGTACTCGAACTGGGAATGGGGACGCGTGGTGCAAAGCGAATCGCTACTCTCGATCCGACTGGGACTGCAAAGTGCCCTGCTGAAACTTGGGTACGTGCCACAGGCGCACCAGACCGACCACACCACTGCCGCCACCCATAAACTGGGAGTGGCAGACCGCCAACAAGGTCCGCGTGAACGTGGGTACAACGAAGAGTACCTGCAACTGCTGGCGCACTACGGACTGGAAGCACGCACGATCCATCTGTCCAGCCCCAACGAAAACGGCGACATTGAATCGTCCAACGGCGGATTGAAACGGGCAGTGCGGCAACACCTGCTCCTGCGCGGCAGCCGCGACTTCGAGAGCATCGAAGCTTATGAAATATTTCTGTTCGACATCATGGAAAAGCGCAACGCAGGAAGACAGGAACGGCTAGCAGAAGAAATAGCTGTCATGCAGCCACTCACCGCGAAGCCCTGGCCGCAGATGCGCGAACTTAGTGTGCGGGTCGGGCAGAATGGAATCATTCGGGTGGGTCACAACGGCTACAGCGTCCCCAGCGGGCTGAAAGGCAAGCGTGCCACCGTTCGCGTCTACGAATGGCACATTGAGGTCTGGTACGCCAACCAGCGCATTGAGACCATGCCACGCATGCCAGGCGCCCACCATTTCCAAATCAACTACCGCCACGTGATCGACAGTCTACTGCGCAAACCTGGCGGATTTCGCAACTACCGCTACCGTGATGACCTTTTCCCGCTGGACATCTTCCGCCAAGCTTGGGATGTTCTCAACGAGCATTTGCCGCCCCGGCGGGCAGACCTGACCTACTTGCGAATTTTGAAGCAAGCCGCACTTGGGATGGAGTCGGACATTGCTCAGGCGCTTCGCCTGCTGCTAGATCAAGACCAAGGTCAAAACCTCTGGGATGAAAAAACCATTACCGAACTGACCGGGGTTATGACCGCACCCAAGGGTATTCCGGTACTTGCTCTCCCGCTGGTGAACCTGACCCTTTACGACCAACTCTTCCTGTTGGAGGCAGACTATGTCGCCGCTTGAACAAATCCAGCAACACTTACGCAGCCTGCGAATGCCCACCGCAGTGGAGACGGTGGCTGACCTGCTGACTACTGCCACCCGCGAAACCTGGTCGTTTGAAACCTTCCTCTCTGAATTGCTTGGGCAGGAACTCGAAGGTCGCAGCCAGCGCCGTATCGAGCGTCTGCAAAAGTCCTCCCGCCTGCCTGCAGGCAAAACCCTGGCAGCTTTCGACCAAAAAAAACTGCCCTTGCGCCTCACCCGCCAACTGGCTCAACTATGCAGCGGAGACTTTGTTACCCGCGCCGAAAACCTGCTCATCTTTGGACTACCCGGGGTGGGCAAGACCCACTTCGCCGCCGCCGTTGGGCACCAACTGGTTCAGGCTGGGCACAGCGTCCTATTCACCCCCACCTTTCACTTGGTGGACG
>DYDL01000341.1 GCA_020717925.1 Desulfocapsa sp.
TAGCATGCAGCACCGGACTGCTGCGCCAGACCTGCTCCAACCCATCACTGAGATGACCGCAGCGCAGCTCCGGGATGTCGACCAGGGCCGGCGAGGGAAAGATGGTACCGTCCGGACCCACGGCCAGCGATTCCCAGGCCGCGCCAGAGAGGTCGTGGCGGGTGCCCGGGGTGCTGAAGACCTGACTTTTCATGGCCTCGACGTTGTCGATCGTCACCCCGACCTGCTCCGCCCGCTCCTGGGCCGCGATAAGCGCGGGCAAGATCCCGGCGGGCGCGACAAACTGCGCGGCCGTGCCCTTGCCACGGACAAAATGCCAGAGCAGGTGCAGGTTGTGAATTCCCTTGGCCTCGGCCAGGTCGACCAGGGCGGGCAGGTCAGCGAGGTTGGCCCGGTTGATGGCCACCGACAGGGTGACGGCCAGACCGGCCGCGCGCAGACCATCGAGGTTGGCCATGAGCCTGCCGAAACTGCCCGGCCCGCGTAATTGGTCATGGTTTTCCTCCAGACCGTCCAGACTGACCTGCAGGTGCAGCCGGCCCCGCGGCAACGCTTGCAAGGCCTCAAGATACGCGTCAAGCAGCAGGCCGTTCGTGAGAACCACGGCGTGGACTTCCGGATCGGCCAGCAGGTCGGCCAGAATGGCCGGAAAATCCGGGTAGAGAAAGGGCTCGCCGCCGGTAAAGCAGAACAGGGTACAGCCGAGTTGCCGGGCCTGGCCAAGCCCCTGGCGCAACAGGTCGAGCGGCAGGGTTTCCCGACTGTTTTCCGAGGCAGCGAACAGACAGTGGCCGCAGGCGAGGTTGCAGCGGTTGGTGAGATGAAACCAGCACTCCTTGAGGCCAACGAGTTGCAGGTGGCTGGCGCGACCGGTATAAGAAGGGGCCGGCTCCGCACTCACCTGGGCAAGCAACCTTTCAGTGGTCAACAGGGCGCGGCCCAGCGGCAGGGAACGGGCCGCGGCCAGCCGCACGGCGGCATCGTCCCCATCCCGGCTGGCGGCCAGCAGTTGCAGAACCTCGTCCGCCTCCGGGCTCGGGACGAACCAGTCCGGTTTCTCAGGGTCCAGATAAACCGGGCCGGAGTCGGTTTCCAGTCGTATCCAATTCTTCAAAGCAGACATTTTTCCCTTGTCAAATAGGCGTTGGCGCACAAACCTCGGCACCATACCGTCCGCCGCAAAACCGGTCAAGACGGAAACAACAGGTTGCCAAGCAAGCGTCACCCAACCGGGTATCTCATGGCATGTCTCCTTGCCAGCCGGCCTCCTGCTGGCTGCGGACAGCAAGGACAAAAACAGTGTCGACTTCGACAATGTAGCGGTATAAAGCCACATAACCATGCGAACGATGGCCGATCACCAGTTCTCGCTTGTCATTATTCGTGGGGCGACCTAACATGGGGCTGTGCACCAGCACATTGATCGCTTCGATGATCTCCCGAATGCGTGCCCCCGGATTTTCAACCTGATATTGGGCAAGATGAACGAGGATGCGATCAAAATCGTCCGCCACCTCGGCTGCCAATTCGATGCGCGACATTTTCAGCGCACCAGGTTGCGGGCTTTCGGGTGCTTCATCGCTCTACCGGCGAGACGCTCTTCCAGATAGCCGCGCATTTCCTCCCACGGAATCGTCTTCCCGGAGGAAACGATACGGGCATAGCGCTCCTCGGCCTGCGCATCGAAATCGGCGCGCATACTCTCCTGTTCCGCCTTTTCCGCAATGGCCGCAAGAATGAAGCTATGCGAGGTCATACCGGAACGCTTCGCCGCGGCTGCGACCCGGGCCTTCAACTCTTCCGGCAAACGGATGGTAGTCGTGGACATAATTGTCTCCAAGGGTGAAATGAAAAACACAGCTCTATTGTAGCACACCAGTGCTACAAGAACACCATCTTTCTCTTACATTAAAAACTTGTTAACGCTTGACGTTATTAATGTTTAGCGTTATGCTTTTCGTATGATCCAA
>DYDL01000342.1 GCA_020717925.1 Desulfocapsa sp.
TGGTGTATATACACTTGTTTCAATCCGCGCCCCGACCGTGCGGCCGGGGCGACACCTGCGCGTTTTTTCCCTCGCCCTGAATAACGGTTTCAATCCGCGCCCCGACCGTGCGGCCGGGGCGACGCGGACGGTTGCGGATGTTCATGAACCGGGATGCGTTTCAATCCGCGCCCCGACCGTGCGGCCGGGGCGACCTGGCCTGAACGTGCCAACAGTCGCCCTCGCCAGGTTTCAATCCGCGCCCCGACCGTGCGGCCGGGGCGACATCAGAACCGTGTCGACATCCTTATCACCACCAGTTTCAATCCGCGCCCCGACCGTGCGGCCGGGGCGACTTCAGACGCGAATCTTCCACGTGATGTGGACTTCGTTTCAATCCGCGCCCCGACCGTGCGGCCGGGGCGACCACCTACGGACGAAACAAAGGGGGCGCCTACGCGCGTTTCAATCCGCGCCCCGACCGTGCGGCCGGGGCGACATCGGGTGAGCGCTTCTGTTCTGCTGATACCGTTGTTTCAATCCGCGCCCCGACCGTGCGGCCGGGGCGACTATTCAAATCGAGTGGAACGAGTCCAACGTAGCGGTTTCAATCCGCGCCCCGACCGTGCGGCCGGGGCGACGAGTGGAAAAACATCGTCAACCCTCAACGCATCAGTTTCAATCCGCGCCCCGACCGTGCGGCCGGGGCGACCGGCTTCGAGTGGTCAGCGACTCGCTTGAGCGAAACGTTTCAATTCGCGCCCCGACCGTGCGGCCGGGGCGACAACGTGGTGGGGTCGGGGGGCGGGGCGGCGGAGGTTTCAATCCGCGCCCCGACCGTGCGGCCGGGGCGACGGGTGTCGGCTTCGTGTTGTCAGCGACTCGTTGGGTTTCAATCCGCGCCCCGACCGTGCGGCCGGGGCGACGTGTGAGACTGAACCCGCACCCGCACGTCCGTCAAGTTTCAATCCGCGCCCCGACCGTGCGGCCGGGGCGACCGGTCAACGGCGTGCCGCGCGTCATGCGGATTTCAGTTTCAATCCGCGCCCCGACCGTGCGGCCGGGGCGACAGACTGAATACGACTGGAGACTCCGCGCCTACCTGTTTCAATCCGCGCCCCGACCGTGCGGCCGGGGCGACGAATTCGAGGTTTCCCCCCCTATGTCAGATGCAGGGTTTCAATCCGCGCCCCGACCGTGCGGCCGGGGCGACCGATGTCGAGTCGTTTTCGCGAATACGACATGAAGTTTCAATCCGCGCCCCGACCGTGCGGCCGGGGCGACAAAGAAAGAAACACACCCCAATGAGAACTGACATGTTTCAATCCGCGCCCCGACCGTGCGGCCGGGGCGACAGATCACGCCCTTCGCCCTCATCGAGTTTCACGCGTTTCAATCCGCGCCCCGACCGTGCGGCCGGGGCGACCCGCAACGGCGGCAAGCTCTACCGGATCGCAGCTGTTTCAATCCGCGCCCCGACCGTGCGGCCGGGGCGACTCGGGCGCGTGCCGCCCGCCGGTCTGACCTCCGTTGTTTCAATCCGCGCCCCGACCGTGCGGCCGGGGCGACGCGACACTGTCGGTCGTCATGCGAGAGTCTGGAGGTTTCAATCCGCGCCCCGACCGTGCGGCCGGGGCGACCGGCTCGAATCGCGTTTTGTTCGCCGAGTGCGGCGGTTTCAATCCGCGCCCCGACCGTGCGGCCGGGGCGACACACGGACATAGACAACAGGTCGTCGTCAACCGGGTTTCAATCCGCGCCCCGACCGTGCGGCCGGGGCGACTCCAGATTTCATTCCGATGAGGGAGTCGAGGGTCGCGTTTCAATCCGCGCCCCGACCGTGCGGCCGGGGCGACGCGTGGTCGTCGTCAACGGCTACGGGCCAGCAAAGTTTCAATCCGCGCCCCGACCGTGCGGCCGGGGCGACTCAAGCTCAACGGCCAACTCCGCCGCGCCATTGGGGTTTCAATCCGCGCCCCGACCGTGCGGCCG
>DYDL01000101.1:0-3907 GCA_020717925.1 Desulfocapsa sp.
TGGTGGGTCGTGCGCGACTTGAACGCGCGACTCTCTGCTTAAAAGGCAGATACTCTACCGACTGAGTTAACGACCCAAAGCTTAAGGCGCTTCTATTTACAATAGACGGTATACCATGTCAAGGTTTTGCGCTGCCCTTTTGTGCCAATCCCCCAAAAAGGTCAGCTCTTTTGGCCCGAAATTCCCTTGTCGCCAAAGCGTTGGTCTGGTATATCCTTCCTACCGTGCCCTACCCCGGCTTCCGCCCAACTCAAGGATGGCCTGTGTTGCCGCGCCACCACCCGCACTGCCTGCCGGACAGCGCCCAAGGAACACAATTATGGGTTTACTTGCCACATCCACACATTTTGTCCGCTACGCCGTCGAGGGCGAGATGCCCCCCGATTTCTGGAACTTCGCCGCTGAACGCATCGCGGCAGCCGCATTCCGTGACATCGACGACAACTACGAGGAACGGTCGGTGGGCTGGGTGGCGGTGGACAACATGTTCGACAGCGCTTTTGCCGGAGCCTCCTTTGCGATCGCCGATTATTTGACACTATCGCTGCGCATCGACGAACGCAAGGTCGCGCCATCGGTCCTGAAGAAATTCTGCCTGAAGGAAGAGGCAAAAATCAAGCAGGAACGTGAAATTCCCCGGCTCTCTCGGCGCCAGCGCGTGGAAATCAAGGAAAACGTCCGCCTCGCTCTCTTGAAAAAATCCTTGCCCACGGCCGCGGTCTTTGATCTTTGCTGGAATCTGGCCCAAGGTTCTTTATTCTTTTTCTCCACCAACACCAAGGTCCACGAGGTGTTGGAGGGTCTGTTCAAGGAAACATTCGGCCTCCAACTGGTGATGCAGATTCCCTTCCTTACCGCCGCCCATCTGCTGAACGAGATGGAGCAGCAGCATTTGGCCGACCTGCGGCCGGACATCTTCATCTAAGGGGTGGCCATGGATCTGGTTGACCTGATAACGGAAAAACGCTTCCTGGGCCAGGAGTTCCTTACCTGGCTCTGGTTCAAGAGCGAGGAGCGGGGCGGCGCCATAGCCCTGCCCCACGGCGACATCCAGGTGGTTTTTGAGCAGCACATGCTCTTGGAGTATGGAGAAGGCGAATCCCACCAGCAAGTCATATGCCAGGGTCAGCAGTCGGAACTGAAAGAGGCCAGGACCGGCCTGGCTACTGGCAAAAAACTGGAACAGGCGCGCATTCGCCTCGCCCGCGACGAGCACGAGTGGCGCCTCTCCCTCACCGGCGGCCTCATGGAGTACCGCAACGTACGGCCGCCCAAGACCATGGCCGCTGGCGACGACTATGACGAGGCGGCCCGCGAAGGCCGCATCCTGGACCGCATCGGCCTGCTGGAAATCATGGTGCGCACCGTGGACGAGCTGTTCCACCTGTTCCTGCAAGTTCGCCTCGACCCGAAATGGGAGGCGGAAAAAACCCGCATTCGGGGGTGGATCACCGGCCGCTGAGGATATTGCCATGAATGATAGCTGGTTAGGTTGGTTAGACTGTAGTTTGTTAGCACTGCTTAAAGAACCCAAAAAGGCCCCCCACATGCGTTGCCTCGCATTTTTATTCCCTGCTAACCACCTAAACACCTACAGACTATCCACCTGAGCAGCCGCCATGGATTTTGAAACCGTTATAGGTCTGGAAGTACACGCCCAGCTCAAGACCGCCAGCAAGATCTTCTGCAATTGCTCCACCACCTTCGGCCGGCCGCCCAACACCAACACCTGCCCGGTCTGCCTCGGCATGCCCGGCGTGCTGCCGGTGCTGAACCGCCAGGTGGTGGAATTCGCCATTAAGCTGGCCCTGGCCACCAACTGCGAGATCACCCGCACCAACCAGTTCGCCCGCAAGAACTACTTCTACCCCGACCTGCCCAAGGGTTATCAGATCTCCCAGTTCGACCTGCCCATCGCCGAACACGGCTGGCTCGACGTGCGTTGTGGCGAGGCGTCCAGGCGCATCGGCATCACTCGCATCCACATGGAGGAAGACGCCGGCAAACTTATACACGACGAGCACGAGCCCAAGAGCTACGTGGACCTGAATCGCGCCGGCACGCCGCTTCTGGAAATCGTCTCCGAGCCCGACATCCGCTCACCCGAGGAGGCCGCCGGCTACCTCAAAAAACTGCACGCCATCCTCATCTACCTCGATGTCTGCGACGGCAACATGCAGGAGGGCAGCTTCCGCTGCGACGCCAACATCTCGCTTCGGCCCAAGGGCCAACAGGAACTCGGCACTCGCACCGAACTTAAGAACATGAACTCCTTCCGCAACGTGCAGCGCGCCTTGGAATATGAGGAACGCCGCCAGCGCGACATCCTGCTCGACGGCGGCGCTGTTACACAGGCGACCCTGCTCTGGGACGCCGACCGGGAGGTCTCTACCGCCATGCGCAGCAAGGAGGAGGCCCACGACTACCGCTACTTTCCGGACCCGGACCTGGTGCCGGTAGTCATCGACGACGCCTGGATCGACAGGGTGGCCGCCACCCTGCCCGAGTTACCCGCCGGACGGCAGGCCCGCTTCATCAACACCCTTGGGCTCTCTCCCTATGACGCCGAGGTGCTGACCAGTGCCCGGCCCCTGGCCGACTTCTTTGAAACCACGCTCAGCCTCTACCCCGAGGCCAAGAAAATCGCCAACTGGATGATGACCGAGTTCATGCGCGCCTGGAAGGATGAGGACGAGACCACCGCCGCCTTCCCGGTTACGCCAGCCCGGTTGGCCGGTCTGCTCCTCATGATTGACCAGGGCACGATCAGCGGCAAGATCGGCAAGACGGTGTTCGAGGAGATGATCGCCACGGGCCTCGATGCCGAGACCATTGTGCAAAAAAAGAACCTGGTGCAAATGAGCGACCTGGGCGACCTGGAGAGGATGGTGCGGGAGATTATCGCCGCCAATCCCGCGCAGGCGGCGGACTTCAAAGGCGGCAAGACCAAACTCATGGGCTTCTTTGTTGGCCAACTCATGGCCAGAACCCAGGGCCGGGCCAACCCGAAGATGGCCAACGACCTTTTTGCCAGGGAGTTGAATGCAGGGGAATAGACTGTAGCTTGTTAGGCTGTAGGGTTTAAAAGCCTACAGCCTACAGCCTAAACCCCTACAACCTAACCAACAAATGAAAGAGGAAGAGTGGCAGAAAAAAGGCGCCGGCCACCGCCAGCGGCTGCGAGACAAGTTCCTGGCCCAGGGCATCGACGCCTTCACCGACTGCGAGGTGCTGGAGTTGCTGCTGACGATGGGCACGCCGCGCAAGGATTGCAAGGAGACGGCACGGGCGGCCTTGGCACGCTTCGGCTCCCTGGCAGGTGTCCTTGCCGCCACGCCAAAGGAATTGCTGGGTGTGCCGGGCATCGGCCCCAACAACGGTTTCGCCATCCACTTCCTGCACGGCGTCGCCCGCCGCTACCTCAAGGCGCGGCTCCGGCACAAGGAGTACCTCCATTCCTCCCGCGAAGTGGGCGAGTATCTGGTACACGCCATGCGCGACCTGCCCATTGAGGTCTTCCAGGTCATCCTGCTCGACGCCGGCCACGCCATCATCTCTACCCACACCATGGCCGAGGGCAGCTTGACAACGAGCACGATCTACCCCAGGGAACTGATCAAGCTGGCGCTGGAACACCATGCCGCAGCCATGATCGTGGCCCACAACCACCCCTCTGGCGCCCTCAGCCCGTCCGAGGCGGATCTGCTGCTGACCCGCAGCCTGCACCTGGCGTGCAGCGTGGTGGGCATTCAACTGCTGGATCATTTCATTGTGGGCCAGGGCGACAAGCCTTACAGCTTCGCGGACAACGGCATTATGACCGCGGTCCGCGAAGAGTGCGGCGCCCTCATCTAGGCCAGCATGCAAGACGACCAACGCGCCTCTGCCGGGCTCTACATCCACATCC
>DYDL01000101.1:4367-8637 GCA_020717925.1 Desulfocapsa sp.
CGGCCTGCCGGGACAGACCATGGCCGACTGGCAGGCCTCGCTGGGCACGGCCATGGCTGTCGGCCCGGAACATCTGTCACTCTATGAACTGATGGTAGAGGACAATACTCGCTTCCGGGACTTGCAGCGGGCCGGCAAGCTTGCCCTGCCGGCCGAGGATACAACCGTGGCCATGGCCGAGACCATCCCTGCCATGCTTACGGCCGGCGGTTACGCCCGTTACGAGATCTCCAACTACAGCCGTCCTGGCCACCAGTGCGCCCACAACTTGATTTACTGGCAAAACGATTCCTATCTAGGGATAGGTGCCGGAGCGGTCTCCTCTTTCTCCGGTCTGCGGGTAAAAACAGTGGCCGACCCACCCCTGTTCATGAAGTTGCTGCGGGCAGGCGCCACCCCCTTCCTGGAGGCCGAATGCCTGCCCCGTGAGGCCGCTTTCCGGGAAACGGTGATCATGGGCTTGCGACTGGTGACGGGCGTATCGGTGCCAGACCTGGAAAAGCGTTTCGGCCTGACGCCACGGGCCTATTACGGCACCGTCCTGCAAAAGCTGAAAGATCAGGGTCTGATCGAAGAGGCCGCGGCCCATCTCCGCCTCACCCCGAAGGGCCTGCCCATCGCCAACCAAGCGCTGGCGCAACTGGTGTAAAATGGTTGACTGACAATTTAATACTTGCAAACAGGCGTCCGGCCACCACCAACCCCACTATTTTTTCCGTTTAATCGGAAAAAATCCACAAAACCGGACAAATTTTTGCATAACAACCGGCCAGACCCAAAAAATCCCAACAACACAACCCAGCGTAATCGCAACAAAACATTTAATCATATGCTAATATAGTTATTACTTCCGCAAACGGCACGGTTCTTGCATTTGAATTATGTAGAGATGTCCTTTGAAAAAACTAATAACAGCCGAGGGTGGCTCACCTGCTCCACGGAAAATTTACAGTTGACACCGCATCTCATGTCGGAACTATACTGTAGATGGTGGTTCGCCTACACACGGGAATCTCCCAAATCAACAAAACACAAAATGAGAAATCACCATGGGATTGCGGACACAAAACGACATCTGGCCATGCAAGATAGGCGCCCCTCAGCTTGCCGGGATTTCTCCGCGACAACGCCTTTTTGACCGGCTTGACGCCTCATTGGAGAAACCCGTCATCTGGGTGACCGGGCCACCCGGTTCTGGCAAGACCACCCTGATCAGCAGTTACGCCCAGGCCAAGGGGGTTCCTTGCCTCTGGTACCAACTCGACCGGGGAGATGCCGATCTTGCCAATTTTTTTTATTTCCTAGGCCTGGCCGGCGAAAAAATCACTGGAAGAGCGAAAGAACCCCTGCCACTGCTCACGCCGGAGTATTATGCCGGCATCCCCGAGTTCTGCCGCAAC
The DNA here is from genome assembly GCA_020717925.1 of Desulfocapsa sp. Lineage (GTDB taxonomy): Bacteria > Desulfobacterota > Desulfobulbia > Desulfobulbales > CG2-30-60-27 > CG2-30-60-27. The sequence goes on from DYDL01000101.1 coordinate 5,768, forward strand.
TTTTTTGCCGAGCTGGGGCAACGACTTCCAGCTTCCTCCCTGATAGTTTTCGACAATAGCCACGAAGTGCCGGACCAGGCCCCGCTTTTTCATGGTCTCCTGGGAAGCATGACCCTGCTACCCGTTGATACCCGCCTGGTTTTTATCAGCCGCCGCTCCCCTCCGCCAGCCTTTGCCCGTCTCCAGGCGAATCAGGCCATCACCCTCCTGGATTGGGACGATCTCCGCTTCACTAGCCCGGAATTTCAGGAGATTTTCAAACAGCGCAACTTGCCGGTACCGACACCGGAAACCTCGCGGCATATTCATGCCAAGCTACACGGCTGGATTGCCGGCCTGCAGCTTTTTCTGGGCTCAAAAACCCCGGCTAACTGGAACGATGCCCTTGGCCCCATGGAAAATAATGAGGAAATTTTCGATTATTTTGCTGGCGAGGTCTTTGACAACTTTGACGATGAAACCCAGGATTTTCTCCTTAAAACGGCCATTCTGCCGCACATGACCGTTGCCCAGGCCGAATTTCTGACCGGCAATGCCCAGAGCGGCAGGATACTCGCCGCCCTGCACCAGACCAATACCTTTACCGAGAAACGACGCGGCCCCAAACCGGTCTATCAATTCCATCAACTTTTTCGGGAATTTCTCCTGGAAAAGAAGGCGGAAAAATGCGCGCCGGCCCAATACAACGTTCTCCAGAGAACAGCAGCCCACCTGCTCCTGGCCACCGGCGAGCTGGGCCAGGGGATCGACCTGCTGATCAGGGCACAGGACTGGGCCGGCCTCACCGCGGCGATCATCGCCCACGCGCCCGCCTTGATACGACAAGGACGCCACGCCAGGGTGGCGTCCTGGATCCGCTCTTGTCCGCCCGAGACCATCGAAATCCAACCCTGGTTGACCTTCTGGCTGGGCGCAAGCACCATGGCCATCGATCCCTTGGTGAGCCGCGCTATCCTCACCAAGGCCTACCCAAGGTTCAGGTCGAAAGGGGATATCAGCGGGGCCTACCAATGCTGGGCGGCAATAATTGAAAGCTATTTCATGGAATGGCGGTGCTTTGAGCCGCTGGACCAATGGCTTACCGAGTTTTATGACCTCAGGGCCACCTGGGAACTGCCCGAGGGGGAAACCGATGCCAAGGTGACGGCCGCGGTCCTTGCCGCCATGCTATTCAGGCAACCCCAGCACCCGGAAATCCTTTTCTGGCTGACCCGGGCGGAAAAACAGATCTATGCCCTGGGCGATGATCCCCTGCAACGACTCTTAACCGGCCAGTATGTCCTGCTCACCTATTTCTGGACCGGGGCGCTTGACAAGGCCGAGCAACTCCTGCCGGTCCTGCAGATTGACGCCAGCCGGCAACTGCTGCCCCCGCTGGTCCGCATCATGTGGCATGCCATCACCGCCACCCACGGCTGGCATACCATGGATTTTGCCGCCAGCGTCACCGCGACCGACCTTGGCCTGGAGACGGCGCGGACCAGCGGTATCCATGTCATGAACGTACACCTGCTGGCCCAAGGGATTCAGGGCCACCTGGGCGAGGGCAACCTGGCCGGGGCCAAGCCGCTCCTGGATGAGATGGCGGCCGTCATCTCCGAAAACCGTCCGCACGACATGGCCACCTACTACTTTCTGACCGGCCTGAATTTCGCCAGGCGGGAAGAGTTGCAGAAGGCCATGAAATTTCTCGGCCAGGCGGAAAAATTTGCAACTGCCGCCGGCGTGCCCTTTTCCCAGTGCCTGATTGGGGCCGGGAAAGGCTATGTCATGGCCAGACTCGGTCGCCTGGACCAGGCCTTGGAGTGTTTGGACCGCGCCCTGCGGGGCGGCCGGGAGATGGGCAGCGCCATCATGGAACTCATGTGCCTGCTCTATATGGCCAAGGTTTCCTTCGACCAGGACAACGAGGCCATTGCTCTGAAATTCCTGGCCAGCGGCCTGGCCATCGGCCGAGAGCATGGCATCTATCACTGGCCGGTGTGGGATCCGGCCATCTGCACCTTCCTCTGTGTCGCGGCCTTGAAGAATAATCTGGAAAAGGATTATGTCCGGCGCCTGATCGGCAGACGCCGGCTCTACCTCACCGTGCCGCCCTTGGAACTGGAAGAGTGGCCTTGGACCCTGCGAATTTACACCATGGGCCGTTTCTCCATCATCCGTGATGACAAACCAGTATCGCTTGGCAGCAGGGGGCAGCAGAAGCCCATCGTTTTGCTGCAGGCCCTCATCGCCCTTGGCGGCCGCAATGTGGCCGAAACCAAGCTGGCCGACATCCTCTGGCCAGACGCCGATGGCGACCTCCAGCTCCAGACCCTGCGCACCAACCTGCATAGGCTGCGCCGGCTGCTGAGCTATCAGGATGCAATTATCCACCAAGACGGTCACCTAACCCTCAACCCCGCCTACTGCTGGGTGGACACCTGGGCCTACGAACGATTGCTGGGCACGGCGGAGAAAGCCTGGCAAAACAAGACAGAACAAACCAACGCAGAACGCACCGCCCTCAAGGCCTTCTCCTTTTACCAGGGCGCCTTTCTGCCCCACAAATCGGGAGATTACTGGACTCTCTTCCTGCGGGAGCGTCTACGCCGAAAATATATCATCAGCGCCGAACTGCTTGGCCGGTATCTGGAAAAGCAAGGTCGATGGCAAGAGGCAGTACTCCACTACCATAAGGGGCTTGAGGTCGATCAGTTGGTGGAGGAATTTCATCAGCGCCTTATGGTCTGTTACCTGCAACTGAACCGGCCCGCCGAGGCCATCTCGACCTACCAGCGTTGCCGCTCCACCCTCGTGGCCGGCATCGGCATTGAACCCTCCCGGGAAACCACCAAAATCTTCCAACAGATTCCCCGTTGCTGAGCTGA
>DYDL01000101.1:8667-9015 GCA_020717925.1 Desulfocapsa sp.
GCGAGAGAAGAATTCCGTTCCCGTTTTCGAATCCGCTCCCGCTCCGCCCCTCCTTCTTCTAGCCGTTACCCACATTTTTTCTTCATTGCCTCCTCCAACTGTAACGCTAGTGTAACACCCCCTCTGCTAGTCTCTGATTGAAAATGGCCAGAAGTCCCGGCCCAAACTCGCATTAAGGGAAGTTGACATGGAGAGTTACATCGTACGCATTTATCGGAGGGAAAAGGCCGACCCTAACAAGGTGGCAGGCCAGGTCGAAGACGTGAGCGACGGCGAGGTGCACCCGTTCACCAGCGCGGACACCCTGGGTGAAATCTTCACGCGTAAGACAACAGCGGCTTCCTTGGG
>DYDL01000101.1:9366-11059 GCA_020717925.1 Desulfocapsa sp.
CAATGGCTTTACTGGCGGTCAATGGCTTTGCCGTGATCGCAAGCGCTCTCCCCTTGGCTCTTACCCCATCGACATCGATCGATGTATCCTCAGGGTCTGGTTCAGCCTCGGGCGTCGTGAGCAATGGGCATGTGATTTTCGATTTCCTTGGCAATGCCGGGGATCTGCTCACCCTTACAGTCAATGCGAACGTGATTCGACCTAACGATTTTCCCACCCCCCTAACAAATCTTTATCTGTTCAATGATCAAGGCAACCTGCTAGGTTCTAACTTGAATGCTAACCCGAACGAGCTTGATTTTTCGTTGCTGGCAAGCGGTGCTTACTACGCGGCGATCACCACCATTGGCAACCGTCCCCTGCTGGACGCAACTAATATCATAACCGGTTGGGCCGATACCGGTTGGGGTAATGTGGGCTTCAATCTGAATGTCGAGCTTGCTACTAATCCAACGAACGCTCCGGTACCGGAGCCGGCGACCATGGTGCTTTTTGGCACGGGTCTTGTGGGTGCGGCAGGCTATAGCCTCCGCAAAAAGGGATGATTACTTCATAAACTTTGTAACACTAGGAGATGAAAATGAAAACCCGATTGAAAAAGCACCTATTAGGACTGCTGGTGGCTGGCCTATTGCTGGTCACCCCGGTGATGACGCTGGCTGCAACCATTAATTTCTCCGGCATTGATGATTATTTTAACGCCCAGTTTGATGCAACGGTTGCCATTGAAGGCAGCACGGTGACCGAAGTGAGCTTTACCATCAATGGCGGCGAAGCCATCGTGCTGGCAAATTTAACGCAACTTTTATACACCCCGGGGGTAAGCCTTAATCTCAAAGGCAATAGTGGCGGCGCTGCCCCATCTTATTTTGCCCTGGATTACTATTGCAATGACCCCGATGGCTTCAATCGCATGTTTGCGATGATTGATTCAGCAACCTACCTGGTGACTGGCAGCAAGCTAACCGCCTCTGGCGCTTCTTGCGTGCCTCTGCCGGGATCTTTGCTGATCCTTGGAAGTGGGCTGGCCGGTTTGCTGGGGCTACGACGCAAACCGTAAGGCAACCTTGAATATTGGGAACAAAAGCTGTTGGGTTGGGGACAAAAGTTAACCAGGTCAATAAAGAGCCTTTTGCAAAAGTCGTCATTTCCGTGAAACCGGGAATCCAGATAGCGCATAGCTAATTTAAAAGAGTGGATTCCCACTTGCGTGGGAATGACAAAAAATCATTTTTTAAGACTTTTGCAAAGGCTCGACCTAGGGACGGAGTCAGGTTAACAGTTTAATGGGACAAGTTATTAAACAAACTCCGTCCCCCGTCCCTAACAACAAACAAATTGACAGACAAGGTGAGAGGAATGAAAAAATACATGGCCGGTTTTGCAATAATGGGTTTGGTGGCCTTTGGCCTGGGTTCCACGGCCCAAGCAGCCACCTATAACGTGAGTTCCGTAACGGATATCTGGCTGGCTGGTCAACCTGATGGCACGATAGCCACCGGTTATTTTGGTAGCGATACGGCACCTGCCAATTCGCCCGTTTTGGTGTCGGTCACCGCTGGCAACACTTTGACCTTCTCCGCATCTGGATCTACCTCCGTGGACACCTCTTGCTTTGCTGGTCCCGATGGGGGCTGCTATGCAGACGAGTCAGGGTTTGGTGTCGGCCCGGCCAATGGTATCGGCACTTACC
>DYDL01000102.1 GCA_020717925.1 Desulfocapsa sp.
TTTAAACTAATGACATGCGCGCCCACAGCCTGGCGTTGCCCTGGTTTCAGCCGGCCGCTGCCACCGGCAATTCTATGCACACCGTGGCATGATCGCCTGCCACGCTCTCTATCCTGAGCCGGCCACCATGGTCCTCGACCAGCATTTTACTCAAGGTCAGGCCAAGGCCGGTGCCTGTCCCGGCAGGTTTGGTACTGTAGAGGGGCTCAAAGACCCTGGGCAGCACCTGGGCCTCGATGCCGCCGCCCCAGTCGGTTATCGAGGTGCGCAACCAACTGCGGCCCTCGGACAAGACTACCTCAGCGGTGATGGCCAGGCGTTTTTCTTTATCCTGGCCCGGATAACGCGCGTTGAGGGCCTGGCGGGCGTTGTTGAAGATGCAGAGGAAGACCAATTGCAGGTATCCAAGGTCTACCTCCACGGGCGGCAAGCCGCTGGCCAGGGTAATGGTGGTGGTGATGCCGTCGTTTTTCATCTGCCGTTCGACCAGGGCATAAGCGCCCTGCACTACATGCTCCAAAGGCAGGCGGGACAAGTTCTGTTGTTTGCCGCGGGAGAGGAAGAGCAGTTGCCTAAGCTCGTCGCCGATACGCTCGCCCTCGACCATGACCTTGCGGAGCAGATCAGCCCTGGTTCCCCCATCCGGGCCGAGCTCGTCAAACAGCACCTGGCTATAGTTGATAATGCCGTTGACCAGATTCCTGACCTCGTGGGCCACGCCGGCGGCCAGTTCGCCAATGGCAGCCAGACCGCAGAGACGCACGAAGAGAGCGTCAAAATCGCCCTCGCTCGCCGCCCCTACCTTGCTCTGCACCTTTACCTGCCGGCCGTACGCCACGATCAGGCCGTTGACGGCCTGGGTCAATTCAACCAGCTCGTTGCACGCCTTGTAGTCGTGCTCCAGGATTTCAGTGCCGAATTCCTTGGTCTTACAACGGGCAACCAGGCCCAACAGCGGCACAATGACCTGCCGGTACCATATCAGCACCAGGAAGCTGCACAGGCAGAGCACCATGGCAAGACCGCCAATCACCACGCTCTGGAATTCCACCAGCCCGGCCTTGGCCTGGCTGGCGACAATGCGGTCAAAACGCATGAACTGATCGTTGATCAGCCTGACCTTGGCGCTGAGCTGCCCGGCCGTCTCCCGGTTCGGCTGGGCGCTAATCTTCCTGAGCAGGATGACAACTCCTGGCAGGTCAAGTTGCTCGAGAAAGGTCAGCTTATACTCGCCGGGGATGAGGCCGCTTTCCAGCACCCTGGCAAGGTCGCCATTGACCGCCTCGGCCTCCAGGGTGATGGCGGACAATTGTTCATAGCGGTTTTCCAACAACGCCTCGCTGATCCGTTCCTTCACCGTGGCAAAGCGGAAGAGCAGTTTTTCGCTCTGATCGATGACCGCCTTGTAACGGCCGGCCAGCAAGTATTGCCTGGCCCCCAGCAGAAAGACCATGCTCAGGATGGCAGCCATGAGCAGGATGGTGGCATAGAGGGTCTGGCGCAGGGAAAACATGATCTATGAAGTAACGGCCTCCTGCATGTGCGTGCAGTGGGCCGCCGCCGGGCAGGTGCTGCACTCGTGCACGTCGCCGGCCTCGCCATCCTTGGAGCTTTGCTGCTCGGAGGAAGACTGTTTTTTCTGGGTGCAGTCAAAAATGATCCGCAGCTCCTCGCTGTCCAGGGTTTCCGTTTGCAGGAGAATCTCCGCCAGGTTAACCAGAAAATCCCTTTCCCGGGTGATAATGGCCACCGCCTCCCGGTAACAACTCTCCACCAGGATCTTGATCTCCTTGTCGATGCGCCGGGCGGTCTCCTCGCTGTGCGCCATCAGGGTGGTCTGTTCGCCAAGGAATCCGCTGTCGTCCTTGGCATAGGCGAGTGGGCCCATGGTTTCGCTCATCCCCCATTTGCAGATCATCTTCATGGCGATCTCGGTGGCCCGGAAGAGATCGTCCTGAGCCCCGGTGGTTTGCTGGGTGAGAACGATCTCCTCGGCGGCCCGGCCGCCTAAAAAAATGGTAATACGGTTACGCAGGTATACCTTGGAGTAGGCGTGCCGGTCTTTCAGGGGCAGTTGCTGGGTATGGCCCATGGCCCGGCCGCGCGGGATGATGGTGATCTTGTGCAGGGGATCGGATTCCGGTAGAAACTGCGCCACGATGGCATGGCCAGCCTCGTGGTAGGCCATGGTCCGTCTGTCTTTTTCAGTGATGACCAGACCCTTGCGCTCCACACCCATGAGGATGCGGTCCTTGGCTGCCTCGAAGTCCGGCAGTTCGATGACCTCCTTGCCCTGCCTGGCGGCCAGGAGCGCCGCCTCGTTCATCAGGTTGGCCAGGTCGGCGCCAGTGAACCCGGGTGTGCTGCGGGCCACGCTGAACAGATCAATGTCCTTCATCACCTTGACCCGTTGGGCGTAAACCTCAAGAATCTTAAGCCTTCCCTTTACATCCGGGGGCAGGATATTGATCTGCCGGTCGAAACGGCCCGAACGGAGCAGGGCCGGGTCCAGGATATCCGGGCGGTTGGTGGCGGCCAACACCACGATGGTGTCGGCGGAACTGAAGCCGTCGATCTCCACCAGCAGGGCGTTCAAGGTCTGCCCCCGCTCGTCTTGGCCGCCCATGGCGCCGGCCGCGCCGCGGTGGGCGCCGACCGCATCGATCTCGTCGATAAAAACGATACAGGGCGCGTTCTTCTTGGCCTCCTTGAAGAGATCGCGTACCCGCGAGGCGCCGACACCGACAAACATCTCGACAAAGTCCGAGCCGCTGAAACTGAAAAAGGGCACACCCGCCTCGCCTGCAATAGCGCGGGCAAGCAGGGTTTTACCAGTGCCCGGCGGCCCTTGCAGCAGCACACCTTTCGGAATGGTGGCGCCGATGCGGCTGAAACGCTCCGGGTTTTTAAGAAACTCGATTATCTCCACCAGTTCCTCTTTGGCCTCCGGTATGCCGGCCACGTCCTTGAAGGTCACCTGTTTTTCACTGGCGCTGTATTTGATGACCTTGTCCTTGGCAAAGTCACTTTCCTCCTTGCCTCCCTGCTGCCGCCGCGCCATGAAGATCCAGGCGCCAAGAATGAGCAGGATGGGAATCGCAAGTGAAACGCTGTTCCAGACGAGAGAGGAGCGGTCTGGTCGCGCCGACACCACCACCTGTCTATCCATCAACTTGGGCAACAGGACGCCGATGTCCGGGGAAAAGGTTGCCAGTTCCCGGCCGCTGATATCGGTAAAGCAGACCTCGCCGCCCCGCAACCGAACCTCCTTGACCTCACCCTTGTTGAGGATGGCGAGAAAGTCCGTGTAATTGATGGTTTCCGGCCTGGTCTCCAGGTTCCAGAAAACTAAGGCAGTGGCGGCCATCATTAAGAGGATGAAACTGATAAACAGATTGCGGATGAGCAGCGCCATGGCTCTTTACCCTTTGCGTGACAGGGGGGCAGCCGGGTCCGCACCGCTCGGGCGGCCTCGGGATAGGCTCGCCTGCCGCGAACCCACAGCGTTTATTATTACTCGAACAAATCTGTTTCGCCATCGATATTATGACGCCACTCCCGGCCGGACGCGCCTGTTTTCCAGGGCGTTCAGGACGGCGCCACTGTTACAACGTGTCAGCAACAAAGAAAAGGTGAAAAGGCGATCACGCGCCCCCACCTTTTCCTGGCCAACAAAATTAGCCATAACCGTCGCCTCTGGCTTGACGGTTTCCCTGCTCAACATCAACCCCCAAAAACCGCCTGCACCCATTGCGACACAAAGTTCAGCGGATTGCCGGCGCTCATCATGCCGCCGAGCAGAAAGAGCAGGCCAAGTGTCCCCACCACGCCGCCAATCGCCAGTATGGTTACCAGACCAACCTTGCTCATCTCCAGATCGACATCATGAACTTCCCGCGACCGCCCCGTAGCGGTATTCGTGGAATTCTTTTCCTTAACCTTGGCGATTGCCACTGAAGATATATCTTTCATGACCTTACCTCTTTTGCAGGGTATTGATTATACCGCAGGGGCATAAGTTTCGTTTGCACCCTAAAGGGTACAACTCAGCTTTACAGACCAAGCACTGCCCCAAACCAACCCTTGGCAAAAGCCAGCGGGCCGCCGCTGTTGATCAGGCCGCCGACAAAGCAGGAGAGGCCCCAGATGCCGATGAGCGCCGCGACAAACCCAATGACGCTTACCCCAACCTTGGCCACCTCGGCCTCGACCTGGGCGGTTGTCTGACTGGTAATCTCACTTCTTTCCTTGGACGTGGTGAACGGCTGGTTTGTCATGATCTCTCTCCTGTGCGTATTGCATACTATCGTTATGGTCTGGATGGGAAAAGCCCATCAGCCCCCAATTACCGCGCTGTACCAAACTTTGGCCAGGGAGAGCGGTCCGCCGCTTTCCACCAGGCTGCCGATCATGCAGGCCATGGCCCAGATGCCGATCAAGCCGGACACGATGGTCATGGCGCTGATGCCGACCTTGCTCAACTCCTTGTCCAGTTGCACGGTTTCGTTTGATCTGTTGATTGCCCTGGTTCTGGTGGCTGCCTTGTTCATGATCGTTTCCTCCTGAAGATTGATGTTTGCCTTTGTCTTATGTCAAATGCAAGGGCAATGCCAATCCGCGGAAAATTTCTGAAAATTTTAGAAATAGATAGGGAATAAACAAACCGTTGAACTGGAAAGCCCGGGGCTGTCACAATTTATATAAATAATTTCAGCAAGTTAAATGGATAAATGGGAAGGCGTAAAAAATGGTGTTATGTCCTGCCACGGCGGGGGATAACCACGCTGTGGCAGGTGCTGACTCCGCCTATATAATGATAAGGGTGTATATGGTCCGAAGCGGACCAGAAATTGATCAGGTCCGATGCCACAAGTGTGTTGCACCACATCTGTGGCATCTATTGGTGTTGCTACACTTTTGCTACATTATCAGTAATGCCATGGCTGCGCATTTTGCGGTAAAGGGTGCTGCGGTCAAAGGCCAGCAGCCGGGCCGCCTTGGCCTTGTTACCGCCGGTCTGCCGCAACGCCGCGATAATTCGTTCCTTCTCGCTTGTGGCAAGCGCCGGTGGAGGAGGGGTGCCGGGCGCCGTGGGCTCAAAGGTGCGGATCTCTTCCGGGAAATGCTCCAGGGTCAAAGTGGAACCGTCGCACATAATGCAGGCCCGTTCCATGACGTGTTCAAGCTCGCGGACGTTGCCAGGCCAGCGATACTGCGTAAGAGCCGCCATGGCCTGGTCGGAGATGCCACTGATCTCCTTGCCGAGTTTTTCCTGGAACTTGGCGAGAAAGTGCGCCACCAGCAGGGGCAGGCAATCCTGGCGGTCCCGGAGCGGCGGCAGCTTGATCTCCATCACCCGCAGCCGGAAGTAGAGATCCTCGCGGAAGGTATTGTCGGTCACCTTCTGCCGCAGATCGGCGTTGGTGGCGGCTATTACCCGGACATCCACCTGGATGGGTTGATCCCGGCCAACGGGATAGAAGGTCTTCTCCTGCAAAAAGCGGAGCAGTCGCAGTTGCATGCGCGGCGAGATGTCGCCGATCTCATCCAGGAAGAGGGTGCCGCCATCGGCCTGCAAAATGCGGCCCATGCGGTCCCGGTCAGCGCCGGTAAAGGAGCCCTTGCGGTGGCCGAACAGTTCGCTTTCCATGAGCTCCTCGGGGATGGCGGTGCAATCGACCTTGATCAGTGGCCGGTTGTGGCGTGGGCTTTCGGCGTGCAGGGCCTCTGCGGCCAGCTCCTTGCCAGTGCCGGATTCGCCGGTGATGAGCACGGCGGTGTCAACCTTGCCGACATTTTCGAGCAGGGTGTAGAGGGTCTGCATGGCCGGGCTGCAGCCGATATAACGATGAAAGCGGCAGCGGCGTCCCTGGCCGTTGGCCTCCACCTCACCGCTGACATCGCGGGCCACCAGCACCACGCCCTGAAAAATGCCACTCCCGTCCAGCAGCGGGGCGGCGTTGATACTCAGGATCATCCGGGCAGCGCTGCCGGACTTTACGCATTCCGCCCGATGTTCGCGCACCTCCTCATGGCTGCGCAACACCTTTTGCACGTCCCGGTAGCAAACCTCGGCAAGACAACCGGTCAGGCTTTCCAGGTTCAGGTTTGCTCCCTTGCCGGTTTGCAGCCATTCCCTCGCCGTATCGTTAAGCTGAATAATGCGCAGGTCATTGTCAACCGTGACGATGGCGTCCCGCACGGAACGAAAAACCGTTTCCAGGTAATGGCGGAACTGCTTGTTTTCCAACTCCAGCCGCTTTTTTTCCTGAAGAAGACGCCATTGTTGCAGGGCCTGACGGGTAAAACGCAGCAGCGCTTCCTTGTTGACCGGCTTGGGAATGTAGTCAAAGGCGCCCAGGCGAACCGCCTCGGCCGCGGTTTCCAGATTGGGGAAGCCGGTGATCATGACCACCGGGCATTCGATGCCCGCCGCCCGGATCTCCCGCAACAGATCAGTGCCAGATGCCCCTTCCAGCACGATATCGCTGATAATCAGATCAAACTCCTGTTGTTTGATCGCGGCCAGCGCCTCCTGGTAAGTGGCGGCGGCGCGCACCGTGCCGTATCCTTCCCGGGTAAGGAACATGGCAAAGGTTAGGCGCAGGCTTTCCTCGTCGTCCACAATCAGAATGCGCGCCGCCCCCTTATCTTTTTCCTCGGTCATGGTTGTCCCTGCGGTAATAGAGGCACGGGGTCGGTCGCGGCCTGGCCTTGGTCGGCGCCGGCCACCGGAATGTCAACCGTGATGGTGGTATAATTGTCGAGCACGGAATCGACCCGCATGACACCCTTGTGGTCCCGCACAATACCGTGGCTGATCGATAGCCCCAGGCCAGTGCCCTCGCCCGGTGGTTTAGTAGAAAAGAAGGGGTCGAAGAGCCGGTCCAGGATCCCCTGGGGAATGCCCTTGCCCCAATCCGTGATGGTGGTGCGAACGCATTCGTTGCCATTGACCATCACGGTATGACAGGTGATGCGGAGCTTCTTGCCCGGATCCTGTCCGGGAAATCTTTCGTTGAGGGCGTAGCGGCTGTTGCTGAGCACGTTCAGAATCACCTGCTGCAGTTGTTGGGCATTGCCCCGCACTGGCGGCAGATCTTGCTCAAGCTCCACCCCCAGGTTAATGCCGTCCTTTTGAAACTGATGCCGCACCAGGGCCAGGCTGTCTTCGATGACCCCCTCCATGCTGACCATGGCGATATCCTTGTCCGACTCCCGGGCAAAGGAGAGCAGCTTGTAGATGATGGTGGAGATGCGTTCACCCTCCTTGATAATGCGGGTCAGCAGGTCGTGTTGCGGTGCATCCAGGCCGGTTTCGTCCAGCATGAGCTGGGCATAGTTGATAATGCCGTTGATCGGGTTGTTGATCTCATGGGCCACGCCGGCGGCCAGTTCGCCGATGGCGGCAAGTTGTCCGGTGCGCATGGCCTCCACCTTGCGCACCTCTTCCTTGGTAAGATCCCGGGCGATGAGCATGATCTGTCGCACCTCGCCGTTCAGGTCGGGCACCGGCGAAACAGTGAGCAGGTATTCGCCGTTCAGGCCTGGCAATCTGGTTTCCATGATATCGCGGGAGCGGGTCAGCAGCAGTTCCTCCAGCGGGCACTTGATGTGCGGGAGACGTCCGCCATGCATGATTTTGCACACCCCCTGGCCGATAATCTCCTCGCGGGTCTTGCGCGCCGCGTGGATGGCCGCGGGGTTAACCTCGGTGATGAACCCTTCGGGCGTGACAATGAGAATGGGATCCTGGACCGCGTTGAACACCTCGCTCCAGCCCGGCTGGAAAGGTCCGGCATGTTGCTCCCTGAACTTGAACTCGGTGACGAAAAAACCTAGATGGCGCAGGCCGTCGCGCAGCTTGTCCCAGGTAATCGGTTTGGTGATGTAATCGCTGGCCCCGGCCTCGAAGGCCCGATCAATGGCCACATCCTCGCCCTCCGGCACCATGAGGATGATCAGGCTCCGCTCCGCGTCAGGCAGTTTCATGATCTGACTGCAGAGGTAGTAGCCGCTGGTATCGGGCAGTTCAACGTCCAACAGGGCCACGTCGGGCTGGTTGCGGATAAAGGCGGCCAGGGCCGACTCCCCGTCCTCCACCTCCTCCACGGTATAGCCGCTGATCTCAAGAAAACGGCGGATCATGAGCCGCAGTTCCCGGTCAGCATAGGCTACCAGGAAACGGGACCAGTCCCCCTTGCTTTTGGAGGGCTTTTCTTCCATCGGGCATGTTCTCCTGTGGCGTCGTGTGAACCGCAAAGAAAAATACAGCCACAATGTTGCATACAATGCTTGCCAGAGGGTGTCAAGCCGGGGGTGTGAAACCAGGCAGGGGAGGGCGGCAACCTTCAGACAACAATGGGGTCGCCCGCCTTCGCCTCGCCACCGTGGATGACCCTGGCGAAAACCCCTTCGCGGGGCATGATGCAGTCGCCGGTAGCCTTTTTGATGGCGCAGCCCTGATTGTGGCACTCCTTGCCGATCTGGGTGATCTCGAGGATCACCTCGGCGCCCACGCGCAGTCGCGCGCCAATTTTCAGGGCGGTGAGATCAAGTCCACGGGTGATGATGTTTTCGGCAAAGGCTCCGTTTTTTAAGGTGGGCAGGATCTTTTTGACGTTATCGATGGACTCTCCGGCCAGGAGCGACACCTGGCGGTGCCAGTCGCCGGCATGGGCGTCATCCTCCATGCCCCACTGGGTTTGTAGGACTACCTTGGCCTGTTCCTTTTTGACCATGCCCTTCTTTTTGCTGATACAGACGGCTTGCACATGTGCCATTGTTGTTATCTCCTTTTGTTAGGTGGATAGACTGTAGGGGTTTGTCTGTTAGTACTGATTTTACCTAACAGGCTACAGTCTAAGCAACCTAAGAGGCTACCTGAAATCATAGGAATAGACCAAGACACGCTCTCCGGCATGGAGTGTCTGCCCAGGCTCCAGGATGATGTAGCCATCGCTGTCCACCAGGGAAGTCAGCATGTGCGAGCCTTGCCTTTTAGCGCTGGTGATCATATGGTCGTTGTCCGGGTTTTGGGCAATTCGCACCCTGAGCATGTTTGGCCGGCTGACTTTGTTAACAATCTCTTCCACCGCCTTGGCGAACATTGTCGGCCAGCCAAAAGGCAGGCCTATGAGGGCGCCAATCAACGGCCGCACATAGTAGGTGAAACACATGAAGGCCGAGACCGGATTGCCGGGCAGCCCGAAAAGGATGGTCTTGCCTTTTCTGGCCAGGTAAAGGGGTTTGCCCGGCTTCTGGCGGATCTGCCAGAAGAGCGGGGTAAAGCCGTTCGCCTCGGCCGCCTCCTTGACGTGATCGTGGCGACCGACCGAGACCCCGCCGGTGCAGAGGATGATGTCGGCCGTTGCCTGGCCGATGGCGGTGGTGGTCGCCTGCCGGTCGTCGGTGATTCTGGCGCAGGAGAGCAGGGTGGCTCCACTCTCCTGCACCGCTGCCCGCAGCATGATCATGTTGGAATCCCGAATCTGATGGTCGGCGACGACCGAGCCGCTCGCTACCAGTTCGGAACCAGTGACCAGCAGAGCCACGGTGCATGGCGCAAACACCATGACCTGATCGATGCCAATCGCCGCCAGCAGCGCCGCCTGGGGAGCGGCGATCCTGGTTCCCTTGCGCAGCAGGAGGTCGTTGCTGGCAAACTCCTCGCCCCGGTGCCGGACATCCTGGCCCAGGCGTTTGGCCGCGCTGACCATCACGTTCCGCCCAGCCTCCTCGGTATCCTCTACCCGGATCACGGTATCGGCGCCAGCGGGGAGCATTGCGCCGGTGCTGATCAGCACCGCCTGCCCCGCGCCCACTGTGCCGGCAAAGGGCGCGCCGGCCCGGCTTTCGCCGATAAGCGTAAGGCTTGCGGGGTGGTTCGGGGTCGTATCGCAGACATCCGCCCAGCGCACGGCATAGCCGTCCATCGCCGAATTGGTAAAGCGTGGCGAGGGCTCGGGGGCGTGGACATCCTCGGCCAGATAGCGCCCCAGGGCCTGTTCGAGCGGGCACGCCACCTTCGTCGGGTCCGGGATGTTGTCCTTGAGAATGGCAAGTGCTTCAGCGATGGAGATCATGGTCGTGCATCCTTTTAGCAAGGCTTCATGGAATATCGGACGGATAGGTCGGACCCTTTTTAATGCCCCTTGCCCAACATCATGGGGAAAATATGCAGCAGACCGGGAAAGAGGGCCTGCATGCTCTCGAGTGCACCCTTTGAGCTGCCGGGCAGGTTGATGATCAGACACTGGCCGCGCAGGCCGGCCTCGCCCCGGGAGAGCATGGCGTATGGGGTCCGCTCCTTGCCGTGCCGGCGAACCGCCTCGACAATGCCGGGCACGGTCCGCTCCAGCACCGTCAGGGTCGCCTCCGGGGTGACATCGCGCGGCCCGAGTCCGGTACCGCCGGTGGTGAAAACCAGTTGCATCCCTTCCTCGTCGGCCAGTTTTCTGAGGCGGCTGGCGATGAGGTCGCGGTCATCCGGCAGAATCTCGTAGCAGTCAATCGAGACCGGCTGATTGGCGAGGAAGTCACCGATCACCTTGCCGGACTTGTCCTCCCGCTGGCCGGCATGGGTGGAGTCGGACAGCACCAGGATGGCGGTCTTGATAGGAACGGCAAAGCGATCGTTGAAATCGCTTTTGCCGCCTTTTTTTCTCACCACTCGCACCTCGCCAAAAGAGAGGTTCTGGTCCAGCGGTTTCAGCATGTCGTAGGCATTGAGCAGGGCGCCGGTAACCGCGGTGATCGCCTCGACCTCCACCCCGGTTTTCCAGACCGAACGCACCTCGGCGCTGACCCGGATGCCTTTGTCATGCTCCTCAAAATTGACCTCCACCCAGTCGAGCGGGATGGGGTGGCAGAAGACGATCAGATCGCTGCAGCGCTTAGCGGCCATGATGCCGGCGGCCCGCGCCACCTCCATGACATCGCCCTTGGGCACGGTTTTGGCAAAGACCCGGCCCAGAACCTCGGGGTTGCCGTACAAAAATCCCTCGGCCAGGGCGTAACGCAAGGTATGGAATTTTGGGCTGACATCGATC
>DYDL01000343.1 GCA_020717925.1 Desulfocapsa sp.
GACGACGTAAGTCCTGTTTCAATCCGCGCCCCGACCGTGCGGCCGGGGCGACTCCGGAGTGTCGTGTGGTGGATTCCGTTCGGTGTGTTTCAATCCGCGCCCCGACCGTGCGGCCGGGGCGACAGTCGATCCAGCCGGTGCCGCTGACCGTGTTCCAGTTTCAATCCGCGCCCCGACCGTGCGGCCGGGGCGACAGCACTGCCTCGTAGCAATTCTAACCCTGATCGTGTTTCAATCCGCGCCCCGACCGTGCGGCCGGGGCGACCCCGGACGACGTGAACGCCGAACCAGCCCCCGCCGTTTCAATCCGCGCCCCGACCGTGCGGCCGGGGCGACAAGGAGACCTCACAGCCTGCTACCCGCACCGAGTAGTTTCAATCCGCGCCCCGACCGTGCGGCCGGGGCGACAAAAATCCAACTAGGCTCGCTCGCTCTGGGAGTAGTTTCAATCCGCGCCCCGACCGTGCGGCCGGGGCGACTCGGCTTGTTTGCAGGCCGAGTCATGATTCGGCAGGTTTCAATCCGCGCCCCGACCGTGCGGCCGGGGCGACCTCAGCGGGCCGCGTCCCGCTCCGCGTTGGCGACGTTTCAATCCGCGCCCCGACCGTGCGGCCGGGGCGACACGTAGGAAGCTGAGCGTCATGAACTGATGGTCGTGTTTCAATCCGCGCCCCGACCGTGCGGCCGGGGCGACCAGTGAGGAGCCACTGCCGCCGACAGCACCGCGTCGTTTCAATCCGCGCCCCGACCGTGCGGCCGGGGCGACACGCCGCGCATCCCGCTGGCCGCACTCTGCAAATGTTTCAATCCGCGCCCCGACCGTGCGGCCGGGGCGACGTGAGAGCGACCATGGCAATCACCTCACGACACTGTTTCAATCCGCGCCCCGACCGTGCGGCCGGGGCGACCTGACATCGATGTCAGACGCGGCTGACATAGAGGTTTCAATCCGCGCCCCGACCGTGCGGCCGGGGCGACACCGTGAGGTCGCGAGCCTGACGCTCCAGACTCTGTTTCAATCCGCGCCCCGACCGTGCGGCCGGGGCGACCCTGACGGAAGAGCAGAAAATCCAGTACAACCCCGTTTCAATCCGCGCCCCGACCGTGCGGCCGGGGCGACCACTCTCTCGATGTGGTGGGAGGACTGAAACATGGTTTCAATCCGCGCCCCGACCGTGCGGCCGGGGCGACGACGCCATTCGTGACGAACAACCCGGCCGGCGGAGTTTCAATCCGCGCCCCGACCGTGCGGCCGGGGCGACGGTTCTCGCGCTCGCCGCAGGAGGAGCAATCTTCGTTTCAATCCGCGCCCCGACCGTGCGGCCGGGGCGACACGAAAAGCTATACGGCTACGCACAAGTCATATAGTTTCAATCCGCGCCCCGACCGTGCGGCCGGGGCGACCCAACTACACGCTGAAACTCGACCAAGGAAAAAACGTTTCAATCCGCGCCCCGACCGTGCGGCCGGGGCGACTTTTTTGGCGCGCGTAGGCGCCGCCTTTGTTCCTGTTTCAATCCGCGCCCCGACCGTGCGGCCGGGGCGACACGTGACTATTCGGTTGGGGTCTCTGGCCAGGTAGGGTTTCAATCCGCGCCCCGACCGTGCGGCCGGGGCGACTTGCATTGCGAACCTCATCGGCGGCGGCCACCGCGT
The DNA here is from genome assembly GCA_020717925.1 of Desulfocapsa sp. Classification (GTDB taxonomy): domain Bacteria; phylum Desulfobacterota; class Desulfobulbia; order Desulfobulbales; family CG2-30-60-27; genus CG2-30-60-27. Next base: position 1,657 of record DYDL01000343.1, read on the forward strand.
TTCAATCCGCGCCCCGACCGTGCGGCCGGGGCGACCCGCAAAGACACGCCCCGCGCGCGCCAGCATCGAGTTTCAATCCGCGCCCCGACCGTGCGGCCGGGGCGACCGTAGCGAGCTCGGGGGCGGCTCGCTTTGCCCTCGTTTCAATCCGCGCCCCGACCGTGCGGCCGGGGCGACAAGTTTGTTCCGTAAATCGTTGACCACGCATAGAGTTTCAATTCGCGCCCCGACCGTGCGGCCGGGGCGACAGCGGGCCTGCCATGTCGCAGGACCGCAAGAACTTCGTAGCTC
>DYDL01000344.1 GCA_020717925.1 Desulfocapsa sp.
CGACGCTCTCCCCGCACTCGCCGTCACCGCCTGCTTCGCACAAGGCCAGACCCGCCTCATCAACGTCCCACACGCCCGAATCAAAGAAACCGACCGCATCGCCGTCATGCACCACGAACTCACCAAAATGGGCGCACACATCACCGAACTCGACGACGGCCTCCTCATTCAAGGAGCACCCCTCAAAAGCGCCAACGTCGACGGCCACGGCGACCACCGCGTCGTCATGGCACTCGCACTCGCCGCAATGGGCGCCGCCGGCACCACCCGTATCGCCGCCGCACAATCCGCCGCCACGATCCCAAACTTCGTCGAACTCATGCAGTCCCTCGGCGCAAACATCGAGACCACCTTAGTACTACAACGCTAAAACCTCTTGCATGTGCGAGCGCAACACATTGGCCGACAGTCACTTGGGCACAGCGAACAGGTCCGGTTCCGTGTTCGTGATTACGGAAAGATTCTTCGTCGCTTCGCTCCTCAGAATGACAGCCAAGTACCGCAGCGTGTCATTCTGAGCGGAGCGAAGAATCTCTCCTTCCGAAATCCAACGTTGTAGTGTTAGAAAAGAGACAGATAACCTAATGCTACTTTGTCAACTCCACGTCAGGGAACAGATATCCTGACGTTCGCAGGTGTTCTTTGAAAACTTCGATGTGCTCGGGCAGCCATTGGAGCAGGTAAACCTGACGAAGGTAATCCCGCAGGGCCATCAAGGTCTGCCGAAGCGTGCGGATGGGCTTCTCGCACAACCGGGCGAGGATTCCCTTCATGCGAAGCTGCTGGAGCAGGCTGTGTGCGACAAAGACGAGCTTCCAGTGGCGTACGATGCTCGCAAGGTCGCGCACCTGGTACTGCCCTCCGCCCAAGTCGTCCTTCGCCTCGCGGTAGAACTCCTCGACCCAGTTCCGCAGAGCATACGTCTTCACGACGGTGTCATCCCGGAACTCCGCCACGTTGGTGGTCAGGAGGCGCAGTTCCTTGTCTGCGGCCGGGTTCTCCGGCTTTGTCGTGCAAACGACCACTCGCCGCTTCAAGGGGAACTTCTTGAGCTTCACGTCGAGCCGGGCGATCCACGCCTCGCGTTCCGTGCCGTCGGCGGATGGAATCCGCACGGGGCGGAAGTTTTCCCGCTTCAACAGGCATAGCGCCTGTTCCAGCGTGTGTTCGTTGCGAGTGACGTCGCCCTCGAGCCGCACGAAGACCCTCATCGAGTGCTTGAGTTCAGCCACGTAGGGAACCGAATCCTTCTCCAACGCGGCAATGAAGTGCGGGTTGGAACCGTACCAACTGTCCACGACCACGGCTCGAAACGCGATTCCGTGCTCGCGGGCCTTCTGGATGAGTTCCAGGGCAAGGTCGGGCTTGATTCGGAATGCCGGATCAAGCTTCCCTTCTTGCAGCCACGTGTCCGGCACGTAGGGCAGAATGTCCACCGGCCAGTGCCGCCGGGTGTCGGCATAATGCGAGGTGACGAAGACTTGGCCGTTGGCGGTCTTTCCTACCTGGCCGATGTACTGCCGTTTGACGCCTTCGGTCGAGTCGCCCTTCTTGGGGACGCCCGTGTCGTCGAGGATCAGCACGCCGTCCTTGCTGGAAGCCGTCTGGCGGTCGGCCTCGAGTGCCGCGATCCGGCGGCGGTTCAACTCCTCGTCGTCCCACGGCGAGTCGGTCAGGAAATGATGCAGGCTCTGATAATCCTGGCCCACCACCTTGTCCGAGAGAACGGCGACGTTCTTGCGGTGGGCCTCGGACAACAGGCCCAGCACATACGCGCGGAATCCGCCGTACTGGTTGGGGCGGGTCCAGAGGCCATCGAAGTTTTCAAAGAACGATTCGCACAGTCGGTTGGGTTCGTTGACGATGAAGTCCATAGTTCACACTCCTTTCTATGTTCTTCATCGTCATGTCTCCCGGCCGGCCTTTAGCGATTTTTGGTTCAAGTTGACAAAGTAGCA
>DYDL01000345.1 GCA_020717925.1 Desulfocapsa sp.
CGCCAATTCCCTCAGGTGCCCGCCCATGGCGGGCGGGCACCTGAGTAGTTACCAGTAAAGAATAGCGAGTAACAGCGATGTCAGACAAAGACACAACACGGGCGAACAGGCCCGGCAACTCTTGAAAGGCAAGCCATGAAAAGCATAAGCAACTTCCTCGGCCGGTTCTTCCGCAGCCGCCCGCAAGAGCAGTCTCCGCCACCCGTTGCGCAACCCAAGCCCTCGGCACCGCCTCGGCCACAGGCGCAGCCGCGACCCGCTCGCGGCGCTGGCGATGTGGAGGTCTGGCCCGTGGGCAAAGTGGTGGGCAACATCTACGAAATCCGCGGTGCTATAGGCCGAGGCGGCATGGGTTTGGTTTATCGCGCCTACGACCACGCCACGCAGCGGGACATTGCGGTGAAGGTGCCGCTGGGCCGGTGGGAATTCGACCCCACGGGGACCAGGCGGCTGGTGCGCTTTGTGGACAGCCCGCAGGCCAAGAAGGATTTGGTGGAGGAGGTCCGCCACTGGATTGGCCTGGTCCACCCGCACGTAGTCCGGGCGTTCGACGTGATTGACGACCAGACCACCGACTATCAGCCGGCCATCTTCATGGACCTGTGCGACGGGGGCAGTCTGGCGGCGCGGATTTACCGCGGGCAACCGCTGTCGCTGGAAGCGGGTTTGGACGTGGCCATCCAAGTCTGCTGGGCCATGGAGTATGTGCATGGCCAGAAGCTGGTGCATCGGGACCTCAAATCGCAGAACGTGCTGTTGGTGCGGGAGGGCGGCGACGGCGTCGGCAAGGCGCTGGTCACGGACCTGGGGCTGGCCCGGGCGCTGGGCGCGCGCGGCATCGAGGCGCCCGGCCCGGCCCGCGACGCCGACGAAGCGGCGTTGTGGGTGACGGTCTCAGCCGCCGGCGGCACGCCCACGCACATGGCGCCGGAGCAATGGACGGCCGGGTCGCACGTTGGCGTGGCCAGCGACGTGTATGCGTTTGGGGTGTTGTTGTATGAGATATTTTGCCGGCAGTTGCCGTTTGCGGGCGGGCAGGAATTGCGCCTCTGGCAGCGGGCGCATCGAGAAGCAGCCGTGCCCGAACCGCGCGACTGGAACCAGCAGATTCCGGCTGGATTGGCCGGGTTGATGCGCCAGTGTCTGGACAAGGAGCCTGGAGGACGGCCGAAAGATTTTGGGGAAGTGGGAAGCGAATTGACCAAGCTTTACCGGGCCGTGAGCGGTCGTGATCACGCCGCGGCGCGGGCCAAGCCCTTGGGCGTGGTTTTGACGGCAGAGGCAAAGCGGACGCAAGCGTGGGCGAAGACACGGTTGGGATTGGGCGCATATCGTCGGGGGGACTTGGAAGCCGCCGTTCGGGAAATGAAGGAAGCCGAACAGTTATTCCGGCGGTTGGGCGACCGGGCCGGACTGCAAGCCAGTCTTGGCAACCAGGCGGTGATTCTGCAGGCTTGGGGTCGGCTGGAGGAGGCGCTTGGCTTGCTCAAGCAAGGGGAGGCGATTTGCCGAGAGTTGGGCGACCGGGCCGGACTGTCGGCGAGTCTTGGCAACCAGGCGGTGATTCTGAAGGCTTGGGGTCGGCTGGAGGAGGCGCTTGGCTTGCACAAGCAAGAGGAGGCGATTTGCCGAGAGTTGGGCGACCGGGCCGGACTGAGCAGGAGTCTTGGCAACCAGGCGTTGATTCTGAAGGCTTGGGGTCGGCTGGAGGAGGCGCTTGGCTTGCTCAAGCAAGGGGAGGCGATTTGCCGAGAGTTGGGCGACCGGGCCGGACTGTCGGCGAGTCTTGGCAACCAGGCGTTGATTCTGAAGGCTTGGGGTCGGCTGGAGGAGGCGCTTGGCTTGCTCAAGCAAGGGGAGGCGATTTGCCGAGAGTTGGGCGTAGCCGATGGCTTGGCCATCAGTCTCGCCAATCAAGCCTCGATTCTGGGGCTGAAGTTGGGCC
>DYDL01000103.1 GCA_020717925.1 Desulfocapsa sp.
GCTTTGCCGAGAAGAACACCTTGGTTAAGGCCACGCTACTTTCACGGCCCGACCGGGCAGCGAAGTGGCGCTGTCGGCAGAGCGGTATTTTTTATGACCTCCGCTTTGATCAAGCCACCCTGGTGCAGGATACTGTTACCGTTGGGCTGGCACCTGATCGTTACTGGCGGGTGGAGATGGAAGGGGGCACAGCCGCTGACCCAGGAAACATCCCGATAGTTGAACTGGGGTGGGTGCCCCATGAACTGCTTTTTGTGGCTCGGGGCAGAGGCCCATTCATGCTGGCATACGGCTCTGCCCGGCTGGGGGAAGAGGAACTGCACAACAGCGCACCCGAGCTACTGGCTCAGGTTATGGGCAAGGATAAAGATGCACTGCTCAAAGAGGCGGTGCTATTACCAAGAACTGTACTCGGCGGCCCGGATCTGCTTGTTCCAGCGCCACCACCGCTGCCCTGGAGGAAATGGCTGCTATGGAGTGTTCTTGTGGTCGGAGTTGGGTTGGTCGCTAAAATGGCCTGGAGTCTTGGCAAGGGGATGGATAAAGAAAAAGCAGGTTGAGAGAAAGCTGCCAAGCTTTGCCAGGTGCGCGGCGCTGAAAGAGCAGTGAACCGAAAGGACAACTCAATGAACCAAGAACAGAAGACCATCATCAAGGAAACCTTCAACACCATTGCCGATGGCTACGACACGGATGCCCTCCGTTTTTTCCCCGCCAGCGCCGCGCACCTGGTAACGCTTCTCGATCTGCAAGGGCATGAGCGGGTGCTCGACGTCGCTTGCGGGACCGGGCATGCCACTCTTGCCATCGCGCCGCGGTTGCCCCGGGGCATTGTCACGGCCGTGGATTTTTCCGCCGGCATGTTGGCCCAGGCCAGGAGCAAGGCGGTGGCACGCGGCATCGGCAACATAGAATTTCTCGAACGTGATATGCAACACCTCGGGTTCCCGGCACAGAGCTTTGATATGGCGGTCTGCGCCTTTGGGATTTTTTTCGTCGAGGAGATGGAAAACCAACTGGCCCATATGGCCTCCATGGTGAAACCGGGCGGTCGGGTCTTTATTACCAATTTTCAGGAGTCCTATTTTCACCCTTTGAAAGAGCTGTTTTTCGCCAGGATGCTGGCCTACGGTGTTGAGCCACCGCCGCAGCCCTGGCGGCGCATCGCCAATGAAGAGGGGTGTCGCCTCCTTTTCGAACAGGCCGGGCTTACGGATATTCAGGTGGAGAGCAAAAACGTCGGCTACCACCTGGCTGACGCGGACCAATGGTGGGACATCGTCTGGAACGCCGGGTTCAGGCGGATGGTGAGCCGCCTCTCCGCCGCTGATCAGGCCCGCTTCAAGCAGGAGCATCTGCGGGAGATCGAGACGCTCCGGAACGACCAGGGCATTTGGCTCGACGTGGGCGTGCTTTTTGCAAGCGGCATGGTGCCCCGGATTTGACTGATTCGGGCAAGAGTAGGCCTGGACAGGAGGGCGCTTCGATTAACCCGGGTCCACGAATTAGGCTGCTGACCGGGTGACCTGAAAAGGATGAATGGTTTTCTGGCGCAAAAGGAAAAGAGCATTTTCTTGCTCCTTTCCTGCAAGAGGGCTATGCTTTAAAATGTAATAAGAAAGGCACAAAGCATGGAACCAGAGGCGGATAATGATGAAGAGGGCGCATTCCATCTCCGGCAACCAAGAGGCGGCGTGGAATCTTGAAACGCACCTCGTCGGCCCCGATGAGGTGCAAGTAGTATTCACCGGGCGCTGGTCCACTGACCAGGAGTTGCCATCTTCCGAAGTCTTGCATGGCAAGTTGCCTGAAGGTCTGCATCGTCTTTCTTTCTCCACCGCTGCCCTCGGCGTCTGGGACTCCGGACTGCTGGCCTTTCTTGCCGCCCTGCTGAAATTCTGCAATAACCGCGGTATCGTGGTGGATCAGAGCGGCTTGCCGGCAGGGGTGCAACATTTGCTGGCCATGGCCTTGGCCGTACCCGCGCAAAAAGAGAGCAGGCGCAAGGGGGGCAGGCGAACCCTCTTCTTTCAAGTGGGCACGGAGATTATCGCCTTTTTACGTGGCCTGCCCGAGATGTTGCATTTTCTGGGAGAGATCACCTTGTCGTTCGGCCGGCTGCTGACCGGCCGCGCTCAGTTCCGCATGGGTGATCTGTGGCTGGAGATCGAGGAGGTCGGCCCGCGGGCTCTGGTCATTGTCTCGGTGATCTGTTTTCTCGTCGGCCTTATCCTCGCCTATCTGGGGGCCGATCAACTGCGGATGGTTGGGGCGCAGCGCTTTATCGCCGATCTGGTCGCCATTGGCATGGTGCGCGAGATGGGGGCGCTGATGACCGGCATCATCATCGCCGGTCGTACCGGCGCGGCCTTTGCCGCCCAGCTTGGCACCATGCAGGTCAATGAGGAAATCGATGCCTTCAAGACCCTGGGCATCTCGCCCATTGATTTCCTGGTCTTGCCGCGTATCATGGCCCTCATGTTGATGGTGCCGCTTTTGACCCTCTATGCGGGCTTCATCGGCATGCTGGCCGGTTTGCTGGTCTCGAACACGATCTTTGATATCAGTGTCTTCGAGTATTACACGGAAACGGTACAGGCTTTGGAAATCAAGCATTTCCTCGTCGGGCTTTCCAAGGGCAGCGTCTACGGCGCCATGGTCGCCTATTCCGGCTGCCTGCGCGGCATGCAGTGCGGACGTAGCGCCGAGGCGGTAGGGGAGGCGGCAACCTCGGCGGTGGTGACCGGCATCCTGCTCATCACCATATCCGCCTCGCTTATGACTATCATCTACTATCAGTTGGGGATATAAGTGGGGAAGGTGTTTAGCGGTTTAGTCTGTAGACTGTTAGGCAAGAAAAGACGAGAATATGGGATGTAGTAAGTGGCGCTGGCTGTCTTTTATAAATGCTAACAGGCTAAACACCTACAGACTATCCACCTAAAAAAATGTCTACCGAGCCTCATATCAAAATTCATAATCTGACCATGGGCTATGGCGATTTTATCGTGCAACACGATCTGAATTGCGTCATCAATAAGGGTGACATCTTTGTCATCATGGGCGGCAACGGCTGCGGCAAGACCACCTTGATGCGAGCACTGGTTGGCCTGCAACGTCCGACGACGGGTACAATTTTTTACAGCGGCGAAGACTTCTGGAACATACCCCAGGAGGATCAGGAACGCCTCAAGCGGCGCCTGGGCATTATGTTCCAGAGCGGGGCGTTATGGAGTTCGCTGACCCTGGCCGAAAACGTGGCCCTGCCCTTGCGTGAATACACCACCCTGCCGCCCCGCCGGATTGACGAGCTCGTCTCCTTCAAGCTCGCCCTGGTGGGGCTGGCTGGCTTTGAGGAGTTCTATCCCGTGGAACTATCCGGCGGCATGAAAAAGCGGGCCGGCCTGGCGCGGGCCATGGCCCTTGACCCGGAGATCCTGGTGATCGACGAACCCTCGTCCGGGCTCGATCCACTGACCGCCCGGCGGCTGGACGATTTGATCCTCGAACTGCGCGACAGCCTCGGCACCACGATTGTCGTGGTCACCCACGAGCTGGCGAGCATCCTCAATATCGGTAGCAACTCCGTCTTTCTCGATACCGAGACCCGCACCATGATAGCCACCGGCAATCCCAGGGAGGCGCTCAGGTCGGGCGATCCCAAGGTGCGCCATTTTCTCACCAGGGGTGAGGCATGAGCAAGCACGCCAACCCAACGCTTATCGGCATTTTTGTTATGGGCGCCGTCACCCTCGGGGTCGTGGCGGTACTGCTCCTCGGCGGCGGCAAGTGGTTCGAGGAACACCACCAGCACATCATGTATTTCGAGGGGGCGGCCCAAGGGTTGCAGGTCGGGGCGCCGGTGGTCTTTCTTGGCGTCACAGTAGGTAACGTTAAGCGCATCCAGCTTGGGCTTGACGAGCAGAGTAAGCGCTTTCTGGTGCCAGTCACTGTTGAGGTTGACTCTTCGGTCGTTCAGTCGCACAGTGGCGAAGAGATCGACCTGCAGGACCGTACGACCATCAAGCAATTGGTGGAGCGGGGACTGCGCGCCCGGCTTCGCATGCAGAGTCTGTTGACCGGCCAGCTTTACGTTGACCTTGACTTTTATCCCGACAAGCCAGCCAATTTTTTTGCCATTGACCCGGAGATGAGCGAGATTCCGACCATCCCCTCCACATCCGAGGAATTCTCTTCGAAACTGGAGGGGTTTCCCATGGAGAAATTCTTAAAGGATCTGGCGGCCATTGGTGAGTCGGTCAACAGGTTCCTCGCCTCGGAGACGACCAAGGAACTGCCGCAACTGCTTTCCACGACCTTGCGCCATCTGCAAGCGTTGACCGCCCGGCTGGATGATGCTAGCCCAGCCATTACCAAAGGGTTGCAGACTGACCTCGATGCCCTGGCCAGAACCTTGACCGTTGTACAGACTGCTGCCAGCCAGATTGAAGGGGCCGCGGCGCATGTGAAGAGCGCTGCCGACAAGGTCGGGGTGCTGGCGAATCCCGACTCGGAGATGTTCCGCAATGTGAGCCAGGCAAGCCGGGAAATGGCGACCGCCGCCAAGGCTATGCACGATTTCATTGCCGAGGAAGCACCAACCAACCAACATTTCAAGGAAACGTTACAGGAGGTCGCCCGCGCCGCCCGCGCCCTGCGCCTGTTGTCGGAAACCTTGGAACAGCAGCCGGAAGCGCTCATCAGAAGCAAACGTGGAGAGGCCAATCAATGAAAAGTTGCCGAGCGTGCAAAGAGTTCCTGTTTCTGGCCTTGGCCATGGCCTTACTGTTAACGGGTTGCGCCAGATCCACGCCCATTCAATACTATCAGCTCTCCGCCTTGCGTGATGATCATGCCCCGGCCGAGTTTGTTCTGGCCAAGGAGGTTGCCATCGGCCTGGGCCCGGTACTGCTGCCGGAATATCTGGCCCGGCCGCAGATCGTCAGCCGGACCTCGGCCAACCGCCTGGCCCTGGCGGACCGCGAGCGTTGGGCCGAGCCCTTGGCGGAAAATCTGCCCCGCGTCCTGTCGGAAGACCTCTCAGCCCTGCTCGGCACCGACCGCATCCTGCTCCACCCCTGGTCAAGCAGCCGCAAGGTCGACTGCCAGATCACGGTTGAGGTCGTGCAGTTCGAGGCCGGCCCTGGTGGCGCGGTCAACCTTGTCGCCCGCTGGCAGATCATGGGCAAGGATGGTCAGATACTGCACCCTGAAACAAGGAGCAGCTTCAACCTGGCCGCGACTGCTCAGGATCAGGAGGCGATGGTTGTTGCCTTAAGCCAGGGCCTTTCGCGTCTGGCCCGGGAAATTGCCGCCGCCCTGCCGACGCTGCTGGCGCATTAAGCGGTTGACTACGCTCCTGGTGGTGTCTTGTCATGTTGCCTCCCTTTTTTGTTTGACCTTGTAGCCTCACTTGTATAAATAGACAGTTTCTTTTGCTGATTTGCGTGTTGCCAGGCCACCACCCTTCGTTGGTCTGGCAGCCGCTTTATGGAGGTTTACAAAATGGGACAGACCATTGCCGAGAAGATCTTTGCCGCCCACCGGCGGGACACTCCCACTCCGGACAACGTGGTGCTCAACCTGGACGTGGTGCTCTGCCACGAGATCACCACGCCGATCGCCATCAACGATCTGGTGGCGCGGGGCATGGACCGGGTTTTTGACCCCGATAAAATCAAGGCGGTCATTGACCACGTCACCCCGTCCAAGGACTCCAAGACCGCCACCCAGGCCAAGATCGTACGGGAGTGGGCGCACCGCCACCGGATCAAGGACTTCTTCGACATCGGCGCCAATGGCGTCTGCCATGCCCTGTTCCCGGAAAAGGGTTTTATCCGGCCGGGTTACACGGTGATCATGGGCGACTCCCACACCTGCACCCACGGTGCCTTTGGCGCCTTTGCCGCCGGGGTGGGCACCACTGATCTGGAGGTCGGCATTCTGAAAGGGGTCTGCTCCTTCCGGCATCCCGAGACCATCAAGGTGACGATCACCGGCACGCTGGGCAACGGCGTTTATGCCAAGGACGTGATCCTGCACATCATCAAGATTCTGACCGTGAACGGCGCCACGGACAAGGTCATGGAGTTCGTGGGTCCGGTGGTGGACGCCATGTCCATGGAAGCGCGCATGACCCTGTGCAACATGGCCATAGAGGCTGGCGCCACCTGCGGCATCTGCCTGCCGGACCGGGTGACCGCCGCATACCTGTGGCCCTTTATCCAGGGCGATTATGCCACGCTGGACGCGGCCGTGGCAGACTTTGGCAAGTGGTATTCCGATGCGGATGCCCATTACGCCGGCACCCTGGCCGTGGATGTTGCCGGCCTTGCGCCCCAAGTCACCCACGGGTTCAAACCCGACGAGGTGATGGATGTCTCCGCCCTGGCCGGTACCCGCGTGGATCAGGTCTACATCGGCTCCTGCACCAACGGCCGCATTGAGGATCTGCGCGAGGCGGCCGCGATACTGGCCGGACGTAAAATCGCCGCTAGCGTGCGCGGCATCCTGTCGCCCGCCACCCCCAAGGTTTACAACCAGGCCATGGTCGAGGGCATCATCACCACCTTCATGGAGGCTGGTTTTTGCGTCACCAACCCCACCTGCGGTGCCTGTCTGGGCATGAGCAACGGCGTGCTGGCCGAGGGCGAGGTCTGCGCCTCCACCACCAACCGCAACTTCAACGGCCGCATGGGCAAGGGTGGCATGGTCCATCTCATGAGCCCGGCCACGGCTGCGGCCACGGCAGTGACCGGGGTGATTACCGATCCACGCCCCTTCCTGCAACAGGCCAAGGAGGTAAAAGCATGAAAGAGTTTGGCGGCCCTGCCTTTGTTCTCGACCGGAGCGACATCAACACCGATGAGATCATCCCGGCCAAGTATCTCACTGAAAACAGCAAGGAGGCCCTGGCCCCCCATATGCTGGAGGATCTCAAGCTGGAGGGCTTTGACCCGCGCGCCGAGAAGCTGCGCCAGGCCCGGGCCATCGTCACCCGCGGCAACTTCGGCTGCGGCTCCTCCCGGGAGCACGCGGTCTGGGTCTTTGAGAAGAACGATATCGATCTGGTGGTGGGCGAGAGCTTTGCCCGCATCTTCCGGCAGAACATGTTTAACTGCGGCATGCTCGCCATAGAATTGCCCCGCGAGGACATCGACGCCATCATCGCCCTGGGCCCGGATCTTACCCTGGCGGTTGATCTGGAGAAAAACGTGCTCATGGCCCAGGGCAGCCACAAGGCCGCCTTTGCCTTCACCCTCAACCCCTTTGACCGTGAACTGGTGCGGGCCGGCGGCTGGTTGGCCTTTGCCGACGCCCATTATTGAGCATGGCCTTCTGGTCTAAAAAGAGGCGGCCCGCAACCACGGCAACAGGCGAGGCCGTGGCCAACCTGGAGCAGGTTGAGCGCCTGGTCGGCCAGGGTCACTCCTGCTCCCAGGCGGTGCTTGCTGCCTACAGCGCCCGCTACGGCCTGGACGAGGATCTGGCCCTGGCTGTTGCTGCCGGATTTGGCAGCGGCATGGGCAGCCTGGGCGAGACCTGCGGCGCGGTGACCGGCGCCTTCATGGTAATAGGTCTGCACTGCGGCGGCAACGCCGGCGGCAGGAAAAGGTCCGGTCAAATGATTCGCGATTTTGCCGAACTTTTCAAGGCGCGCAACATGGGTACCATGCTCTGCCGTGAGTTGCTGGGCTGTGACCCGGGCACCAAGGAGGGCCAGCGCGAGGCCAAGGATCTCAAGCTGTATAAAAAACGCTGCCCCAAGTTTGTGCGGGACGCGGTGGAAATTCTCAACCAGGTCATCGGGGTTTAGGGCTTGTCGGAAGCGTTCAGCCTGACCGTGGAAAAGGTGGTGGCTGGCGGCCTTGGCCTGGGTCACAGCCCCGACGGCATGGTGGTGCTGGTGCCAGGGGTGCTGCCCGGCGAGCAAGTGCGGGTGCGGGTGCGGCAACGCAAGAAAGGCTTTCTGAACGCCGAACTCCTGGAAGTCGAGACCGCCTCGCCGGACCGCGTTACCCCACTCTGTTCCCTCTATGGCCGCTGCGGCGGCTGCGATTTCCAGCACGCCTCCTACCCGGCCCAACTTCGTCTCAAGCAGGAGATTCTGACCCAGCATCTGGTGCGCGGCCGGCTGGCCGCTACTTGGTCCGAGGCCAGCGCCATGCTCGGCGAGCCGATGCCGTCGCCCCGGTCACTGGGCTACCGGCTCCGCCTGCGGCTGCATGTCGATCAACTGGGACGTATGGGTTTTCATCGCCTTCATTCGCACGAGGTGGTGGCAGTGGGCCAGTGTCCTATCGCTCGCGCTGCTATCAACCGCGTTCTGGCAACCATGGGCAGTTCTCAGTCGCTTGCCGATCTCCTTGTCTATACGAGGGAACTGGAGATTCTCCTGAGCCCGGCCGAGGAATCCTGCATTCTTCTCCTGGATTTTTCACGTAAGCCGCGGCCGGCTGACTTTGCCCTGGTGCGCGGGGTGGTCCAAGAATTGGCCGGGGTAAGCGAGGTGTTGCTCAGGGTGGAGGGTCATGGCCTGTTCAGCGGCGCTGGCCTGGCCCCGCAACTGCCGGAGCACGCCATGCTCCGCCTCTCTCTGCCGGTTGGACTGGACTTGGCGCCGGTGGCGCTGACCGTTGAGCCGGGCGGTTTTTACCAGGTCAACCAGGAACAGAACGAGCAGCTTATCAGCCAGTTGCTCGACTGGGCCAAGGTCAGCAGGAAAGAGCGGGTGCTCGACCTCTTCTGCGGGGTGGGCAACTTCTCCCTGCCCATGGCCAGACTGGCTGGTCAGGTGACGGGCATGGACCTGCAGGGTTCGGCGATCCGCAGTGCCAGGCGCAACGCTAGTTTGAACGGACTGGACAATGTCATCTTCAGCAAGATGGAGGCCGCGGCGGGGGCATGCAGCCTGGTGACAAAGGGCGAGCGTTTCGACCTGCTGCTCCTGGATCCACCTCGCGGCGGCTGTCGCGAGGTGCTGCCGCGGGTGATGGCCCTGGCGCCCGGGACAATCATCTATATCTCCTGCGACCCGGCCACCCTGACCAGGGATCTGGGTGATCTCCAGGGGCTGGGTTATGGCATCGAGCAGATCCGTCTCTTTGACATGTTCCCCCAGACCAGCCATCTGGAAACCATGGTTTTGTTAAAAACTGTTTAAGCGGTTTCAACGGTTTAAGCGGTTCCCGCGTTCCAGTCGCTCAAGCACCTCGTCGCGCGTATTATTTCGTTGATTCAGTATAATCACAAAACTTTTTGACCCATTTTCACAACTCAAATATCCTGCTAGGGAGTAGACGCCCTCCATGGTACCGGTCTTGATGCGTTGGCTGTTTTTCGCTGGCAGCAATTCGGCATAGGGACGGAAGGAGTCAAGCACAGCAAGCATGGCCGCCGGGGTGACCGTGTTTTTTCGGCTGAGGCCAGAGCCCTCCACCAGATGGAGAGCAGGGGCAACACTGGGGAGCCGTATTTGGTAGAAATCCCGCACCGCCCTGCGTCCCTTGGACCACTCCGCTGGATAGCCGTAGCGCTTTGCGCCCACGCTGAGAAAAAGCTGGTTGGCGATGTAGTTGTTGGAATAGCGCAGCATGGAGCGCACAACCTCGGTCAGCGGTGCCTGGGAGCGATGCACGAAAATGGGGGCAAGGTTGGCCGGGGTGGCCCCGGTGCGGATGGTGCCATGCACCGGGATGGTGTTGTTGACGAGCATGGCCTTGAAGAGTTGCCCCACGTATTTAGGGACACACTCTTTGTCCTGGGAAATGTTGATACGCTGGGGGCCGGGGGCCAGAATTTTGCAGGTCTCGGCCATGATGGGCAGGGTAGGGGTCTGTGGCTCGGCGGAGACCACGCTGCGGTCGGCCATGACCTGGACATTGATGGTGTTGAAGTTGACCGCCAGGGCGGTGTTGTTGGCGTCGTATGGGTTCAGGCTGCCCTCGTTGCCGTCGCCCTTGGCGTCCAGCCGAAAGGCCGTATCGTCCAGGACCAGGTCATGCACCTGTTTGAGGCCCAGCCCTTGCAGGGACTTGACGATGGCCAGCACCGCCTCGGAGTCCAGCATCGGGTCGCCGAAGCCCTGGATGAAGAGGTCGCCCTGGTTGTTCACCGTAAAACGGGTTTCAAAACGGAAGTCCGGGCCAAGGATTTCGAGAGCCGCCAGGGCGGTGACGATCTTCAGAATGCTGGCCGGGGTGTAAGGGTGGTCCAGGTTGTGGCCGAGCTTAACCGACTGGCTCGAACCAACACCGTAACCGCCGCAGGAAACCAGACCATCCAGGGCCGGGGGGCCGCAGGGGTTGGCGCAATGCTTGCCTGCTGCACCGCTGGCAATGCCGGCAGACCACAGGATGACAAGCAAGGCTAAGCAGAGGGGCCGCAACCGCAAAGACAGGCCGCTGCCTTGCCTCTGGCGATGGGAGGGTGGCATTGGCAGCATATGGTTCGATAGGTGCATCAGGGCCTGCATAAACGGGTAGGGGGCCACATAAAGACCAGGCTATACTAAAGACCGCATGGGATGTTTGCAACTTTTTATGCAGGCTGGTTTACAGGCGATGTCTGGAAAAGATCGGAAAAGGGTGGCATCTCTGGTATGTATTAACAATCTGACCGGCTCGTCACCATCTTCACGATTGACCGAGATCGTCTTGTTGACCCATGAGAATTCCCCGACCCATCCGTATCACCTTGCTTTTGTTCATCCTTTTCATGGTGGCTGCCAACGCCTGGCTGGTGAAGTTGCGCGCCACTGACTGGGATCGCCCCCTGTGGGTGGTCGTCTACCCGGTTAATGGTGATCATGCCGCCCAGACCACGCAATATATGGCTGGCCTGGATCGGGATCTCTTTACCCCCATCGAACAGTTCATGAACCGTGAAGCAGCGCGCAATGGGCTGGCCTTGGCCGAGCCCTTTCATATTGAAGTGGCTCCCGAG
>DYDL01000346.1 GCA_020717925.1 Desulfocapsa sp.
GGCATCTGCCGGTGGTCGGTCGCGAAGGGCAGCTGGTGGGGATGATCACCGACCGTGATCTGCGCTCGGCCTATCCGTCGTCGATGCTTACCGAAAGTGAACGCCTGCAGATATATGAGCGGGTGGAAAAGGCGACGGTGGCAGATATTATGAGTACGGAGTGTGTCTCTCTGACCCCCGAATCAACCCTTGATGACGCCCTGCTCCTCTTTAATCGCATGGGTGTCGGGGCGCTGCCGGTTCTTGAGGATGGGCGTCTGGTGGGTATTTTTTCGAGTGGTGATCTGCTTGCGGCCTATAAAGAGCTTTTCGGGGTAGGGGAAAAGGGCTCGGTGTTGCTTGGGATTGAGGATGACGGCCGGAACAACCTGATGACCATGATTGTCACCTTGCTCGAACAACACGAAATCCCTTTTACCCGTCTGTTGCGTATTCATGATGTCGAACACGGCAACCGCATCTATCTGCGCCTGAATACCTATAAAATCGCCTCGGTGGTCAACCTGCTGCGGGAGGCCGGGATTCAGCCGGCCTTGTGAGCTGTTCCGGTCATGTCTGGCTTGATCGTGTGATTGCTGATAAAATATTGACACTTGGCGATGTTAGCTCTATTTTATAGACAGAGTGGCCTGAATAAAATATTGAGAACATGGAGGTGAACCGTGGAAAATTATTGGCAGCTGCAATATGCAAAAAATAAGTTCAGCAGTTTGGTTGACAAAGCCCAACAGAATGGCCCGCAGTTTGTGACGAAGCATGGCAAGGAGGCTGTCGTTGTTTTGTCAATAAACGAGTACAGAAAATTAGTAAAACCAAAAACCAGCCTGGTGAATTTTTTTCATAACTCTCCGCTTGCCCAGGAGAACATTGATCTTGCAAGAAGCAAAGAAATCCCCCGGGATGTTGAGTTATGAATTATTTGCTGGATACGTGCGTCATTTCTGAGCTGATAAAAAAAAATCCCAGTCGCAATGTTGTTCAATGGGTTGCAAAAGCAAAGGAATCCAGCCTGTTTATCAGTGTTTTTACTCTTGGTGAAATTCATAAAGGGGTCGCCAAGTTGCCTGAAAGCCAAAAGAAAAAAGAACTGCATGACTGGGTCAATGATGAGCTTCAAGAAAGATTCAACGAGAGAATTCTTTCTTTTGACCTCCAAACGGCGGCAATCTGGGGAAAAATTCAAGCATCCTCCGAGCTGTCAGGCAAGGCTATGCCGGCCATTGACGGATTGATTGCCGCCACCGGTCTTTCATACGGTCTTGCCGTGGTAACAAGAAACACAAAAGATATGGAAGCGAGTGGCGTTACCATGATCAATCCCTGGTGAGAATAAATTCGCAGTTTATAGGGCAACCTGTCGCCCGCACAACTTTATAAGGAGCCTCTATGAGTCTTGACGTCCTGTTTCGTCCGCAGTCGGTGGCGGTGATCGGCGCCTCCAGAAGTCCCGGCAAGGTCGGGCATGATATCCTTGCCAATCTGGTGGAGGATGGTTTTCCGGGAACTATCGTGCCGGTGAATCCGACGGTGGACACCCTGTTGGGTTTGCCTTGTTATCCAACGCTTGCGGCCTGGGGAAAAGAAATTGATCTGGTCGTGATCGTGGTGCCCAATGCCCTGGTGTACGCGGCGGTGGAAGACAGCATCCATGCCAAGGCCAAGGCTGTCATAGTTATTACCGCCGGATTCCGGGAAACCGGGCCGGAGGGGATGGCGCGGGAAAAGAAGGTGGCCGATCTGTGTCTGCGTCATAATGTGCGGATGCTGGGGCCAAATTGTTTAGGGTTGATCAACACCGAGGCCAAACTCAATGCCTCCTTCGCCGGTAAAATGCCGGAGCCGGGTGGGATCTCCATCTTCTCCCAATCAGGGGCCCTGTGCACCGCCATGCTTGACCTGGCCGCCGGTCGCCATCTGGGATTGGCCAAGCTGATCAGTATCGGCAACA
>DYDL01000347.1 GCA_020717925.1 Desulfocapsa sp.
GCAGCGAAACGTACAGCAATGCCCAGGATCTGCACAAGAAACACAGCACCAAGCGCGCCTGCGCGGACTGCCATACCTTCTAGGGATGGTCTAACGCTATGAGGGAAATGGCATTGCTATCTCCCTCATAGCCAAGGTGCAGCAGTAATTTTAAACAAAAACGCCTGTCAGGCTTGCAGTCTGACAGGCGTTTTTACATTCTGCCATCACGGCAAGGTTATTACCGAATTCCTTTCCCCTTCAGGGCCAGGGTGGCAAGGTCGGCCCGGGTGTTGATGTTGACGAACCGGGCCGGGCTACCTCCGGCAGGCGGCAGTTCCTGTGTTGGCACCATTCTGGTCCGCAGCTTGGCCAGCACGGCCCGGACCTGGAATATGCCTTGCTGCAAAGCCGCCACCACCACCGGCAAGGCCGATTTGGCGTAGACCGCGCACAGCGGTTCCGGCCCGTCATCCAGCCAGGGTACGACGGCGTCCCAGGAGCCGGGGATGGAGCACAGCAAACGGATGGTCTCGGGGCAGAGACCAGGCATGTCACAGGCCGTGACAAAGATCCGTTCATCTTCAGCCGTGCAGAGCGCCGCGTGGATGCCGGCCAGCGGGCCACCGCCCGGGAAACGGTCGCCGGCCATGGGCCAGCCGAGAAAGGCGTATTGATCCGGGGTGTTGGTTATCAGCAGCCGGTGCGCGAAGAGGGTTGCCAGCACACCGGCCGGGTGGGTGATGAGAGGCTGGCCGGCCAGTTCGGCCAGGGCCTTGTTGGCGCCGAACCGCAGGCTGCGACCGCCGGCCAGGATGACGCCGGTGATGTTGGCAATCACCTTAGGGCTCCCGGAGCCGGGATGGCGAGGAAACGCTCTCTAATGAAACCGGCCAGCTCCTCCACCTGCTCAAAGGTGAAGAGCGGCAGCGCGGTGGCCAGCCTGGCATCGCTTACATATGCGACCCAGGTGGCATCGGGGTCTGGCAGGGGCTCGGCCTGAACGGCCTTCCGGTGTACCTCGATTTTGGGCAGGGTTTCATGTTTGTAGCCCTCGGCCAGCACCAGATCCACCCCGTGAAAATAGGTGCTTACCAGCTCGGTGAGCGGGGTGTCGCGTGCCACGTCGCGGATGACGCCCAGGCCGTAGGGCGACGAGAGCGCCGCCACAACAGCGCCGGCCTGCTTATGGCGCCAGGAATCCTTACCCGGCGTGTCCATCTCAAAGGCGTGGGCATGGTGCTTCACCGTGCCGACCCGCACCCCCTCTCTTTTCAGGGCCGGGATGAGCTTTTCCAGCAGGGTGGTTTTGCCGCTGTTGGGGCGGCCGATCAGGCAGACTATGGGCACCATGGCAGGTCAGGCTCAACCCGGGGGCCAGCTCAGGGGCCGGCCGCCCAGCACGTGCATGTGCAGGTGAAAGACGCTTTGCCCCGCCTTGGCGCCGTTGTTCATCACCAGGCGGAAGTCGGGGATGCCGTGCTTGTCCGCCAGTTCGCTCGCCTTGCGGGTCAGCCGGCCCATGAGCGGTTCGTCTTCCCGGGCCAGATCGGCGGGGCCGACCACATGTTTTTTAGGAATGATGAGGAAGTGCTTGGGAGCCTGGGGGTTGAGATCCCAGAAGGCCAGCACCTCGTCATCCTCGTATAATTTATTGGCCGGAATGTCGCCCCGGCTGATTTTGCAAAAAATACAGTCGTCCATCTCCGTCTCCTTTGCTATGATACGATACGTTGGCTGGCAATTCGCGGCCACAAGCATACTTGGGAGGGCAGGTGATGTCAAATTCAAAGGGCGTTACCGGCGCACCGGCGCCGGCCAGTGGTCTGCTACGACTGTGGCGGGCGACCTGCTATTCCCTGGCCGGCCTGCGCGCCGCTTTTCAGGAGGAGGCAGCCTTCCGTCAGGAGGTGTGGCTCGCCTTGGTA
>DYDL01000348.1 GCA_020717925.1 Desulfocapsa sp.
CTTACCGAGGCCTTGCTCAACAATTTGGGCACGGCAGCCCAAAATTTCATTGCTGCCCAACAGGGTGATGTCAACAAGGGGAAAGGTCGTTTGCTGACCGAATTGCAGATGTCCGACGCTGACGCCAACAATTTTCACCTACGGCCCGGTATCGAGGTGCGCAACGCGACCGGATCAGACCTCAATGTTACCGACACCTTGAATCTCAGCGATGCAAACCAGTGGCGATACGATGGTGAGCCCGGGGTATTGACCCTGCGGTCGGCGACGAACCTGGTGGTCAGTGGCAGCATTATTGATGCCCCAGCCGCGCTCCCGGCTGGACAAAATCCGTCCTGGGCCATCAATCTGGTCGCCGGCGCCGATCAGGCCAGCGGCAACGTGCTGGCCACCCAAGACGGTAACGGCAATCTGAGTGTGGGCAACAGCGCAACCGGCTCGGTGGTGTTCAGCGACAGCGGCGCGATCCGCTTTGCTGCGGGCGGGGATACCTTGATCCACAAGGGGGTGACTGGCCAGGGGTATTTTTATTTCGCCAACAGCGGGCTGTCCGGGTCGATGGAAAAACTTGACTACACAATCGGTTCGGTCGTCGGCAATATCCTTGGCGAGGTCGGCGGGGATCTGAGCTTTGCGCAGGGGGCGATACAGGACGGCACCGGCATCATCTCCCTGGCGGTTGCCGGTAACCTGCAACTCAATGACGGCGCTATCCGCACCATCGGCAAACCGCCAGAACTGCCCGCGGATTTGCCCGCGAATCTGCGGAATCTGCCGGCCGCGACCCTGGAGAAGTATCGTTTGCAGCAGTACTGGGCGTACACGGACGGCGGCAACATCACGGTTGACGTGGGCAAAGGTTACGACAGTCAGCTCAACAAGGCAGCCTGGGCAACCGCCTACCTGCCCTCCGATGCCAGTAAAATCATCGATCTGAACACCGGCGCATTGGCGACCGCCTGGGGTGCCAATTACGGGGGGGCGAATTTTGGCTCTCCCCTGCGCGGTCTCGCCGCCATGGGCGGCGGCAACGTCGACCTCCGGGTTGGCGCTGATTTCAATGGCCAGGTCGGCACCTTTGGGGCCGGTAACCTGGCGCTCCGGGCCGGCGGTGATATCAACGGTCGCTTTCTGGTGGCGCGGGGAGAGGGCAATATCCTTACCATGGCCAACCTCGGATCCTCTGCGAGTTTCAGTTCGCTCCTTGAACTGCTTGATGCCAGGGTCATTGTCAATGCCCAGGGCGATCTCCGAGTTGGGGCCATTGTCAATCCTACCCTGATGAATGAGGCGCGATTAGCTTGGCAGACCAATAAATTCTGGGATCTGACCTACAGCTATGGCCGAATGGATGCGGCCACCGGCGAGCGGCTCTCCTCTGACAGCGCGGTCCGTTTGACCTCGGTGTTTGGCGATGCCGTCCTCCAAGGCCAGTATGATTATTTCAATAACTCCAGTGTTCTGCCCCCGACCATCCCAGACTCTTTTGCGCACCTGCTGCCGCCGGTGCTGGAGGTGCGGGCCGGGCATGACATCATGGTTGCCGGGCAATATACCTTGGCCCCGTCGCCCACCGGCCAGTTGTCCATGGTCGCCGGCCACAACATCGAGGGAATCACCGCCGCCGCACAAGAGCAGGATGGGATAACGATGGCGGACATGGACCCGGCAATGGTTTACGGCGATCATGGCGACGAGATCAGCGCCAGTCAGCTTACGGCCGAAACAATTTTGGGTCGCATGTCTGAGCATGGCGGCATAGTCAGCCAGACGGCAACGGTTATTCCTCTCCACAGCGGTGACTTGGAGCCGGTGGCCATCATGTCCGGCGCTGATATTGGCGCCATCGCATTTACACTAGCCAAGCAGGCCCGGATCAAGGCCGACGGTGATATCTATCAAGTTAAC
>DYDL01000104.1 GCA_020717925.1 Desulfocapsa sp.
GACATCACCACACGCTCCAGCACGCCGCTGTCGAGGTCCGGATCGTAGGTCACCAGTTCCCAGCACTCGGGCCGGGCGGCGATGGCCTGCATGAAGGCGAGATGCTGGCCATGACCAGACTTGTTGGCGATAACGTGACCCAGCAGGGGGTAACCCAGCAGGGCCAGGTCACCGATCAGGTCAAGGATCTTGTGGCGCACAAACTCATCCGGAAAGCGCAGCCCCTCGTTGTTAAGGATGCCGAAGCGGTCCACAACGATGGCGTTGTCCAGGGAGCCGCCCAGCGCCAGACCATTCTCCTGCAATTTTTCCACCTCGTCCAGGAAACCAAAGGTGCGGGCCGATGCCACCTCCCGCACAAAGCTGTCAACGGAAAGCTCCAGGCTGCATGACTGCCGGCGAATCAACGGATGATCGAACTCAATGGCGCTGGTCACCTTGAAGCCATCGTAGGGCAGCACCTTAAGGCTCTTGTCGCCATCCTGGAAGGTAATTTCGCGGGTGATCTTCAAAAAACGACGCAGCGCCTTCTGCCGCCGCCGTCCACCCTTCCGCAGGATAAGAACAAAGGGCCCCGCGCTGCCGTCGAGGATGGGCACCTCGGGTCCGTCCAGTTCGATGAGGGCATTATCGATCCCCAGACCAGCCAGGGCGGCCAGCAGATGCTCGGTGGTTGAAACCGAGACTCCGCCATTGGCGATGGTGGTGGCCAGGGTGGTATCGGTCACCCGATTCATGAAGGCGGGAATGGCCGCATGGCCCGGCTGGTCGGTACGCACAAAACGCACGCCGCAATTGACGTCGGCCGGCTTCACGGTAAGCGTAATGGCCTCGCCGCTGTGCAGGCCGATGCCGCCAAAGCGCACCGTCTTGCTCAGGGTGTGTTGATATCTTTCCATGGGGGTTTATTTGTCCCTTTGTTTTGCTAGTCGCATGGTGGTGAGGGGTTAATTGGACCAATCCGACCGATCGGACTGATCCGACCGACAATCCTCCCCTAACCGAACGCTTTCTTAACCATGCAACATTCAAGCCAAAACAGCAGACCAGGTAGAATAAATTTTTTTCGTAATATTATCAGGATGATTCATGCCTGAAGGCATTGCGCCCAATCTTGCGCAACAGGGGATGCGGCCGTGGGGAAAAAGCCACAGAAAGAAAATTCCACACAGTAAAACAAACATCACGGCCTCACAAACCGAGATGATTCAGCACAAATGCATCAAAATCCTCCGCAACGGCCATGGTCACCTTGAGGCAAAAAAGCGGCATGGCGCCGCGAATGGCGCCGGTCAATTTGACCGCGTCCTTCTCGGTGGTGATGAGCCCGGTGGCCCCGACCGCCAGCGCCTGCCGCTCCAACTGCACCAGATCCTGGGAGGTGTAGCGATAATGGTCCGGGAAGGCCTGGAAACCCGCGACACTAAACCTGGCACGGGTGAGGGAGCGTTGAAAGGCATCAGGCCTTGCCAGGCCGCAAAAGGCGAAAAGGCGACCCGTTTCCTGGGGCAGGGCCGGCTTTGAACCCGCCGCAACGAGTCGCATCATGCCCGCGTCCCGGTAACCGGCGGTAAACACCGGCTTGCCTGGAAATTCCCGCTGCAGGAGACCATTGAATGCACTGGCCCGGACACTGGTCGTCTCATCAACCCCGGTGATGACAAAGGCGTGGGCTCGATTAAGGGCTGAGAACGGCTCACGCATCGGTCCACCGGGGAAGACCCGGCCGTTACCGACCAGGCCGGTTGCGCTGAATAGAACCAAATCCAGATCCCGGTGCACAGCCAGATGCTGGAAGCCGTCGTCCAGAACGACAAGATCAGCGCCCAGGTCAGCAATCGCGGCCTGTCCCACCAGGGCGCGCCTGGCGCCGGTCAGCACCGGCACGCCGGCGAGGTTCTCGGCCAGCAGGCGCGGCTCGTCACCGGCCAGCTCCGCCGGCAACAGAAGCGCCTGCCCGTCGGAAACCACGTTGACCTGCCCTTTTGCCCGGCCGCCGTACCCCCGGCTTACCACGGCCACCCTGCGGCCGCTCCCGGCCAGCAACCTGGCGAGATGCAGGACCATGGGGGTCTTGCCGGTGCCGCCCAGGGTCAGATTGCCGACGCTGACCACGGGCACGGTCAGCCGCTGCCGCGTTAAAATTCCGCGCGCGTAAAGGGCGGCGCGGGTAAGCATGGCCAGGCTGTATAGCGGCGCCAGTGGCCGACCCATGAAAAAAAGGGCGTCAGGCAACAGGGCCATGCCGTTCTCCTCCCTGCAGCAACTGCCTGATCACGGCTACGTGACGCGCCGCCACCGTCCCTCGACCGGCCTCGACCAACCGCCGGCCATGAGCCCCCGCCTGCCTGGCAGCGGCCGGCTCACCAAGCCAGTGATCCATGACCTGAAACAACTCCTCCTCGTTCCCTACCTGCCTGGCACCGCCATCCCGCAACAGCGTTGTGGCCACCTCGTCAAAGTCCTCCATATGGGGGCCGAACAGCACCGGTTTCCCGAAGCCGGCCGGCTCCAGGGGATTGTGGCCCCGGGCCGCCACCAGGCTGCCGCCCACAAAGGCGACCTCGGCCAACCCATAGACCCGGGCAAGTTCACCCAGGGTGTCAAGAACCAGCACCCGGCCGCTGGCCTGCGCGCCAAGGGAACGTTGCCAGACACCAAGGTCGCGCTCGCGGGCCATGGCCGCCACGGCCGCGCCCCGCTCCACCTGCCGAGGCGCCACCACCAGACAAAGATCGGGATAGCGGGGCAGCAACCGTTGCAACACCCGTAAAACGATCTCCTCCTCGCCCTCGTGGGTGGAGCCCGCCACCCAGACCCGGTTGCCGGGCGCAATACCAAGTTGCCGGCGATCAAGAACCTCGCCGACGCCAGCCAACGCGTTGTCGAATTTCAGATTACCCAGGACCAGTACCCGGTCGGCCGCTACCCCCAGGCGTACCATGCGCCGGGCATCCGCCTCGCTCTGCATGGCCAGCATGGCAAAAGAACGAAACAGTGGGGCAAAGAGCCAGTGGCCGTGCTGATACCAGCGCCAGGACGAATCCGAGATGCGGCCGTTCACCAGCAATGCGGGAATGGCGCGCTGCCGCAGGGCGTGCAGGAAATTCGGCCAGAAGTCGGTTTCAACCAGCACAAACAGGTCGGGCCTTACCAGGTTAAGGAGACGATTGACGCTTACGGGGAGATCCAGGGGAAAGGGCACAAAGCAGTCCACCGAGCTGGCCATATGGCTGCGGGCAAAGGCCTCGCCGGAAGCGGTGGCGGCGGAAAAAATCAGGCCGACCCCGGGCAGATCATGGCGCAGGGCGCGCACCAGCCCCTGGGCCGAGGCCACCTCCCCCAAGGAAAGGGCATGAATCCAAATCCGGGGGCAAGAGACGCCACGCAGCACCTCCAGCTCTCTCCTCAGGCCAAAGCCCAACCTGCCAGTGATCCGGCCGCGGTATTTCGCGGTCAACGCGGCTTTGACGAGAAGCAGGGGACCGGCTAGTATAAGGAGCACGGACTGCAGTATAAGATAGACAACCCGCATAACCATGGCACGCAATGAACCTTATTCTTATCGATCAACATGAAGTCGACAACACCACTGTAACCCTGACGGACCGCCGCTGCACCCATATTCGCAAGGTGTTGCGCTGCCAGGTGGGCGACGAGGTCCGCGTCGGCCTGGTGAACGGTCCCGTTGGCCGGGGGTGTATCCTGGCCCTGGAAGCGCAACGGGTGATGCTAGACCTCATCTTGGACCAGCAGCAGACGCCCCGGCCATTGACCGATCTCATCCTTGCCCTGCCCCGTCCGATCATGTTGAAAAGGGTGCTGTCCCAGGCCGTGCAACTGGGCGTGGGCCGGATCTTTCTGATCAACGCCAACCGGGTAGAGAAAAGCTTTTTTTCCGCCTCTCTTCTCCAGAATGATAGCCTGCAAACCTTTCTGCGCCTGGGCCTGGAACAGGCCATGGACACCAGAGTGCCCGAACTCTCCATCCATCCCCGCTTCCGGCCCTTTGTCGAGGATGTCCTGCCCGCCATAACCGCCCCACACCCTCTGAAGCTGGTGGCCCACCCCACCGCGGCCGCAAACCTGCCCCAGACCTGCCCGTTGCCCCTTACGGGGCGCGTGCTTATCGCTATCGGCCCAGAGGGAGGCTGGCTGGATTTCGAAATCGAGCGCTTTCAGGCCCAGGGCTTTAAGCCTTTTAGCCTCGGCCCGCGCATCCTGCGGGTAGACACCGCCGTGCCGGCGCTGTTGGCCCAGATCGATCTGCTCCGCTCCGCCACTACGACCCGGGGCTAAACTCCGGGGTGCCAACGCCGCCATAATTTGTCAAGCAGCATGGCCGCCTCCTTCATTCGCAGCCAATAGAGCAGCGCTCCGTAGACCACGACACTGCTGCCGATCAGCAACATTAGGCCAAAAATCTCCAGCGTCAGCCCCCGACCGAGCCAGGCGGCCAGCCAACCCTTAAGCACCCAGAGCCATACGCCCATGGCCAGGCTGGCACCAACCACCTTGCCAAGCGCGCCCATAAGATAGCGGATGGAAAATCCGGCCAGCTTGCGGTACAGCATGGTGGCCAGAAAGAAAAAATTACAGGTCATGGCCAGTGAAATGGAGAGGGCCAGAGCCCGGTGACCCAGATGCCCAATGGTGAACATGATCATGATCAGGTTGACCACCATGGCCATAAAGCTGCCAATTACCGGGAAACGGGTCTCATCCAGGGCATAAAAAACCGGCACAATGATCTTCACCGCCGCATAGCCGAAGAGCCCCACCGCGTAACAGGTGAGGGCCTCGGCGGTGCGGGCCGTGCTGAAGGCGTCAAAACGGCCGTGCTCGAAGATGACCCGGATAATCGGCTCACCCAGCATGATGAGGCCGACAGTGGCCGGCAGGGTGAGACAAAAGACCATGGCCAGGGATGAGGCCAGGGTTTCCTTGAGCCGGCCGGTCTCCTTGGCCGCCACCTGCCGGGCCATCACCGGCAGGGTCGCCACCGACAGGGCCACGCCGAAGATCCCTACCGGAAACCAGAAGAAGCGGAAGGCATAACTGAGCCAGGAGAGACTACCTTCGGCCAGGGAGCTGGCAAAATAGGTGTTGATGAAAATATTGAGTTGAAACGGAGCCAGCCCCACCAGCGCCGGCACCATGAGCCGACCGATCCGCCGCAGGCCAGGGTCGCGCAAGTCGAGGTGGGGCCGGAAGGCAAAGCCGATGCCACCGAGGGCCGGCACCTGCCCCAACAACTGGCAAAGCCCGCCGACCAGGGTGCCGCAGGCCATGCCGATGATGGCCGGATAGCCAAAGCGGGGTAATAGCAGGGCCAGGCCAATGCCGCCGACCAGGGAACCGATGTTGAAAAAGCTCGCCGCCATGGCGGGCAGAAAGAAGCGGCCCTTGGTGTTCAGCATGCCCATAACCACGCTGGACAGCGATACCAAAATCAGGAAGGGGAACATGATGACGGTCATCTGCCGGGTGAGCTCGACCTTGCCAGCAATGGCCTCAAACTGGGGATTCACCATGAGGCGGACCAGGGGTTCGGCCAGGAGCATGCCGGCAAGAGTGATGAGGGAGAGCAGGATGGCCACGCAAACCAGGACATTATTGGCCAGCCGCCAGGTGGCTGCCGGGCCGCGATTGCAATCGTAATCGGAAAAGACCGAGACAAAGGCGGCGGAAAGCGAGCCCTCGGCAAAAAGATCGCGTAACAGGTTGGGGATACGGAAGGCCACGACAAAGGCGTCGTAAGCAAAGCCGGCGCCGAAGAAGGCGGCGAATACCTGCTCGCGGACCAACCCTAAAACCCGGCTGCACATCACGGCGATACTCACCGTGCCGGCGGCCCTGGCTATTTTACCCGTATCCTCGGAAGGTTTTTGCATAGATCCCTGCTCCAGCTTTTAACGGCCATGCCCTTGCGCGCTGCCGGTGCACCATAACAGGTTGCAAGGTGGCTGACAACAGGCCTATCGCCAGCCACCTTGCAACCCCGCGGAACCCGGCCAAATAGATTCTTGACTTTGAGGGCTTCTTCTGAATACTATGCATTTCCTGTAACTGGCAAACGGTGCAACTGATTTCTCGCTGATCGCCAACGACATTCCCGGAAGCCGACTGCGTGGACTGCCCTGCCAGCCTGACCGTAAAAGTAGTTGACACTGGCCACAAGAATCAACTGTGAAGGGAGGAATACATGCAGGACGTTAATCTCATCCGCAATGTCGCGCTCTTCGGTCACGGAAAAAGCGGCAAGACTTCGCTGGCCGAGGCAATGCTGTTCACGGCCGGCAAGACCAAGCGCCAGGGCAAGGTGGACGACGGCTCCTCGGTTCTGGATTACGAACCCGAGGAGATCAACCGGCACCTCTCCATCGCCGCGGCGTTTCACAACTATACCTGGAAAAAGCACTCAGTATTCCTGATCGACACCCCTGGCGACGACAACTTCCTGAACGATACCAGGGCGGCGGCCCATGTGGCTGACTGTGCGATCTTCGCGGTGGAGGCGGTGCTGGGCGTCAAGTACCAGACCGAAAGGATCGCCGAATATGTGAAAGATGGTGGCCTGCCAACCATCCTTTACATCAACAAGATGGACCGTGAGCGAGCCGATTTCGACAAGACCATCGCCGAGATCACCGCCTCCCTGCCCTTCAAACCCGCCGTGACCTGCCTCCCCATTGGCGCGGAAAGCAGCTTCAAGGGCGTGGTGGACCTGGTCCGCATGAAGGCCTTTCTCTTTGCCGACAACGGCAAGGTCACGGAGGCGGCTATCCCGGCCGACCTGGCGGAATTCGCCGCTACCTGCCGGGAACGGTTGGCGGAGCAAGTGGCGGAGGTGGACGACGAACTAATCGAAAAATTCCTGGACGAGGGGTTGCTGAGTGACGAAGATCTGCGCAACGGCCTGCAAGCCGGGGCCAAATCCGGCAAGCTTTGCCCGGTGGTGGTCGGCGCCGCCAGCACCAACCTGGGCACCGAACTGCTGCTCGACATGATCAACGACCTCATGCCCGCGCCCAACGAACGGCCCGCCCGCGTTGGCATTGACCCGAAAAGCGAAAAGATCGTGGAGCGTCCCGCCAGCCCGGACGCCCCCTTCTCGGCCCTGGTCTTCAAGACCATCAGCGATCCCTATGCTGGCCGTCTGACCATCTTCCGGGTCTTCTCCGGCACCTTGGGGGCGGAATCATTCTACAACGCCAGCAAGAAAACCAACGAGAAGATCAACCAGCTCTTCCTCATGGAGGGCAAGGAGAACAAGACCTTGGAGCAGGCCGTGCCCGGCATGATCGTGGCCGTGGCCAAGCTCAAGGTTACCACCACCGGCGACACCATGTGCACCGAGGCGAGCCCGGTGCTTTATGAACCGCTGGCGCCGATTCCGCCGGTGATGTCCTACGCCGTCTCCACCACCAAGAAGGATGACGAGGACAAGCTCTTTTCCTCGATCAGCAAGCTCCTGGAGGAAGATCCCACGCTACGGCTCACCCGCAACGAGGAGACCAGGCAGACCATCGTCTCCGGCGTGGGCGAGGTCCATCTCAAGGTGGTCGGCGAAAAGATCAAGCGCAAGTTCGGGGTGGAGATGGCGCTCGCCCTGCCCAAGGTCTCCTACAAGGAAACCATCCGGGGCAAGGCGAGGGTGCAGGGCAAACACAAGAAACAGACCGGCGGCCATGGCCAGTTCGCTGACAGTTGGCTGGAGGTGGAGCCCCTGCCCCGGGGCGGCGGCTTCAAGTTCGAGGACAAGATCGTTGGCGGCGTCATCCCCCGGCAATTCATCCCGGCCGTGGAAAAGGGCGTGCATGAAGCCCTGTCCGAAGGGGCGCTAAGCGGCTTCCCCATTGTCGACGTCAAGGTGGCCCTGGTGGACGGCTCCTACCACCCGGTGGACTCATCGGAGATGGCCTTCAAAATCGCCGGTTCCATGGGCTTCAAGAAGGCGGTCCTGGAGGCCAGTCCGGTGCTGCTCGAACCCATCATGAACATTGCCATCCACATGCCCAAGGACTGCGTGGGCGACGTCATGGGCGACCTGAACAGCCGGCGCGGCCGGGTGATGGGCATGGACTCCGAGGCTAAAGCCGAGGTGATCAACGCCCAGGTACCGATGGCGGAAATCCTGCACTATGCCCCGGATCTGACCTCGATCACCGGCGGCCGCGGTTCGTTCACCGTGGAGTTTTCCCACTACGAGGAGTTGCCCGCCAACCTGGTGGACAAGGTGATCGCGGCCAATCAGGACAAGGAATAAGCAGGATTACCAGCGGTTTAGCAGGCGTAGTCGATCTGCACCGCCGGCGCGTCCTTGGCCGGACGGGCGACGATGTCGCCAATGACAAAGGTCTTCTCGCCCAAGGCGGCAAGCTGCTGGCAGACATCGTCCACCAGCTTGGCATCGACGATGGCGATCATACCGATACCGCAGTTGAAGGTGCGGAACATCTCCTCGCGCGAGACCGTGCCGTTCTTCTCCAGGAAGGAGAAAATCGGCGGCACGGCCCAGCTATTCTCTCGGATTACGGCCTTGCAGCCCTGCGGCAGAACCCGGGGAATATTGTCGATAAAACCGCCGCCAGTGATATGCACCAGGCCGCCAACCTTGAAATGACGAATCAGGTTGACGATGGCATCCACATAGATGCGAGTTGGCCGTAGCAATTCCTCGCCCAGCGTGCAGCCCAGTTCAGCAATGTTGTCATGGACTGAAAGTCCCATGTCCGTGAAACAAATCTTGCGCACCAGGGAGTAGCCGTTGCTGTGCAGGCCGCTGGAGGCGAGGCCGATGATCTTGTCACCCACCTTGATGTCCGAGCCGTCGATGATCTTGGAGCGCTCGGCAATGCCCACCGTGAAGCCTGCCAGGTCGTAATCCCCCCCTTGGTACAGACCCGGCATCTCCGCCGTTTCACCGCCGATCAGGGAACAACTGGCGATCCGGCAACCCTTGGCAATGCCCTTTACCACATCAACGGCCTTGTCGGCCTCAAGGCGGCCGGTGGCGAAATAATCCAGGAAGAAGAGGGGCTGGGCGCCGGCCACCACGATATCGTTGACGCACATGGCCACCAGATCGATGCCAATGGTGTCGTGCCGGTCGCACATCCCGGCGATCATGAGCTTGGTACCCACGCCGTCGGTGGATGAGACCAGCACCGGGTCGGTATAGCGATCACCGCCCAGGGCGAACAGGCCGCCGAAACCGCCGATATCCGAAAGGACGCCCCGCTTAAAGGTAGCGGCAACAATCGGTTTGATCTTGTCGATAAAGGTGTTGGCCTCGTCGATATCGACGCCTGATTCCTTGTAGCGCGTAGCGGGTATATTGGTCATGGTCTCAATGGGCCTGTAACGCTGATTTTATCCTGATGGAACACCTGGGAAACGAGGGTAAACTTTATACTGTCCTACCGCTGGAAAGTCAATCAATTCCTTGCGCCAGGCGGCAATGGCGGCGATCATCCGCGCCGCGCCCCATTACCGCACTGCATATTACCATAGCTGGATTCTAGCCACCAATTCAAGGGGAAATTTGACCGGTCGCCACCTTTGGCCGCAGCCCCGCCGCTTGCCTTGGGGCATGCCGGGCCGCCCGCGAATCTTCGTTGCGCACCGCCACACCCCAGCCGGTTGACTTCTGCCCAAGGGAGAATTATATATCTCCTCCATGAAACACGACAACAAGCCCTTCCCATGGTCCACCCTTGTGCTGATTGCCCTCTTTGGCTGGTTCGCCTTTGTCATGGCCACGCGGGGCGGCAGCCGCACCTGAAATATCCAGCCACCTTTTCCCCGGGCAGGGGAAAGCGGCCAGCAACAATCCCTGTTGCCGAAGTAAAGGGGGCATTTACGCCCACGGAGGAAATCCAGCATGCTCGCCAGTGACTACTACATTAAATGCGCGGCTGAAGAACATTTCTGCCCGCACTGCAATACCAAACTCTCCTGCTGCCAATGCCCGCCCATCCATGTTGGCGACGGGCTGGGCTGGGGCACGGAGGTCTTCTTCATCTGCCTGAACGACGAATGCAAGTTGTTCGTCAACGGCTGGAAACAATGCTCGGAACAGTACGGCCACTCCGCCTCCTGCCGCTATGCCCTGCTGCCGGGCGAGAAAGATGGTATCACCATGATGGTGGGCAGCCGGGAGGCCTTTACCGGTTGCGAGATAGATCCCGACGCCATCAGGGAGAAAAACGCCCGCCACCAAACGGAACAGGAGGCGGTGGCCAAACTGGACACTTGCGTGGCCGAGAAGAATCTGGCGCCGCTCCTAACCCTGCTGCTTGACGAGTCAGCCGACCGGGAGGCCCGGAACCGGGCCGGCGATCTTCTGGTCGCACTGAACGATCCAGCCTGCATCGACCCGCTGCGCAATCACGCCTTCCGCACCACGGACCTGGAACAGAAGGTCAACATGGCCATCACCGCCATTCTCACGGCCAACTTCAGCAAGGAATGCCCCAAGTGCACCGAGATCGTCAAGGCCCAGGCCAAGGTCTGCAAACACTGCGGCGCGGAATTCTGAGGTGAAAAGCCGCAAGATCCTGTCGGACCAGTCAGACCTGTCCAATGATTGCCCGCCTCTGTTGGGCACGAAGCAGCCGGGGCTAACAATTTGCCCTTGCCAAAAATCAACCGTTCTATT
>DYDL01000105.1 GCA_020717925.1 Desulfocapsa sp.
CCGGCTTTGCTGCGCATCGAAGCGCTCCACGAACTCCGTGCCCAGACGACTGAGCGGCAGGCGCAGCAGCCAGCCGCGCCTCAGCTCCGCCTTGGCGACAAAACGCAGAGGCAAGGGCAGGATCCCGGCCAGCACCAGGCTGTCAAGATAGCTGGCATGGTTGCTGACATAGAGGCAGGGGGCGCCTGGCCCTGGCAGGTGTTCCTGGCCCCGCACCTGGATGGAGATGCCAGCCAGCCGGGCCAGCAGGCGCGCCGCCCGCCGAATTGCCCGCCAACGCCAGGTTACCACCGGCAGCACCACCACCAGGGGCCAGAGCAGCAAGCCGGCCATGCCGAACAGCACCCAGCACCAGCCGGCATACAGAGTAGCCGTCAATTTACGCCAGGACTGACGCAGCCAGGGCCACAGACCGGCCAGGCGCAGGCGGGCCACCTGCAGCCAGACCGCCCGGGGCGACCGACCGATGGCGCCGCTTTCATAGAGCTGCCGGCTGGCATTGCGCCGGATCTTGCCGCTTGAGGTCTTGGGCACGGTGTTGGGTGGAGCCAACACCACCTCGTCGGCCGGTGCGCCGGCCAGGTCAATTACCAGGCCGTTGATCGCACCCCGCAGCGCGGCCATGGCCTCGGGCGCCCGCTTGCGGGTCTCGGCCAGCACGATCAGTCGCTCGGTGCCGCTCTCCTCGTCCAGAGTGCCGAAGACCGCCACATTGCCGGCCCGCACCCCATCCAATTGCCCGACCGCCTCTTCTAGCTCCTCGGGATAGATGTTGCGGCCGGCCCGGATGATGAGATCCTTGGCCCGGCCTGTAATGTAGACCTCGCCGCCGTACATGTAGGCCAGATCACCGGAGTCGAGCCAGGGGCCATGGAACAGTCGCCTCGTCTGCTCCGGGTTGCGGAGATAACCGCTGGTGCAGGACGCTCCTTGAAACTGCAAGTGCCCCTGCCAACGCTCAGGCAGTTCACGGTCCGCATCATCGACGATGCGGATCTGGTGGCCGGGCAGGGGGTGGCCGCAGTTGACCACGGCTAGGGCATTGTTATCCCCGGCCTCGGCAGGCATGGCCCGGCCCATGGTCATCAGCACCCCGCGTTGCACCCGGTCGATCAGCGCGCCGCGCCCCAAGGGGGGGAATGCCAACCCCACCGAGGATTCGGCCAGGCCATAGACCGGGCTCATGGCCGCACGCCGGAAACCATAGGCGGCAAAGCGCTCGACAAAGCGGGTCACCGTGGCCGGCCGCACCGCCTCGGCGCCGTTGCAGGCGATACGCCATGAAGTGAGATCAAGGCCGGCCAGTTGCTGGTCGTTAAGGCGGCGGGCGCACAGGTCATAGGCGAAGTTGGGGGCGGCCGAAATGGTGCCACCATAACGGTGGATGGCGTGCAGCCAGCGGTGCGGCCGGGCGATGAAGGCCAGCGGCGCCATGAGCACTAGGTGGCAGGCCTGGCACAGGCTGCCGAGCCAGGCGCCGATCAACCCCATGTCGTGATAGAGCGGCAGCCAACTGACAAAGACGTCGCTGGCCGTCACCTGAAGGACACCGGCCATGGCCCGGATGTTGGCCAGCAGGTTGGCGTGGGTCAGGATAACGCCCTTGGGCGCGCCGGTGCTGCCCGAGGTGTACTGCAGCAACGCAATATCCGTTGGCCCGATCACAGGCCGCACCAGGGTAGAGGGAGAAACACCGGCGATCAACTCCGCGCAGGTGAGCACATGACGCAGACTCCCCACCTGGGCCAGCAGCAACCGGGCAAAGGGTTGCGTCTCGGCCATGGTGATCATCACCCGACCCCGGCAGTTATCAAGTATTGCCACATGGCGACGCAGATGCTCCTCGATCTGCTTGGGACGGCCCGGCGGATAGACCGGCACCGGAATACCGCCGGCCAACAGGGTACCGCAAAAGCTGGCAAAGTATTCCCGGCCCGTGGGCAGCATGATGACCACTGCCTCGCCGCTGCAAAGCCCGTGGTGCTGCAGGCCGGCGGCCACCGCCAGTGCCTCCTGCCACAACGCACCGTAGGTGATGACCTCGCCGTCGTCCTCGTCGCGGTAAAAGCTGATATGGGGCCGGTCCGGGTGGCTGGCCGCGTGCCACTCCAGCACTTCGACCAGGGTCGTGGCGGTTAATGGCGCGGCCCCGGCCGCCGTCAGTCCGGTCGCAGCCTCGACCGGTCGGCAAGCAACTGAACAACCCGCACCGCTCTCGATCAGGCGCAGCAGATCACGGACCGTATCAATGGTGGCCAGTTGTTGCTCGGGCAGACCCTGGTCAAAGAGCTGCTCAAGCCGGGCAAAGAGTTCCATCTGGCCGAGGCTGTCCAACCCCAGGTCGCGATCGAGCGAACTGTCCAGGGTCACGGTCACGGGCTGGCGGGGATGGAGCTCGGCCACCAGTTCACTGACCAGCACCAGCAGCCTCTCCGCTGAGTTTGATGGTCCCGTATGTCGTTGCTCCTCGCCCATGATGTCAGGTCTATCCCATGCGGAGGCGATTTTCAAGCGTCTTGATACCTTGATACGACGATACGACCGGCACCAAACAGCAACGCCCCGCATGACCAAGTCACGCGGGGCGTTTTCCTTTGTTGCAGATTGGCGGCAACGCCGGTAGTTAATGCCCGCCGGTCGCCAGCAGGCCGCTGGCCGCCAAGGTCAGGATAACGGCCTCGACCAGGGCCATGAAGCCATAGGCCTTGTCGCCTCTGCGGAACAGGCCGGGGACAATGGCCAGGTAACAGACGATGGTGACGCCCGAGAGGATGGCGATCGGCAGAAAGTTGATAAAGTCGCCCTTGCCGAGGTAATTGAGCCAGGCCCAGCCAGTGGGAGGATGGGCCGCGTGCAGGTGGTCGGCGTTGATGGCGGCCAGATAGTCATGGACCGGCAGGCGCCAGTAGGTGGAGATCTTGTCCAGGGGCACCACCGGCTCCATGATGCCGAAGACATACAGGGCAAAGCTGATGACCATCAGTAGCAGGCCGACCAGCATGAATTTTTCCAGGATAGCGGCGTAAAGCACCTGCTCGTGCGTTGCTTGGGTATTATGATCGCTCATTGTCGTATTCTCCTTCACATGCAGTCTAGAACAGGTTGAGGCCAAGACCCTTGTCCAGCGCCTTGAGGCCGGCAAAGGTCAGGATGGCGATAACCATCCAGCGGATAAAGGTGGGCTTGGCCACCTTGAGCAGCCGCACGCCCACGAATGAGCCCAGCATGATGCCGATGAGCGAGGGCGCCACGATCATCGGGATGACGCACCCCTTGTTCAGGTAGATCCAGGCGGCCGAGGTGTCGGTGATGGAGAGCAGGAACTTGCTGGTGGCGACGCTGATCTTCAAGGGCGCGCCCATCATCAAATTAAGCACTGGCACGTTGGCCCAGCCGGCGCCCAGGCCGAACATGCCGGCCATGAAGCCGATGAAGATAAAGGTGAACAGGCCGAGCGGGGTGCGGTGCACCTTCCAGTTAATGGTTTCCCGGGTGCTGGCCTCGGTGTAGACCCCGCAGATGCGGAGCGCCGAGGAGAGGGCGTCGGCCTGTTTGACATCCGGTACCGATGATTTCTTGGCGGTGAACATGATGACCACGATACCAAGGATGGTGGCGCCCAAGAGGGTCTGGACGACATTGGTGGGCAGGGCCAGGCCGACCATGGCGCCGCCGATGGCGCAGGTCGAGGCGATGAGCGCCACCGGGATGGCCAGCCGCAGGCTGGCGAGGTTGGCCTTGAGCAGGCCGGGACCGGCGGCCAGGGAACCGGCCAGCGCCACCAGCAGGCCGGCGCCGCGGACAAAGTCGAGATGGAACGGGAAAAAGCCGCTGATAATGGGCACGTACAGCACGCCGCCGCCCACGCCGCCCAGCACGGCGACAATTCCCATGACAAAGGTGATGCCCAAAAGCACCAAAGGCCAGTACCACCAGGGGTGACCGTCAAGCAACGGCGCCGCGGCCCCGGCGGCCTCTTCGGCCAGAGCCCAGGCCGGGCTCAGCAGCAGCGTACCCATCAGGGATAGCAGCAGCAGCCCCGCTCTTTCCTGCAATCGCGTCAGCATGTTAACATCCTCCTTTCCGCATGAAATCCACGCAAAACTTTGGTTGCCATAAATTGAAACCCCGAAAAGAGCGGGCGGCTGACTACCCGGCCGTTTTCAGGGTTCTTGTAATCAAATAAGGATGTAAACCTCGCACCCCGGGTGTTGCAAAATGAAACGGGCATATACTTAGGATTTCTACGGATGAATGTCAAGAGAAATTATGGTAACAAAAGGGGGATAATTATGCGACCAACGCCCAGCCGCCATCCAACCCGGGAACAGCCTGCCCATGACCTTTGCCATTGCCTCCGCCATCGCCATCCTGGAGGAGGATATCCGGCGCCGGAAACCGCCGGTGGCCGACCTCATGGCCATCCAGGGCAGCGACCCCTACCGGATCCTGGTGGCCACCATCCTGTCGGCCCGCACCCGGGACGAGGCCACCACCAGGGCGGCCCGAAAGTTGTTTCAAAAGGCACCCGACCTGGACCGCCTGGCCCGGCTCTCCCGGGAGGAGATCACCAAACTCATCTCCCAGGTGGGTTTCCACAACAGCAAGGCCGGCTATCTGCACCAACTGCCAGGAGTCATAGCCGAGCAGTTTGGCGGCCGCATTCCCGATGATCTCGAAGCACTGTTGCGGCTGCCCGGCGTGGGCCGCAAGACCGCCAATCTGGTGCGCGGCATTGCCTTTAAGCAGCCGGCCATCTGCGTGGACACCCATGTGCACCGCATCATGAATATCTGGGGCTTTGTGGCCACCCAGACGCCACTGGCCACTGAGATGGCCCTGCGGAACAAGCTGCCAGAAGAGTACTGGATCAAGATCAACGCCCTGCTGGTGGCCTTTGGCCAGACGATTTGCACGCCAGTCCGGCCACACTGCGACGTCTGCCCCATCGTAAACATCTGCCCGAAAATCGGCGTCATCCCGAGGCAAATGCCGGGTCCGCGGCCAAGTCCAACGCCCCATGAAACAACCAATGCCGCGCCAAGCTGCTTGCCAGATCCATCCGCCTGTGTCACAATAAGGCCGACATAGCGTTACGGCCTTGCACAACGGTGACCCCGACTGAAAAGCCAACCGGAATCGCGATCTCCCATGCTAAAAATACCCCTGCGCCCCTGGCCCCTTCTCCTGTGCTGCCTTTTGCTGTTCGTCACTCCTGGCGCCCAGGCCGAGCCGGACGCCCTGGTCGCCGTCCTGCCCACCTCCTTCTGGACCATGGCCCGCGCCGTGGCCGCCATGGTAACCCTGCTGGTGGCCTGCATTATCCTGTTGCTGTGGCGTTATTTCTCCATGCGCCGCCTGGTTCGCGCTCTGCGTACCGCGGCCCAACAAAACCAACAGGCCGACAGCACCATCGAGACCCTGGTGGAAAGCATGGTGGGGGTAACCGGCCAGGAATGTCTGGATCACATCACGGCCGGCCTCTGCGCCTGGCTCAGGTCCGACTGCTGCATGCTCGGCGAATTCATCGCCGACCAAAAGGTGAAAACCCTTTCCATGCAGCTTGATGGCGAGAAAATTGCGAACATTACCTATGCCCTCAAGGGCTCACCCTGCGCAAGCGTGGTTCGGGACGGTTACTGTCTTTTTCCGGAAAAAGTCCGCGAGCACTTTCCCGACAACCCGCCACTGGCCGCCATGCGGGCCGAGGGCTACGTGGGCACCCAGGTTCGCGATCGGCAGGGCCGGGTGATCGGCATACTCACCGCCATCTCCCGCCAGCCCATGACCCTGCCAAAACGCATCCAGGATGCCATGAACATCCTGGCCGCCCGGGCAGGGGCGGAGATCGACCGGCACCGGACCGAGAAAGCCCTTGCGCAGGAACTAACCCTGAACCGCGGCGTGGCGGAGCTCTCCAGCCAGCTCCTGGCCACGACCCACGATATCGGTACCCTGGCCCGCCTGATCCTCGATAAGGCCATGGCGCTTACCGGCTGCTCCCAGGGCTATGTCTCCTCCATCGACCCCAAAACAGGCGACAACATAGTGCATACCTTTACGGACATCATGAACGGTTGCCGCCTGGACCCCGCCGAGAAACGGGTCGTCTTCTCCCGCGGGGCGGACGGCCTTTATCCGGGCATCTGGGGCCACGCCCTGAACACCGGGGTCGCCTTCTATACCAATGCCCCCACGACGCACGCGGCCGCCACCGGCGTTTCGGCGGGTCATCTTGCCATTGACCGCGTTCTCTCCGTGCCGGTTCTTTTCGGCCAGGAGCTGCTCGGCCAGATCACCCTGGCCAACCCGGCCCGGGACTTCACGGACCATGATCTCAAGATCATTGCCAGGGTTGCGGATCTGTATGCCCTGACCTTGCTAAACCAGCGGGCCGACGAGGCGCGGGAACGCCTTACCGCCGAACTGCGGCACGCCCAGAAACTGGAGGCCATCGGCACCCTGGCCGGCGGCATTGCCCACGACTTCAACAACATCCTCTCGGCCATCATGGGTTACACCGAGCTGGCCAAGGACGAACTGCCGGCGCCAAGCCAGGCCGGCAAAGACCTGGATGAGGTCATGCTGGCCGCCAGACGAGCCCGGGATCTGGTGAAGCAACTGCTAACCTTCAGCCGTCAGACCGACCAGGAGATGCGGCCCCTGCAACTTGTCCTGCTGCTCAAGGAGGCCTGCAAACTGCTGCGCTCCTCGGTGCCCAGCTCCATTGATATCAAGCAGAAACTGGACCTGGAATGCGGCCAGGTGCTCGCCGACCCCACCCAGATCCACCAGCTCCTTTTGAACCTGGCCACCAACAGCGTGCAGGCCATGGGGGACAAGGGACGGCTGACCATCACCCTGCAAGAGATCAATCTGCCCCCGGGCGTGGAGGCCAACCGACTCAACCTGCGCCCCGGGGTTTATGTGTGCCTTTCGGTCGCCGACACCGGCCCGGGCATGGATCAGGCCACCATGGCCCGCATCTTCGAACCCTTCTTTACCACCCGTCAGGTGGGCCGGGGCTCGGGCATGGGCTTGCCGGTGGCCCTGGGCATTGCGCAAAAACACAAAGGCGCCATTGGCGTTGAGAGCAACCCTGGCCAGGGCGCCACCTTCCACGTCTATTTCCCGATATTCCACGAAGAGACAGAGGGTGGCGGCAGTCAGGAGGGCAAGACCCTGCCCATTGGCACCGAACGCATCCTGTTCGTGGACGACGAAGACACCCTTAGCAACATGGGCAAGCAACTCTTGGAACGCCAAGGCTACCAGGTAACCACCCTGACCGATAGCAGCAAGGCCCTGGAACTTATCCGCTCCGACCCCACGGCCTTTGACCTGGTAATTACCGACCAGACCATGCCCGGCCTGAGCGGCCTGGAACTTGCCCGCGAGATCGTGACCATCAGGCCAGACCTGCCAATCATCCTCTGCTCGGGCTACAGTGTCGTCAAGCCCGAACCTCTGCACCCAAACACCGCGGTGCGCGAATTTCTCCTCAAGCCGCTGGAACGCGGCGCCATTGCCCGCACCGTGCGCCGGGTGCTGGACAATTGCTGAGTCGTGCAAAATCAGCCAGACTTGCAACAATGCCTGAGCAACGCCCCATAATCCGCCTGGCGGCAATCGATTCCACCAACCGTGCGGCTCTGGAACTGGCGGCCCAAGGCGGAGTGGCCGGCACCGTGGTGGTGGCCGACACCCAGAGCGGTGGCCGTGGACGTCTGGGCAAGAGGTGGGAATCGCCGCCAGGCTGTGGCCTGTACTTTTCGCTCATCCTGCACCCCCGGCTCGACCCGGCCACCCTGCCAACACTCACTCTGGCGGCCGGGCTGGGCGCGGCCCTGGCCGTTGAAAAAGTGACCGGTCTGCGGGTGTTGCTCAAATGGCCAAACGACCTGCTGCTGGATGGCAAGAAGGTCGGCGGCATCCTCTGCGAGACCGGGCCGCTTGGCCAAGGCACCGATCCCGTGGTTATCGTCGGGGTGGGACTAAACGTCTCCACCCCCATTACCGCCCTCCCGGAAGAGCTGCGGGACCGGGCCACCTCCCTGCTCATTCATGCTGGACAAGTTTTTCCCCAAGAGGAGTTGCTGGCAGCCATACTTGCCGCAATCGAGTCCCAGGCCGAACGCCTGACCAGCCAAGGCCTGGCAGCGATGCTGGCCGACTGGCGCCAGCGCGACGCCACTCTGGGCCAGGAGCTTACCTGGGTGAGCACGGCCAATACCCTGGTGCACGGCATTTCCCTGGGCGTGGATGACGAAGGCCTGCTGCGCATCCGGGATGCAAACGGGCAGGTGCACGGGGTGCTGTCCGGTGATGTCAGATTGGTTAATAACGGTTGACGTCCAAGGTCCAGGCGACCCCTTTCTTGACAAAGATTGCCAAGAAATGTTATTTTTCAATAGGAGGTGCCCATCATGGCAACCATGAATGTTTCCTTGCCCGATCCCATGAAGACATGGGTCGAAACTCAGGTCAGCACTGGTCATTACAGCAATGCCAGCGACTACGTCCGTGATCTGATCCGACGTGACCAGGAATACCAGGACAAACGTGAAACTTTGATCAAGGCGCTCATTGCCGGAGAAAACAGTGGCGTTGCCAAACGAGCGCTCGGGGACATCTGGCAGGGGGTCAAGGCCAGGTACGAGCGCGATGTATAAGCTTTCCAATGCCGCTGCCCAGGATATCGAAGAGATCCTTGAGCAGTCATTGGCCGAGTTTGGCCTTGCGCAAACGGAAAATTACTACGACTCTCTGACAAACTGCCTAAAACTTCTCGCTGACAATCCGGAAATGGGCCGTGCGGCAGACGAGATCCGGCCAGGGTACCGCCGGTTTCCCCACAAAAGCCACCTGGTTTTCTACAGGGTGGTCCGCAAGCACGACATCCTCGTCGTTCGTATTCTGCATCACCACATGGATGCCATCAGGCACATTCAGGATTGAAAAGCGAGCCCATGAGGGCAAGGCCTTTGCAGGCAAGAAAGGGCGGAAAGAAATATCTTGGTTCCCTCCGTCCCCTTGGTTCCCTCAAAGCTGAAAGCCAGACAAGAAATTCTCTTGCTTTGATCTTTCAGCTTTGAGCTACTATCGTTACGAGGGCCGCAGGCCTCTAGTAACGGTAATAATCCGGCTTATAAGGCCCGTCCACCGGCACGCCGATATAATCGGCCTGCACCTTGGAGAGGGTGGTGAGATGGGCGTCGATTTTGGCTAGGTGCAGGCGGGCCACCTCCTCGTCGAGTTTCTTCGGCAGCACATAGACCTTGTTTTCGTACTGCTCCGGCCGGAGAAAGAGTTCCATCTGGGCCAGCATCTGGTTGGTGAAGGAGTTGGACATGACAAAGGAGGGGTGGCCGGTGGCGCAGCCCAGGTTGACCAGCCTGCCCTCGGCCAGCAGGATGATACGCTTGCCGTCCGGAAAGATGATGTGGTCCACCTGGGGCTTGATGTTCTCCCATTGATACTTTTTGATGCCTGCCACGTCGATCTCCGAGTCAAAATGGCCGATGTTGCAGACAATGGCCTGGTCCTTCATGGCCTTCATGTGGTCGTGGGTAATGACCTTGAGGTTGCCGGTGCAGGTGACGAAGATGTTGCCGAGCGGCGCGGCCTCCTCCATGGTCATTACCCGGTAACCCTCCATGGCCGCCTGCAGGGCGCAGATCGGGTCGATCTCGGTGACACAGACCACGGCGCCCAACCCCCTCATCGACTGGGCGCAGCCCTTGCCTACGTCGCCGTAGCCGACGATCACGGCGATCTTGCCGGCGATCATGACGTCGGTGGCGCGCTTGATGCCGTCCACCAGGGACTCGCGGCAGCCGTAAAGGTTGTCGAACTTGGACTTGGTCACCGAGTCGTTAACGTTCATGGCCGGGAAGAGCAACTCCCCCTTGTCCTGCATCTGGTAGAGGCGATGGACGCCGGTGGTGGTCTCCTCGGTAACGCCCTTGATACCCGCGGCGATCTTGGTCCATTTTTTGGGGTTGGAGGCGAAATCCTGGGCCAGCACCGCGAGCACGGCCTGCCATTCCTCGTTGTCGCTCTTCTTGGCCTTGGGCACCCGGCCCGCCTTTTCAAACTCGACGCCCTTGTGGATGAGCAGGGTGGCGTCGCCGCCATCGTCCAGGATCATGTTCGGCCCCTTGCCCTTGGGCCAGGTGAGGGCCTGTTCGGTGCACCACCAGTACTCCTCAATGGTCTCGCCCTTCCAGGCGTAAACCGGCACCCCGGCGGCGGCGATGGCGGCGGCGGCGTGGTCCTGGGTGGAGAAGATGTTGCACGAGGCCCAGCGTACCTCCGCGCCCAGGGCAACCAGGGTCTCGATGAGCACGGCGGTCTGGATGGTCATGTGCAGCGAGCCCGAGACCCGCGACCCGGCCAGCGGCTTTTTCTTACCGTACTTCTTGCGCAGGGCCATAAGCCCGGGCATCTCGGTCTCGGCAATCCTGATCTCCTTGCGACCCCAGTCGGCCAGGCCGATATCCGCCACCTTATAATCGTTAACGCTCATTCGCATCCCCCTGACTTCTTTTTCTTGTTGAGGCCGGCAGCATCGCGCAGGATCTCCGCCTTATCCGTGCGCTCCCAGGTGAA
>DYDL01000349.1 GCA_020717925.1 Desulfocapsa sp.
TATCCGGGTCGTTCTCTTCCTGCCAGCGCCGGGCAACCGCATAATTGCCGGTGAAAGCGGAACCCACACAGAGGTAAATAGTGCGCCCGTACTGCCGACACACGCTCTGATAGTGCTGATGCCGCTCAAAAAGAGAAGCCTGGGCCGTGCTCACCCGCCCCCCCTTGCACATCGCAACATACAGTTCGGCCGGGGAGCATAAGCTTTCAGGGCTGCTGCTGTCGTGAGTCAGTATATAGCTGTCAAGCAGGGTGATGCCGTGGCGTCGCGCCATTTCCCTGGGAAGAGAGCCGGCGGCGTCGGTCATGATGTGCACAGCCTTCGGCTTTGCGGGGCTGGGAAAGCCGGCAACTCCCCCTTGATCCAAGGCCTCATCCGACCAGGCGACGATCTCGCCCAGCGCAGAAAGCTCGGTGCGCAGTTGTTGACGGTTCGCGGTATGGACATGGACCTTCATCCCGGACGCAGACGGGAGCACGACCACGCTATCCCCCAAGGCCGCCAGGCTTGCGCCGGTTTCCACTTGGGGATCACCGCCATGAATGACGGCATTAACACAAAAACAGCCGGTGGGAGTGGCATGAAAATCGGCGTTGATCGTGAGCTGGCCGGCAAACAGCTCCAGGATGGAAGTGGCCGTGGAGGGGGCGCCGGCAAGATGCCGGAAAAACCCCTCAAAGAAGATATACATGCCAAGCGCCCCGGCATCCACGACGCCGGCCTGCCTGAGATTCGGCAAGGCCTGCGCGGTAACGGCCACCGCTGCCTGCAACTCCCGGCAGAGAACCGGATAGAGCGTAACCGGGTCAGCCTGGCCGCCAAGGATGGCCGCCAGACTATCGAACACATTAAGCATGGTGCCGGCCTGTGGCGTGGCCAGAGACTGCCAGGCCTTGACGCTGCCCTTCTCCGCATTTTCCGCCAAATCGCCAAACGTATCCGACCGGCAAAACTCCTGGAAAAAGGCGGCGGCGATATTGCCGGAGTTGCCGACGGCGCATCGGACGAGCAGGTCGATGGTTTGGGTGTGGTCACCCTTGCAGTCATGCAGGGGGGCCAGGCTGATGCGCAGATTGGCCCCGGTATCTCCGTCCGCCACCGGAAAGACGTTGATCCGGTCCAGAAGGTCGGTCCAGGCCGCCAGGTTTTCGTAACCGCTGGCAAAGGCGCTACGCATGCTGCTCAGGTCTCCAGGAGTTGGATAATGGCATCCCGATCGTATTTGCCGTTTTCTTGCAGCGGAATCCGCTTGATCGTCTTGAGCACTCGCGGCAGGGCGTAGAATTCAAGGGAATCGGCCAGAGTTTGCCGGAGCAGCTTCATGTCCACCTCACCCCCCTGGACCAGGGCCACAATCCGGTGTTCCCTCCCCCTGGAGTCGGGAAGGGCCATGACCACGCAGTCGCTGACCTCGGGTACTTTTTTGATGACGGCGCGAATCTCTTCAAGATCCACCCGTTTGCCCCCCACCTTGGTTACCCCGTCCACCCGGCCCTTCAGGATAAATTGGCTTGTCCCGCTTCGTTCCACCCGGTCGCCGGTGGTAAAAAAGCCATCGTCGGCCACTGGCAGCTCGGGGGAAAGAAAGGGGGAGCGCACGCAGAGGCGCTCTTCTTTAATCTGCCAGGAAACATCCGGGAAGGCGGTGAACGATGTCTCGCCCAGGTGTCGGTTTCTGGTGGCGATGCCGCCCGTTTCGGTGGAGCCGTAAACCTCGGCAATGCCCACTTTGTTCAAGTCGCAGAAAGCCTCGTTATCTTCCGCGTCCAGCATTCCGGCTGAGGAAAAGGCCAGCCTGAGGGAGGATCCCGCTATCGTTTTCCCCCGCAGGGCCCGGTAATGGGGAGGGATGCCGGCAAGAAGGGTTGCCCCCTGTTCTCGGATCACC
>DYDL01000350.1 GCA_020717925.1 Desulfocapsa sp.
CAGGTCGCCTCCTGTCTCTATGAACGCCTTGCCCTCAGCAAAGACAAGAAAGGCGTCCGGCAACTTGCCAGCGAGGGGCAAATTATCGTCAGGCCAGAGGACATACTCAAAGAGCCTTACGTCCTGGAATTTTTGGGGCTGGACGAAAAGGCGGGCTATTCCGAGTCCGACATGGAAACCTCCATCATCGACCGGCTCGAACATTTTTTGCTCGAACTCGGCAAGGGTTTTCTCTTCGAGGCCCGCCAGAAGCGCTTCACCTTTGACGAGGACCACTTCTTCGTGGATCTCGTCTTTTACAACCGGCTGCTGCGCTGCTATGTGATCATCGACCTCAAGCTCGACAAACTCAGCCATCAGGACTTGGGGCAGATGCAGATGTACGTGAACTACTTCGACCGTTTCGTGAAGACCCCGGACGAGAACCCCACCATCGGCATCATGCTCTGCAAAAAGAAGAAAGACGCCATCGTCGAACTCACCCTGCCGGCCGACGCCAACATCCACGCCCGGGAATACC
This sequence comes from Desulfocapsa sp., assembly GCA_020717925.1. GTDB lineage: Bacteria > Desulfobacterota > Desulfobulbia > Desulfobulbales > CG2-30-60-27 > CG2-30-60-27. Next base: position 521 of record DYDL01000350.1, read on the forward strand.
AGCTCTACCTGCCCTCCAAGGAAGTGCTGCGCCAGAAACTGCTCGATTGGGTGCGAGAGCGGGAGTTGGGTGGATCTCAAGGAGAAATCTGACGGCGAACATTGTTGGCCACTCCTTCAACCGGTGGTCATAACCGAGGGTTACGGAGTCTTTCCGCTGGGTGGTGCTAAAAAAGGAAGGAGAGGGTGATGGAACCGAAGATATGAGTGTCGGGTTGGCCGTCGAATTCCCTGGTGCGGAGCACCTGGGTCCAGGTCAGCTTGAACTGTTTGAGGTAGATGGCCGCCCCGCCTGCCAGGTCGGCGACCAGTGGTTCCTTGTTGACGCTGTGACTGTGGGCAAAGGTGTTGCCGTCCAGGAAGATATCCTGCAAAACAGCGCGGCCGTTCACCGCAACAAAGAGGTAGCCGCCCGGTCGCTGTCTTGCGGAAAAACCGGTGTTACCTGCCGGCCTTATCAGGCTTACGCCGAAGTCGTCAGGCAGGTTCCAGCCCAGCCGGGTTTCAAAGCCGGTGTTGGCATAGGTGGCGATATTGCCCAGGGAGCAGCCCAGGTGGGTGATGGCATCTAGGGCGAAGGTGCCCCTGCTGAAGAAAGGGGCGAGTTGCCACTTGCGTTCATAAATCGCGGCCAGACCCGGCTCGTTTTTCAACTGATGCTCCCAGCCGTTTGGTAGATCCTGGCCGAGGAAATCATGCACCGTCTTTTGCGTTTCCTCGGCAAAGGAGTCCGGCCCGACCAGACCCAACTGCAGCTCGATGGTATCCATCCGCTTGTTGCTTTTGGTGTGAAAAGCCGCGGCAAAGTAGGTCCAGCCGGCATAGGGGCGGTCGTCAACAATCAGATCGCTGCGGGAGGTGTCGGCAGGGGTGTACATGTCCTGGCCAAAAGAGAATTCCACCTTGTGTTTCAAGGTCGGATCAGGATCGTTGATAAAGGGCAGCATGTAGATGTAGTTAAGGCTCCACTCCGGCAGCTTGCCGCTCTCGACAAAGCTAACCAGGTCCGGAGAGATGAGGGAGACCTTCACCCCGTTGGTGTAGTCGCCATCCGTGCCGCCAAAGAGGTCGTTTTCAAAGTAGACATTCACGGTCCACGGCAGTTTTGCTTCTTCCGCAGCCAGTGAGACCGTTGCCCGGACGAGGCAGAAAAGGCACAGAGGCAGCGCGGCAAGCAAGGGGAGATGGGAGAAACGAAAAAAAGACATGGGCTATTCCTGCGATTCCTTGCCTGTGGCCAGCCTGGCGGCCAATTCCCGAGGGGTGGTGACCGGCAGGGTGCAGGTGTGGTTCTGGCAGACATAGGCGGCGGGTTTGCCGTTGATCGGCTGCATGTTTTTCAGGAAGGGCAGCCGGGCGGCCAG
>DYDL01000351.1 GCA_020717925.1 Desulfocapsa sp.
GAAGTTTGACACCTTACTCCAAGCAAATGCAACAATATCAGTTAGTTAAATAAATCAGCCCGACGTTTGTTGTACTACACGCTTCATTTCGCGCGCGAGGCCGTGATTGGCCGTACGCCCAGCGCTTTCAGTAGTTCTTTCTGCTCTCCGGTCATTGTTGTGGGAATGCGGGTTCTTTTGCCCCAAACCGTTAGTTCCCCTATTTTTATCCTCCGCAAGATTTCCACCGCGTGCGGCACTGAGCAGATTCCTCGCAGTCTTTGCCGCATCCATCGTTCCAGTTGCAAGGCCAGCACACAGATGAATATATGCGCCAGGATACGCTTTTCGGTCCAATGGAACACCGGGCGTAACAAAAGGGTGCTCTTCAACGACCGCCAACCGCGCTCTATCTCGGCAAGTTCCTTGTAGCGCAGCACAATGTCTTCCATGCGGCTTTCCATATCCGTGGTGCCGACCATCAGCATCCCGTCGATGGTGTCCTCCCAGACGAGAGCTTGCCTGTTTTTGGTCACGCTCAGTTTGTCGTTGTGCAATTCGACTTGATAATATCCGAGCAGATGATGGTCGCGCAGGTAATCCCGAATCCGGTCATACGTCCCCTGGGCTGTGAGCGTCCGGCCTCGCCCGGATGGATTGGCGAGCTTGCGCCGTACCTCTTTGATCCAGGCATCGGCCCGGCCGAGGCGTTCCGTGCGAGTAGCCTTCACATCCCGGGCGATGGCTGGTGAATACGCCACCACAAACCGCATTCCCGCCCGGACATCCTCATGGAATTGTTCGGTGTCGATTTTTCGGTCAAACCGCTTGCTGAGTCCTCCGATCACTTCCGTGGCAAAACCGTTGCGCCGCAAAGGATAGGCAACGATAAAACCAAGCCCCTTCCCGAGAAGGAGGTCCAGGTTGTCGTCGGAAAGCATGCCCCGGTCACCGACAAAGATCACCCGGTCAAGGGCGAAGCGGGACTTGAGGTCGGCAATCACCTGCGCAACGGTTGTCTTGTCTACCGTGTTGCCGGGGAAAATGTGATGGCACAAGGGAATCCCTTCCCGCGTCATGACCAGGCCGATGACCACCTGGCGCTTGTCAAAACGGCCATCGCGGCTGTAGCCGTAACGGCGCAAGTCATCATCAACCAGGGAACGGTCGCCCTCGAAGTAGGTCGAGGTGATATCGTAGAAGACCAGGTCCAGCTTCTCTGATCCGGCCATAAACTTCTTGGCCAAAAGCGGTTCCGCCACATCCTTTACCAAGAGCAGCCGGTCCATGGCACGGAGAAGATGATGATAGGAGGGATGGCCCGTCTCCTCATAGCAGACCGACTCAAGCCAGTCCAGCAATGCCAGTTTGCTGCATGGATCGCAGATGCGATTCACCACCAGCATGCGAACCAGTGCCGCCGCGTCAAACGAGGCGTCTCCGCGTATACCGGCGCCATCAAGTATGGACGAGAGGCCGAGCTGGTCCCACGCGCCGCCGACGGCATGAATATGTCCATAATCCCGGGCCGAAAGCAGCTCGGGGGAAAATGATGCGGGAGTTGCACCGATAGCCCGCTGCAAGCCGGCAATGAGTTTTTCAATCTGCTCTTCCCCGAGACCTTCGACAGTGCCGAGATGGGCAAGAATCCGGGTGCGAGGCGCGTTGCCCTTGGCGGGATCACGGAATGATTCGGCGACCTGGAGATGACGATACAGCTTGTTGCCGCGCTTTTGCTTGGCGATTCGGATGAACATAAACTACACATATCATATATTGTCAAACATGGCAAGCAATATATGATATGTGTACGTACTACAATAGGCGGAGGCATAATGAAACTTACTTAATAATACTGAATAGTTATATTGTTAAATGGGGCTTGTGGGTGTCAAA
>DYDL01000106.1 GCA_020717925.1 Desulfocapsa sp.
AAAGCTGAGTTGAGCAGCTCGTCTGCTTTTATACCCTTCAGGGTGCATACGAAACTTATACCCCTTAAGGGGGTACTGAAAAGAGTGCCCTTGCGGTACAAAAAAGGCTTGTTCGAGATATCTTCGGGACGTAGCGCACCAGGCGAGTGCCACAGGACTGGTATTGCCCTGTCTCAGATGGTTTGGCCGGTGGTCAGCCAGAAAAAATAATCCAACTTGAAGCGCTGATGGGGGCTTAGTTCAGCAAAGGCCACGCCGCAACGCTGGGCCGTTGCGCAGCCATCGACCAGTTCCTCCTCCAGTACCCGCCGGGGTACCACCTTAACCGGCGTCCCGCTCAAGTAGAAATCGTCCTCAGCCATCTGGATCATAAGCTGTCTGGCCTCGGGAAGCCGGTCGCTGTTTTTGAAACGCACTCCCAACCCGCCCCGGCTTACATCAAAAACTTCGCCCTGCTGGTCTCCCAAAATAGCCAGGGCCGTTTTGCTGACCGGAAAACGAGGGTTGTGCCGTCTATTTTCTAATACGCCAGTCGTTTCCATGCTCTTGCTCCTTTTGAGTTAAAGCGCATCAATTCAGTTACTCTGCCATACAGGGGATTACTTGCAAAAATACGCCAGTGCACAGCGTTAAATTATAACGGAAAAGCAACCTCGATTTGCCGGCAAGGGCGAGGTGTTGCAACAAAAAAAAAGGCGCCTCCTGCAGGGGAGGCGCCTTTTTTATTGTATTGGTGCCGAAGGCGAGACTCGAACTCGCACGGGTCGCCCCGCTACCCCCTCAAGATAGTGTGTCTACCAATTCCACCACTTCGGCTAAATATATAACCACTGGCCAGCCGCCCGCAGGCAGTCGGGTGTATTGCAAAAGAACAAACAGGTCCGGAACAGTCTGGGGCCGGACCTGATTACTGCGTCGTTGTCTGGCCGGCCGGCGGTACGGCGGCGGGCTGGGCCTCCGGGGCACCACCATCGGTTGGCACTGGAAAGGTGAGCCCCTGCGGTGGCGCGGTTTCCTCCACCGGAGCAGGCGCCTTGACGCCACGCATCACCGAGGTGGACTGGTGGGCCGACATATAGGCCAGGCTCACCGAGGTGACCATGAAAATGATGGCCGCCGCCGTGGTAATCTTGTTCATCAGCGGCATGGGCCCCTCGGTGCCAAACAGCGTCTGGCTCGACCCGCCGCCAAAGGCAGCGCCCATATCGGCCCCCTTACCGTGCTGCAGCAGCACGATAATGATGAGGAACAACGCAACGCTGACATGAATAATGGTCAGTAAAGTAGCCATCGTGATTCGCGCTTAGGCGGTTTTCCCTTGAAAGTGAATGATCCGGTGGAAGGATTCAGGCTTGAGCGAGGCGCCGCCAACCAGAGCGCCGTCCACGTCCGGCTCGGCCATGAGTATGTCCACATTGTCTGAATTAACCGAGCCACCATACAATATTCTAATTTGGCCGGCAACGCTTTTTTCGAACAGGCTGGCCAGGATGTCGCGGATAAAGGCATGGGCCTCCTGCGCCTGGCCGGTAGTAGCCGTCTTGCCGGTGCCGATGGCCCAGACCGGCTCATAGGCGACGATCAGCCTGGCCGGGTCGTTGCACACGATATCGGCCAGGCCGAGGCGCAACTGGCTTTCCAGCACCAGGAAGGTGTTGCCACCATCCCTCTCCTCCAGGGTTTCGCCTACACAGAACAGCGGCATCACGCCCAGGGCCATGGCGCCTTTGATCCTCTTGTTGATCAAGGCATCGGATTCGCCAAAGATGTGGCGCCGCTCCGAGTGGCCGACAATGGCGGCCCCACAGCCCAGGGAGCTGAGCATCACGGGCGAGATCTCACCGGTAAAGGCGCCCTGCTCGACCCAGCAGACATTCTGGGCGGCAAGTTGCACAGTGGAGCCGCGCAGTGCCAGGCTCACCTCAGCCAGCGCCGTGAAGGGCGGGGCAATCATCACGTCGCGCCCCTCAACATCAGCGGCCGATCGGGCCACGGCCTCGGCCAGTGCACGGGCCTCGGTCAAGGTGGTGTGCATCTTCCAGTTACCGGCAATAAGCGGTCTACGCTGCATGTCCCCCCCTCTTCCTTTCACCTTTCACCTTTGACCTTTGACCTTTCAGCCTTGAACTCTATTGAACTGCTCCAAGGCGGCAACGCCAGGCAGGCTTTTGCCCTCCATGAGCATGAGAAAAGCGCCGCCACCGGTCGAGATGTACGAGATGTTGCGGGACTCGCCGGCCCGGTGCACGGCCACGTCGGTGTCGCCGCCGCCGACGATGGTCAAGGCGTGGGAGCGGGCAACCTCCTGCACCATGGCCATGGTGCCGCGGGAGAAGGCGTCCATCTCAAAGGCGCCCATGGGGCCGTTCCAGATAATGGTGCGGGCATTGGCCAGGGCCTCGGAGAATAATTTGGTGGTGGCGGGGCCGATGTCCAGGATCATCCAGTTCTCCGGCACCTCCTGCACCGTGGTGGTCTTGGTCTCGGCCCGGGCCTCGAACTGCTCGGCCACGATGCAGTCGACCGGCAGATAGAACCGCACCCCTTGGGCGCGGGCCTTATCCATAAGCTCGCGGGCCTCGGCCACCAGATCCTCCTCCACCTTGGACTTACCCACCTCATAGCCCATGGCCTTAAGAAAGGTATTGGCCATGGCGCCGCCGACGATCATCTTATCGACCCGGTCCATGAGGTTGCGCAACGCCCCGAGTTTGCTCGACACCTTGGCGCCGCCGACAATGGCCACCAGCGGCCGCATGGGGTCGCGCACCGCCCGGTTGAAGTAGTCCATCTCCTGCTGCAGTAAGAAACCGGCCCCGCAGACCGGGGCGAATTCGGTCACTCCCACCACCGAGGCATGGGCGCGATGGGCCACGGCAAAGGCGTCGTCGATGTAAACATCGGCCAGCGCGGCCAGTTGTTTGGAAAAGACAGGGTCGTTGGCCTGCTCCTCGGCATGAAAGCGCAGATTTTCCAGCATTAGCACCTCGCCGGGCCCCATGGCGTTTACCATGGCCGTGACCTCGTCACCCACGCAGTCGGGCGCCAGCTTAACCTCCTTGTCGATGAGGCGGGAGAGCCTTTTGGCGGCCGGCGCCATGCTGAAAGCCGGGTTGCGCTGCCCCTTGGGCCGCCCCATGTGGGACATGATGATGATGCGCGCCCGTTCGTCCAGGCAGTGATTGATGGTGGGCAGGACGCCGCGAATCCGGATATCGTCGGTGATGTTGCCGTGCTCGTCTAGGGGGACATTGAAGTCCACCCTGATGAGGACGCGCTTTTCCTTGATGTCGAGTTCCTTGATATTCTTCACGTCTGTTCTCCTGGAATCAGTTCCTTGGTCATCAACACACCATCATCGGGCGGGGCAGCGTAATAGCCAGGCCTGCGGCCGGTGACCGCAAATCCCATTTTCGCATAAAGCCGCAAGGCGCCCGGATTACCACCCCGCACCTCCAGGTGACAGACGCGCACGCCCTGCCGGCCCAAAAAATCCAGGAGATGGCGCAGCAGTAAACCCGCCACCCCCTGCCGCCGGGCGGCGACCACTACGGCCAGCCGCAAAATTTCGGCCTCGTCCAACACGGTGCGGCCAAAGACATATGCCAGCACGGCCTCGCTATCGGCCGGTCGCACCGCCAGCCGCCAGCCGACAGGCTGGGCCAGTTCCGTTGCCAACCCTTGTCTGGACCAGGGGTCGGCCAGGGTCTGCTCCACCGCCACCACCTGCTCCAAGTCCTTGAAGTCAAGCGGGGTTACGCGCAGCTCTTGGAGGTTCACACCATTTGCTCGGCCACGGAAACGGTGCGTTCGCCAAGCACGTTGGTATAACTGCCCAGTTCATTGTCATACCAGCCGTAGATCACGGCCTGGGTGACCGGCACATCCACCACGGAACTGCCGCATCCCAGCTTTGCCAGATTGACCCGGACATTGGCGGTGCGGGTATGGGTTTCCGAGCCCTCGATGATACAAGCGGCATTGGGCATGCCGATGATGTCGCAGGAAACATTCTGCTCTTCGGTGAACACAAGATAGGGAGAGGTCGTTGCAAAGTCCCGGTAGATCGAGTTGATCCGGCCGCGCTTCATCGGCTCCCCGAGATCGTCCTGCAGATTTAGCACCAGGACGATAAGCGAGCCGCTGGAGGTAGGAATGCGTACCGACTCGGCGATGAAACCGATCTCCTTCATCTCCGGGATGACCAGCGGCAAGGCGCGGGCCGCGCCGGTGGTGGTGAGGATGATGTTGTTCAGGATGGAGCGATTTTTCCTGAGGTCGGTGGCGCCGGTCTTGGGCAGCCGGTCCAGCACCTGCTGGCTGCCGGTGGCGGCGTGCACCGTGACCATGGAGGCGGAGAGAAACTTGTCCGCCCCGAACTGATCGAGCAGGGGCTTGATCATGAAGGAGAGGCAGGTGGTGGTGCAAGAGGCGCCGGAGATAAGGACGTGCCGGGACGGCTCGAAGTCGGCGTCGTTGATGCCCATCACGGTGGTGACTGCGTCCTCGGGCATTGAGAGCCCCTTTTCCTTGATCTTGAAGGGCGCGGACAGGATGACCTTTTCGGCGCCCGCCTGCAGGTGTCCACGCAGGGCGCCCTTGGGCGAATCCGGGCTGGCGGTGGGGTCGTTGAAGGCGCCGGTGGTATCCACCACCAGCCGCACGTCGTTCTCCTTCCAGGCGATCTCGCCAGGATTGCGGGCCTGGCGCAGGATGCGGACCGGCACGCCGTTGACGGTCATGGTGCCGTCCACGTCATTGACATTCTCAATGACCTGGCCGCCCTTGCAGCCATGGAGATAGGTGCCGAGCCGGCCATAGGTGCTGTCCCGCTCGATGACCGCGGCGAGATCCCGCAGGTTGGTGCCCACCTGACGGCCGACGTTGACGACGATCTCTGAAAACCATTTTCTGGAGACGTGATGCCAGAGGGTGAGCTTACCGATCCGGCCCAGGCCGTTGATGCCAAGTTTCATGGTGCTTTTATTCTCCTTGCCTCCGCCACTTGGAGAGAGACGTTTTCTTCGTTTGTCCGCCGCGAGGCCACCCGGCCGCAGCCCGGGCGGGCGTTGCCGGCGCCATTATTCCCAAGGATTGAAAAGTATACGGGAAGGGGTAATGTGGCAAGGGGAAAATGAGCGAGAGGGGGGAAGAAAAAAACAACTGTATCCGCACGAGCAACCGCGCAACGGTTGCTCCCGGATAAAAGCAGCAGGGGGCTTACAGAAAAACCGGCAGCCTGGTCTCAGGCCTGGCCATCAAACAGCAGGCCCACCATCTCGTCCACCTTGCTCATCAAGTCCACCATCTGCGCCGGGGGGATCTTGCGGATCAGTTCGCCGTCCAGTTTCGAGGTAATCTCCACCACGATCTTCTCGGACTTCTGATCAATGGTAAACTGGAGATTCGTTCCCATCTTGTCCAGACGAGCCTGGATTTCCTTGACGTATTGGGCGGTCTCCTCCAGAGACAAGGTGGCCTCTTTCGTCAGCATCGCCCTTTTGTCGAGACTCCCGCCTTCGGCATGATTGCTCGGGGTAACAGGCTTTACCACCGGCGCCTTCTCCTTGTCCTGCCGAACGAAAGACTCCGCAACCACGGGCGCGGTATCCATCCCTTTGAGCGAACCAGCAACATTAGCGATGTCCATGATAACCTCCAATCGTAACCATACTGTACTTCCAGACCATGCTCATAACTAACTGTATACCCTACTTCCGCCAGCAATGGCAATAGTCATTCAGGCGCGCAGACATACCTTGAGGTCAGCGTCTCCCGACTTGACCGAATTACCCAGTTGCTCCATGGCCGCCTGCATAACCATATCGCCAGAAGGCCGCGGTGGCCGCCGCTCGCCAGCGCCAAAACCATGTTCCTGCATGGCGGTTTCTTCCCAGATGCTCTTCAGACGCTGCACATACCGCCGCGCCAACCGTATCACCTCGACATCCTCGACCACCGGCACCGTGCCGAGCGCCAGCAGCATGGCCTCGTAAATGCCGCGCAAAAACCGGGCCGCCTCGGATTGGTCTTCCACACGGATAGAGCAATTAAGCTCCGTGATAATGGCGATGGCCTTGGAGAGGCTCTCTCCCCGCTTCTTGACATCATTCTCCAGCAACCCCTCGGCCGCGAGGTCGAGGTGAATCAGCAGCCGCTCATAGAGCATATGGATAAGCTTGACAGGGGCGATCTTCGTACTCGCCTGTGCCTGAAAATACGCATTGCTCGCCTGTTTCAGTACCATGTCCGCGCTCCTGTCGCCGGGTCGATTCTCTTCAATCCGCGGGCCACGCGACCCCTCTCGCGACCATCACTAATTATATCGGCATATTCAAGGAAACAATGAAACAATTTTCCACAGGCTCAGGTGGTTTTGCGGCAGAAACGCGGGGCCACCTTCTGCTCGACCTGGTAGCCCACCAGCCCCTTCTTGCCCATCCGGATCGCCTGGAGCTGCTCGCCTATCGCCACCTGAATGGCGGTGAGCTGCTGCTTCAACTGGCCGTCAAGCGCTTCCAACCTCCGCATCTTCCGCGTCTGCAGGGCAGCCGCCTGGCGAAAGGATGCCTGGTCAGGCGCCTTATGCTGGCGGAACCAATCGCCCTGCTGTGCAAGCAACGGCTGCAATTGCTCCACCAGGCTGGTCCGCGCCTGCCAGAAGGCGTCCTGGGAAAGCGCATCAGGCAGCCCGCCCCGGACCGCGCCAAGAAAGGCCTCGGTCAGCACGGCCAGCTTATCGTACAGGGCTCCGACCTCATCCATAAGTTCCAGCCCTGCCTCATTCTCGCCGCTTGCCACCGCGTAACTCCCCCATCCTGATCGGATCAAAACGACCGGCCGCGCTGCCCGGCTTAATTATTATTGTTCGCCGTCCAACTCTGGAACTGGGAGGTCAAATAATCTTCCTGCGCCTTGAAGTTGCTCAGCAAGGTATCGAGCGCAACAAACCGCTTCCGCAACACGTCATAGCGGTTGTCCAGCCGGATCGTCTGGGTCTCGATCTCATCGTTCAGCCGCAGGATGGCCTGATCGACCCGGTTCTTCTCGTTGGCGATCAGCCCCCGAGTCGGCAGGGTGATATCCCGCAACTGCTCGTTCAGCAAGGTGGCAATGCCGTCGATCTCCTCGTCCTCATCGCCGATCATGAGCAACTGCACGTCTTCCATGTGGTTTTCCACCGCATCCGCCAGCACCGTCTCATCAACCTCAATGGTGCCATCCCGGTTGAAGGACAACCCGAGATCCCCCATGTTGTCATACAGCCCGCCCAACCCTTTTACAGAAGAAAGAAAGGTCTGGGTCAACTGGCTGCTTATCTGCTTGAAGACCGACACCCCGGAAAGGGAACCAGCGACCTTTGTTTCCAGGTCATAAGCGGAGTTGGTGGCAATCTCCTGGGTCGCCGCATTAAAGGCGGTGACCAGGGCGACGATCTTGTCCTGTACGCTGGCGGGATCGCTGGTCACACTGAGCGAGGCGGTGCCGGTGGCGACAAGATTCAGGGTTACCCCGGTGACGATATCGTTGATGGTGTTACTGGCCCGGTTGTAAGTCAGACCGTTGACGGTCACCTGGGCGTCCAGGCTGCCCTTGATCTGGATCTCGGTCATGGTCAGATTGGTGTTGTTGGTGTCAATGGTCACCCCCTTGGCGTCACCGGTATCATTGGCAACCAGCACCAGATGAAAGGCGGTAGCGGTGCCGGTGCCGTCATCCATGACGGTGGCGGTAACCCCGGGGTTGTCCTCGTCGTCGTTGATGGCATCGCTGAGCTGCTGCAGGGTGGTGGTAGCCGATACCGTTACGCTGGTCTGCTCGCCATCAATGGTATAGGTGAAGCTCCCCGCGCCGCCCGCGACCAGGGAGGTCGCCGCTAGCAGCCCGGAAGATTGCCAGGAATTTTGCTTGGCCAGGCGGCCCACCGTAACGGAAGAGACACCTGGAGTGGCGCTGCTGTTGCCGGTTGCGGTCATCACGCTCTGCTGGGAGGTGGCAATCTGCCGCGCGGCAAAGGTAGAACTAAGGGTTAGATCAAGGGCCTGGGTTTTGACGGCCAGAAATTTGGTGTTGACCGTTTCGAACTCGGCCAGTTGATCCTTGTACTGCAGTTGCCTGGTCTTGATATTGGTGATCGGGATCTGGTCCGCAGCCTTGAGCTTATCAATAATCCCTTGCAGATCAAGACCAGAGCCTACCCCAAGCGATGAAACCGAACCAGCCATGATCATTACCTCTCTGCATAATGGGCCTGGGGGCGGCGGCCGAAACCGCCGCCCCCAGGGTTAGCGTACAATACCTGGCGCCGCTCTATTAACGGAGCAGGGTCATGATGTTCTGCTGACTGGTGTTCGCCTGGGAAAGGGCATAGCTACCAGCCTGCACCAGGATGTTCATCTTGGCGAATACCGAGCTCTCCTCGGCAAAGTCAACGTCACGAATGGACGACTCGGCCGAAACGATGTTCACCCGGGTTACGGTAATGTTACGCAGGGTCGCCTCAACCTGGTTCTGGGAAGAACCAAGACCGGAACGTACCTGGCCCAGTGCCACCAGGGCGGTATCGGCGCGCTGGATGGTGATCTGCGCGGCCGAGGCGGTGGTGACGTCGGCATCGTTCAGGCCGCCGGCGAGCTGGGCCTGCGCGCTGGTGCTGGTACCGTTGGTGTTGAAACCAAGGGTCTGCAGGGTGGTCGCATCACCGGTAACGTTGATGGTGTCGGCCGAGGTGAGGACCACCTGACCATGGAAGGAGCTGTTCTTGAGCACGTTGTTGGCAATGTTGCCGGCAATAGTGTCAATGGTCTGAGCAGCGGCCATGTTGGTGGCCGAGGAGATGTTGACATCCTGACCATCGGCCCGGGAAATGGTGACCGTGGCGGTGGCGAGGCTAAAGGTGTAGTCGGCGTCGACCGTTCCCGCCGCCTTGGCCGCATTCAGGGAGGCAAGCAGGGCGGCACCGTCGGTGGCGGCGGTGGTTGAGGAGGAATCCCAGGTGATGGTCGTGCCGTCCAGCTTAAAACTGGAGGTAGCGCTTTCAGCAGCCGTCGTGCCGGCAACCACGTCCACCGTGGTCGGGGCCGCGACAAAACCGGTTCCCAGGGTGGCGGCGGCAGTACCGGTCATCTGGATGTTTCTGCCATCCTCGGCGGTCAGGGTCATGAGACCGGAAGAGTCCACCGTGGCCCGAACACCGGTGCTGGCGAACTTGTCGTTGATTGCCGTGGCCAGGGCGCCATCGGCATCACTGGCCAACACGGTCAGCGCGCCGATATCCACGCCATTGATCAAAATGGTGCCAGCAGTAACGGTGGCCGCGGCAACCGCGGTGGTACCGGTCTGGCTGGTGGAGGCGGTAGCGGTAACGCCGGTGGTCTCGGTCGTCTCGTTGATCGCGGCGGCAATGCCCTTGGCGGACAACTGTTCGCCGCCCTGCGCGCCCAGGTAGCTCGCCAGGTCGACACCGTTGAGCTTGACGCCGGTGGTGGCGCTGGTCGATGCCGCGATTTGGGCATAACCATCGGTATTGGCCGAGGCGGCCAGGTCGGCAAGCACAATGGCGTTATGGACCGAGGTGCCCGTGGAATCTGCTGCCGTTGCCAGGGTGGCCAGGCTGCCGACGCTGCCGGAATCGGCGGCGCCGATGGAGACGGAAACCGTCTGGTTGGCATAGGCGCCGACCTGGAAGGACTTGTTGGTGAAATTACCTTTCAACAGCACCTGGCCGTTGAACGCGGTGGTGTCGGCGATGATGTCCATCTCTTCCAGCAGCTTGGTGACGTCGTTCTGGATCGCCTGGCGGGAAATGGTGTTCTGACCGTCGGAGGCGGCCTGGATCGCCTTGGTACGGATGGTGTTAACGATGTTGATGGATTCTTCCAGGGCACCGTCCGCGACCTGTACCAGGGAGATGGCGTCACCGGCGTTCTTCATGGCCTGGCCGAGACCGGCGGATTGAGCCCGCATGGCGTCGGCAATGGACATACCGGCGGCATCGTCGGCGGCCCGGTTGATCCGCAGGCCGGAAGAAAGCCGCTCCAGCGACTTGCTCAGACTCTCGCTGGTGTTCAGCATATTCTTGTGAGCGGTCATGGCGGTGATGTTGGTATTGACTCTGAAACCCATGATGAAACCTCCGTGTTGGTTGGTCCTTGCGGCACAGGCATCCTTGCCCGTCCGCGCTAGTCACACCTTCCAATTCCCTTTATTTTATGCGGCCCGTGTCACCTTTGCACCTCCTTTTGCAGGCGCCGCGTTGGTAGATATCGTTTTTTTGTCTTAAAGCTTTTATCGGCACGCCCTGTCGGACACATTAAAAATAATTTTAACTAATTTCGTACCGCTGTCCAACGCGCCACGCAGAGGAAAAAGCGCCATGGACGCCGAGGTTGACAGGCGCGCGGGGTTTGCGTACTGTGGCAAGGGAGGGTAAAAAGCGATCACCTGCTCATGAGCCAGAAAAAAAAACAAAGGCATCTTGCTTCCAGAAAAGCCGGCCCTGATCTTG
>DYDL01000352.1 GCA_020717925.1 Desulfocapsa sp.
CTCACTGCCCTGACGGGCTACGCCCGCAGGGCAGTGAGCAGGCGGCACGCCAGCGCCTCACCCTCGGTGGCTCAGAATCAAAATTACTATCCCTAAGACAAAGATCGAACGAGGCTAATCACAGATATGGAAAGGGGCAGCTCTTGCTGCCCCTTTCTCAACTCTATTTGCCAAAGCCCTACTTCATGACACTGTTGGCGATGTCATCCTGCAACAGCAACCGTGCCCGGTCGTGGAGGGTTGTGTAAACCGCCTTCTTCTTGCCAGCGGTTTGCGGGTTGCCGCCGAGCAAGTCCACTTGTTCCCACAGACCGCCCATGATGTCTGCGCCATGATTGTCAAAGAACTTGAACGGGTCGCATTCGCGTTTCCAGCGCGCGTTGCCCTTGGCATCGTAGTCCACCAAGCAACGCAATGACGCAAGCAGTGGAAAAATCAACCCGCTCGGGATGGCGTAATTTGACTTCGTGCCGGTCAGGGGCAGCGTTACAGGCGTCTTGTTCTTCCGGGATTCGACCCCTTGGCGTCGGCCTAGCTTGGCTCCCGGCCCAACGGCCTCGTTGTATGCCTTATCGAAGTTTGCATAGACGTGGTCATACAGTCGGAGGATGTCTTCAAGGATTGGCGACAATGCCTTGTAGCCTGATTGCAGGCTCTCGTTCTGAAGCTGCGCATCGAGCCGTCCCTTGCTGGAGTAGGCAATGGTTGGTGCCTTGCGCTTTTCGCCTCCTTTCGCATCCCACTGCGAATGGAACAGGGTCAGGTAGCTTAGCACGTCTAGGATGGTGACTTCCTTGCCCGCGTTCTCCTCGTAACCGACGCGTTCCATGAATGGGCCGCGCGGCCTCTCAAGGATGTCGCGAATCCAGTCAAAGAGTCCCTTGAAGTCGGCCATTGACCAACTCTTGACCTGTCGGCTGGTGTTCCGCCCCAGCACTAACCGCCCAATGCGGTCGCGGTTGTCGAGGCCGACGATGACTTCAATGTGCAAGCGCGCTTCCTTCATGAACGGCGGAATCTCTTCTTTGCGCAGGGCTAGGAATTGCTTTCCGGCGGCAAGTTCGCGCTGAACTTTGGCTACAACCGCGTCCGTCGTGGCCCCATCCGCCATCCCGTGGAGTTCCTCATCTTCAACGAATAACTCTACCATTCCACTGGTTGGGTCGAATTGCAGGGATTTGACTAAGACCGTGCCTCCACGATTTGCGAGGTGGAAGTCCTGGGGCCATTCGCGAATGGTTTCTTCAATAGCCTTTGCCACGTTGGTGTTGAGGCAGTCCTCGTCATGGCTGCGAGGATTCACCTTATCAGGGGCCTCTTTACCGACCCAATCAGCGAGGGTCGGGTAGAGATGATAGATGCTCATCGGGTGGCCGTTCTCGTTGAAGTCGAATCGCCGGAGGTGCTCTTTGCCCACGTAGAAACGCAGGCACTTCACGGGGGATTCGGAACCTTTGGGGGCTGCGTCAGTAGCAGCCTTCACTACGGGGTTTGATGTATTCTTCATCTGCATTTGCGGATTGCATCCCGGCGCACAGGCACCTTTAGCATCCGCCATCGGGATCGGGATCGTCCCATTGTTTCAATTCCTGCCTTCAGGGCCACCGACCATCTTGGCCGGTGCGAAGTGGTCATCCACTTGCGCTTGGCGTCCCTCCTGAAGGAGGTGTTGCATTATGCAACGCAACCAGTATTAGGCACGATCAAGATTTTGTCAAGGCCCCCACCGCAGATGCGCGATGATTAACTCGTCCTCGGCTTGCGGCGCGAAGAATCCGGCGTTGCATCGGGGCGGCATCGGGGTGATAAGAACCGCGTCATCGGGGTCACATCCCCACATCTAACAATTGGTTGACCTGCCTC
>DYDL01000353.1 GCA_020717925.1 Desulfocapsa sp.
TGAATGATGAGTGATGAGTGTGCCGAGCGAAGCTCGTCAGGTTGAACAGGTGAAAATCCTGTCCGGGGAAAGGTTAGCCACCGACCGGTACGGAACTCTGCATGGGGGGAGGCGACGAACTCCATGAAGCCAGAGGAAAGGAGAGGCCAGGCCGTAACGCAAGTGAAGGGATTGAGCCCCGAAATAATCAATGACATAGAGGCCGACATGTTTCATCTCAGCGGAAGGCAGTATAATCCCAGCCGCAAAGGCGAGGAGGGGATTGCTCTATCGGGGTCTGAGACCACGGCATGGCAACAAAGCAACCAGACGGGAACTCGGGAGACCTGTCATGCTCCCCAAGGAGGGGAAGAGGCGAACAATTCGGAGAGGAGAGAACGCCACGAAGGCAAGACAGGAGTCGGACTAACCCGTAGTAGAGGAGTAAACGAGGCAATGCTCGTTGAGCCAAAGAAGGAAAAGGCACTCGAAGGGGATAGCAGGGATTCGCAGGACAAAGGGGAAACATTCGCCACACACAGAGGTGGGAAAAGGGTGGAAACGAAACTGGAGTCTATAGCGGGGAAGGCGCAGGCGGAGAGGAAATACAGATTCACGGCGTTGGCGCATATGTTGAACGTCGAGTATCTGACGGAGTGCTATCGGGAACTGAAGCGAGGGAAAGCGACCGGGGAAGACGGCCAGACGGTGGAAGAGTACGGAAAGAATCTCGAAAAGAACCTGGAAGAACTGGTGGGACGGATGAAGGCGAAGCACTACCGACCGCAACCGGTGAGAAGGGTGTATATACCAAAGGACGAGAAAAGGCTGAGGCCGATAGGGATACCTGCGGTGGAGGACAAAATCGTCCAAATCGGGATGAAGAAAATACTGGAAGCCGTATATGAAGGAGAATTTCTGGAAGCATCCTACGGATTCAGGCGCGGACGAGGCTGTCATATGGCGTTGAAGGCGCTGGACAAAAGCATCATGACCAGGGCGGTGAATCACGTGGTGGAAGTGGATATCAAAGAATTCTTTGACCATGTGGAACACCACTGGATGATGAAATGTCTGGAGCAGAGGATAGCCGATCCGAGTTTTCTGCGGCTAATAGGAAGATTTCTCAAAGCAGGCATCATGGAAGAAGGGGAGTATAGGGAGACGGAACAAGGAACGCCGCAAGGCGGGAACTTGAGTCCGATGTTGAGCAATATCTACCTACACTATGTGCTGGACATATGGTTTGAGAAGGTACTGAAGAAGGAACTAGTCGGATATGCCGAGGAGAACCGATATGCGGATGACTTTGTGATCTGCGTACAGAAGAAAGAAGACGCGGAGTACATAGTCGAAGCACTACGGGAGCGAATGGGAAAGTTTGGAATGAGCATGGCGGAGGAGAAGACGCGAGTAGTCGCGTTTGGGAGATATGCGGAAGAGAACGCAAAGCGGAAGGGGAGGAAACCGGAGACGTTCGAATATCTGGGATTCACCCATTACTGCGGACGAACGCGACAAGGGAAGTTCAAGGTGGGACGCAGGACGAGCCGGAAGAAATTTCGAGCCAAGATGAAGGAAATGAACGGATGGCTACGAGCGGTGAGGAATGCGGTGGGAATAGCAGACTGGTGGAAGATTTGCGTAGCGAAGCTGGTAGGGCACTACAGGTATTACGGGGTGAGCGGGAATTACAAGAGCGTCAGCCAATTTCACTGGAAGACGCTGGAACTCGTGTACAAGTGGGTGAACCGCCGAAGTCAGAAGAAGAGCTTCAGTAGGCAAAGATTCACGGAATACCTTGAGCAGCATCCGATACCTCGGCCACGAATCTATC
>DYDL01000354.1 GCA_020717925.1 Desulfocapsa sp.
CATGACCACCTTCACCGCCCTGAACATCCGCCCCGACATCCTGCAAGGCCTCACCACCCTGGGATTCACCACCCCCACCCCGATTCAGGAGGAGGCCATTCCCGTCATCCTTAAGCGCCAGGACGACCTGATCAGCCTGGCCCAGACCGGCACCGGCAAGACCGCTGCCTTTGGCATTCCCCTCATCCAGATCACCGATGTCGCCAGCAACCAGACCCAGGCCCTCATCCTCTGCCCCACCCGCGAACTCTGCATGCAGGTGGCCCGCGACCTGGCGGCAATCGGCAAGTTCGTCCATGGCCTGAAGGTGCTGCCCGTCTATGGCGGGGCGCGCATCGATCTGCAGATCAAGGCGCTGCGCCAGGGCATCCACATCATCGTCGCCACTCCCGGCCGATTGCTCGACCTGAACAAGCGCCGCTGCGTGCAGCTCGCCAGCGTCACCACGGTGGTGCTCGACGAGGCTGATGAAATGCTCAACATGGGCTTTCAGGAGGAGGTCAACGCCATCCTCGCCGAAACGCCACCCACCAAGAAGACCCTGCTCTTTTCCGCCACCATGCCGCGCGCCGTGGTCGCCATCACCCGCAAGTACATGACCAAGCCGGTTGAACTCACCGTCGGCACCCGCAACGCCGGCGCCGAGAACATCCAACACGTCTACTACATGGTGCATGCCAAGGACCGTTACGGTGCCCTGAAACGCATCGTCGACTTCAGCCCGGACATCTACGGCATCATCTTCTGCCGCACCCGGTTGGACACCCAGGAGGTGGCCGAAAAACTGATGCAGGACGGTTACCGAGCCGAGGCCCTGCACGGCGATCTGACCCAGGCGCAGCGCGATCTGATCATGAACAAGTTCCGCCGCCGCCATGTCCACCTGCTGGTGGCCACCGATGTGGCGGCCCGCGGCCTGGATGTCAGCGACCTGACCCACGTCATCAACTTCAGCCTGCCCGACGAACTTTCGAGCTATACCCACCGCAGCGGCCGCACCGGCCGGGCCGGCAAGGCCGGCATCTCCATCGCCATTATCCACATGCGGGAAAAATACCGGATCCGCGAACTGGAAAGCAGCCTGGGCAAAAGGTTTGAATACCGGCGAGTACCGTCCGGCCAGGAGGTCTGCGCCCAACTGCTAGCGCAGCGCATCGACACCATGCTGAGTCTGGAGGTTGATCACGCCCTGCTCGGACCGATGCTGCCCACCCTGGTTGAGAAACTGGCCGACCTGAAGCGCGACGAACTGATCAAACGCTTTATTTCCCTTAATTTCGACCGCTTCCTGCAATACTACAAGAACGCGCCCGACCTGAACGAGCGGGAGGTGGAACGACGTCCCCCAGCCCCCGGCCGCCCCCAGGAGGCGAGCCGCGGCAAGGAGTACAGCCGCCCCACGGATGCCAGCCGCACCAAACGCGACCACCGGGACGAGAATTTCGCCCGCTTCTTCATCAATGTAGGCAAGAAAGACGGCATCCTCCCGGCCCGGCTGATCGCCATCATCAACGAGGGCACGCGGGTGCGCAACATCGCCATCGGCAAGATCGTCATCTCGGAGAACAACACCCAACTGGATGCGGACAGCCAATATAGCGGTGCCATCCTCAAGGCCTTTGACCGGATGATGATCCACGGCAAGCCGGTGAAGATCGAGATGGTGCAAGCCAGCAAGCCCCAGCCCGCCCCCAAGACCTTTGATCGACAGAAGACCCATGGCAAGCCGACGAAAATCGAGATGGCCCAAGCCAGCAAGCCGCAGCCCGCCCCCAAGGCAGGCCGGCGTTATATCGCCCCCACCCGCCCCGTGGTTGCGCCCAAAAAATATAAGAAAAAGGTTGTCGCCGAC
>DYDL01000107.1:0-4456 GCA_020717925.1 Desulfocapsa sp.
TGCATGCCATAGCTGACCTGGGTTTTGATTACTGCACCCCGATCCAGGCCGCCACCCTGCCCGAAACCCTGCAAGGTCATGACCTGATCGGCCGCGCCCAAACCGGCACCGGCAAAACCGCCGCCTTTCTGATCAACATCTGCACCGCCCTGCTGCAAGAAAAAGACGATGACAAAAGGATTGCGGGAACCCCCAGGGCACTGGTCATTGCCCCGACCCGTGAACTGGTTATGCAGATCGTTAAGGATGCCAAGGATCTCACAAAGTACACCTCTCTTACCACGGTCGCCGTCTTCGGGGGGGTGGATTATCAGAAGCAGAAGACCAGGCTGGAGAATGAAACCATTGACCTGATGGCCGCTACCCCCGGCCGCCTGCTCGACTATCTGAACAAACGCGTCGTGCGGTTGGACCAGGTGAAGGTTCTGGTGCTCGACGAGGCCGACCGCATGCTCGACATGGGCTTTATCCCGGACGTACGGCGCATTGTCTCCAGCACACCGCCCAAGGAAGAGCGCCAGACCCTGTTCTTTTCCGCCACCATCACCGACGAGGTCAGACGCTTGGCCACCCAGTGGACCAGGAAGGCCGCGACCATTGATATCGAGCCTGACCAGGTGGCGGTGGACACTATCGACCAGATCGTCTACCTTACCTCAAGCAAGGAAAAATATACCGTCCTCTATAATCTGGTTACCAAACAGAACCTTGACCGGGTGCTGGTCTTCACCAACCGGCGGGACGAGGCGCGGAAATTGACCGATCGGCTCCAGCGGAATGGCATCAACTGCGACATGCTCTCCGGCGAAGTGGAGCAGAAAAAACGGATGAGCCGGCTGGAAGACTTCAGAAACGGCAAAATCAAGGTTCTGGTAGCCACGGATGTGGCCGGCCGTGGCATCCATATCGAGGGCATCAGTCACGTGATCAACTACACCCTGCCCTACGAACCGGAAGATTACGTGCACCGCATCGGCCGTACCGGCAGGGCCGGGGTGGCCGGTATCTCCATCAGCTTTGCCTGCGAGGAAGGGAGTTTTTACCTGCCTGACATTGAAAAATTTATCGGCCGCAAGCTTGAGTGCCTCCGGCCGGAGGAAGCGTTATTGACCGCGCCTCCCCGCGGCACAAGCCCGCCACCAGCCTCCCCGTCGCCGGACAAACGCCGGGGCGGCTCATCCAACTCAGGGCCCCCCCGTGGAGGGCGGCCAAGGAACCGGACCTCTTCCTCGGCGCGAACACGATAAGCCGACAAAGAAAAAATTATTTTAGGATATGCTATCCCGGCCTTATTATTTGATAACATAACAGCTTGTCCTTAAATACCGACCCATAACCCCTTACAAACCGAACGGAGGACACCATGTCGCGCTACGTTTTGTTCTTTCTTCTTCTCCCTCTCGCCCTGTTTTCCCTCACCGGCTGCGGTTACAACACCATCCAGCGTAACGACGAGGCAGTGATCGCCGCCTGGGGTAACGTCGAGGCCTCCTATCAGCGGCGTAGCGACCTTATCCCCAACCTGGTGGAAACCGTCAAAGGTTACGCGGCGCATGAAAAGGACACCCTCACCGCGGTTACCGAGGCGCGGGCCAAGGTAGGCCAGATGAAACTGGGCGCCGACATCGTCAACGATCCGGCAGCGCTTCAGCAATTTGAGGCGGCCCAGGGCTCCCTGACCTCAGCCTTGTCCAAACTCATGGTTGTAGTCGAGAAATACCCGGACCTCAAGGCCAACCAAAATTTCCTCGACCTGCAGCACCAACTGGAAGGCACGGAGAACCGCATCAACGTAGCCCGCGTCCGTTATAACGACGCAGTGCAGGTCTTCAATACCTCGATCCGCACCTTCCCGAACAGCCTTACGAACAACCTGCTGCTTAAACTGCCCCGGCGGGAACCTTTCAAGGCCGAGGCTGGAGCGGAAAAGGCTCCGGCGGTTAAATTTTAACCAGGTCCGCTCATGCCGTGGTCTAATGCAAAGTTTGGCGCCAATGCAAAAGGGCTGGTACTGGCCGTCCTTGCCGCCCTGCTGGTCGTATTACTTGCAGCGCCCATTGCCCGGGCGCTGGAGGTGCCCCTGTTCCGAGGCTATGTAAACGACTACGCGGACATGGTCAGTCCGGATAGTGAAG
This sequence comes from Desulfocapsa sp., assembly GCA_020717925.1. Classification (GTDB taxonomy): domain Bacteria; phylum Desulfobacterota; class Desulfobulbia; order Desulfobulbales; family CG2-30-60-27; genus CG2-30-60-27. Next base: position 2,136 of record DYDL01000107.1, read on the forward strand.
CCAGACTGACGCGGGCACTGCAAGCCTTTGAACTTTCCGACTCCACCCAGGTCGCCATCCTGACGGTGAACTCCCTGGAAGGTGATGCCCTGGATGAATTCTCCATCCGGGTCGCTGACGCCTGGAAGATCGGCCAAAAGGGCAAGGACAACGGCGTGCTGCTCTTGGTGGCCAAAGCAGAGCGCAAGATCAAGATCGAGGTGGGCTACGGACTGGAAGGAGTACTTACCGATCTGCTGGCTGGCCGCGTCATCGACACGGTCATTTCGCCACGCTTCAAGGGTGGCCGGGTTGATGAGGGCTTCGAGGCCGGGGTGGCGGCCATTATCCAGGCGACCAGGGGAGAATTCAAGGCCAATGGTCGCGGGCAATCGAGGCGCGGGCGCCAGTCACCTCCGCCCCTTTTCACCTACATCTTCTTCGGTGGCGCCCTGATCGCCTTTATGGGCAGCGCCTCTAGAAAACTTGGCATGCTGGCTGGGGCCATTATTCTGCCCGCGGCCGTTTTTCTTGGCCTGCCAACCGCCCTGGGTTGGCTTGCCCTCCTGCTGCTCATCCCGGCGGGCGCCTTTGGCGGCCTGCTGCTACCGTTACTGCTAGCCGGCTGGCTCCGCGGCGGCGGCGGTTTTGGCGGCGGCGGCTTCAGCGGTAGTGGCTTCGGCGGTGGTGGCTTCGGGGGCGGAGGAGGCGGCGGCTTTGGCGGCGGTGGCGCCTCGGGAGGCTGGTAAACCATGCAGGCAGAATTTTTTTTCAGCGAGGAACAGAAAGCGGCCATTGCCGTAACGATCGCCGAGGTTGAGAGCCGCACCGCCGGCGAGGTGGCGATCATGGTCGTTGACCAAAGTGATACCTATCCAGAAAGTCGTATCCTTGCCGGCATTCTTCTTGGCGGAATTGGCGCCACTGTCGTTACCGACCGCTGGTTTGCCGATTCTCTCTGGACCTTCCTTCCTCTGGCCATCGGCCTTGCCCTGTTCGCAGGCTGGAGCGTTAAACACCTGCCTGCGGTCAAGCGCTTCTTTATTCCCAAAGCCAGGCTGGAGCACATGGTTCGCGAGCAGGCCCTGCAGTCCTTTTACGAGAAGGGCTTATACAAAACCAGGGAAGCATCCGGGGTGCTTTTTTTCATCTCCCTTTTCGAGCGCCGGGTTTGGATCCTTGCCGATAAGGGTATTTATGCAAAAATCCCGCAACAGGCACTGCAAGAACACGCGACCGCCATTGCCCAAGGCATCAAAGGAGGTAATGCGGCCACAGCCCTGTGCCACGAAATCGGTCGGGTTGGCGAAATCCTGGCCAGACATTTTCCCGCACGACCCGACGACACCAATGAACTGAGCGATGAGGTGATGCTGGCCTGAATCTAGCAAACGCGACTCTCTCGCTTAACCAACGCGTTTTACACAAAAGAAGTGCCGCCCGGGTCGATTCGACCCGGGCGGCTATTATTCATTAACGATAAAAACCGTTATCTCCTCTTGGTACTTGTTTTTGTCGTGCCAGCCGACACTGCAATCTGGGTTGTAGCCCGCACCGCGGCCCCTTTATTATCAGTCACCGTCAAGGTAACCGTAAACTGGCCAGCCACCTTAAAGGTGTGTGACACGCTTGCGCCACTAGCAGTAGCACCATCGCCAAAGCTCCAGGCATATGAGACTATCTTGCCATCCGGATCGATGGAGCCGCCTGACTTGAAGCGGACCAACAGGGGCGCCTTGCCTGCCTTAACGCTGGCCTTCAACATCGCAATGGGTGGCTTGTTGGTTACTGGCGGAGCCTGCACCGTAATAACCTTCTGCGCCGTCGCCTTGGCACCCTGATTATCGGTTACTGTCAGGATCACCGTATAGCTGCCGGCCGCGCTGAAGCTGTGCGACACCGTGGCGCCGCTGCCATTGGAACCGTCACCAAAGGTCCAGGCGTACGAGGCAATCGTGCCATCCGAATCGCTCGACCCGCTGCCGCTAAAGCTTACCGCCAGGGGCGCGGTGCCGCTCGAGACATTACTGGTCAGCACCGCGGCGGGCGCCTGATTGGGCGGGGGCTGCACCGTGATCACTTTCTGCGCCGTCGCCTTGGCACCCTGATTGTCGGTTACTGTCAGGATCACCGTATAGCTGCCGGCCGCGCTGAAGCTGTGCGACACCGTGGCGCCGCTGCCATTGGAACCGTCACCAAAGGTCCAGGCGTACGAGGCAATCGTGCCATCCGAATCGCTCGACCCGCTGCCGCTAAAGCTTACCGCCAGGGGCGCGGTGCCGCTCGAGACATTACTGGTCAGCACCGCGGCGGGCGCCTGATTGGGCGGGGGCTGCACCGTG
>DYDL01000107.1:4585-10354 GCA_020717925.1 Desulfocapsa sp.
CCTGATTGGGCGGGGGCTGCACCGTGATCACTTTCTGCGCCTGCCCTGTGGCACCCTGATTGTCGGTCACCGTCAAGGTCACCGTGTAACTGCCAGCCGCACTAAAGGTATGCGCCGAAGTGGCGCCGCTGCCCGTGGAACCATCGCCGAAATTCCAAGCAAAGGAGGCAATCGTGCCATCCGTATCACTGGAACCGCTGCCATTGAAGCTGACCACCAGGGGTACGGTGCCACTCAGGACGCTGCTCGTCACCACCGCGCTGGGCGCCTTGTTAGGCGGAGCATCCACCGTAATAACCGTATGAGACTGCGCCGTGGCGCCCTGATTGTCGGTCACCGTCAGGGTCACCGTGTAACTGCCAGCCGTGGCGAAAGAATGGTTGACCAAAGCCCCCGAGGCCAAGCCGCCGTCACCAAAATTCCAGGAATAACTGGCAATGGTGCCGTCCGCGTCGCTGGACCTGCTCCCGTCGAAGGTGACCGCCATTGGCGCGACCCCGTTGCCGTTACTGGCGATCAGTAACGCCGCGGGCGGTTGATTGGGCACAACAACCTCGCCAACATTGATGGCAACAGAACTCTGCGCAGTGGTTCCGGAGTCATCGGTAACGGTAAGAATAGCGGTATAGATGCCAGGCAAGGTGTAGGTATGATCGATTGCCACGCCCGTACCACTGGCCCCGTCGCCTAAATTCCAGGAATAGCCGGCAACATAGCCGTCCGGATCACTGGAGCTACCGCCGTCAAAGAAAACAGCCAGCGGCGCAGGCCCCGTAAGGACGTTGGCCTGGGCCACCGAGATAGGCGCCTGATTTGGAACTGACGGAGTAAGCGTAAAGGCGGTCGACTTGGCACTCTCCACACCATATATGTCAAAAGCGGTCATGGAGAAGAGGGCGGGTGTTGAGCCTAAATCCACGTTACAGGTCATGGTGCGGGCCGCCGGGTCGTTGCTTGAGCATACCAGGGCAGCATCCTTATACAGGCGGAATCCGGCCAGATCAACGGCAGAGCCGCTGTAACTCCAGCTTGCCTGAATCTGCTGCGAGGCGGCGGCGCAAAACCCCGCGGGCAGGAGCAAGGCAAGGAGGAGGAGCGCCAGGAGCCCGAGTCGTCCCGCTGTCGCCAAGGGGACACCCGTGTCATCGGCCGAGTTCGAAAAATCGACCGAAGCCCGCCCTTGCTTAGAGAAAGAACGATAAAGGATTGCGTTGCTCATGAGTGACTACCTTCGCCTGGGTGGCGTTGCACGGACCGAGATACCGTCGCCAAGTCCGGAGGGAGTCTTTCTTCCTCACGGTTAAAGCGGCCGTAGTCGGCACCATTTTTCAAAGACTACAGAGGATGGCCCTCTCCACGCTCGATCAATCATTTTCAATTCCTTGGTTACGACAGAAAGCATCCTGCCCTGCGTTGGGGTTATGCACAAAGGATGCCAAGAATACAGAATTGCATATGCGGAACACCAGAAAACAACGAAGGCAGCCCTGGCCAAAGGTCTCCGGCCGACAAAAAAAATCTTGCCATGCCTGCTTTGTCAGAATAACAAAAAGATGGTTAAAAAATTTTGAACGATCCTTAAAAAACTATAATTTTTTTAATGCGCCATTTATCCCTGACAGCTTGGGCAAAAAAACTTATTGGACAGTCGGCCGCTGCTGGGAAAAAACCCATCCAAGCCAGGCATACTGTTTATCTGAAAAGTTCTGTTTCTTCTGCTCCACGAAGTTGCCCAGCACCTCGGCATTGGCAAAGGTAACGGAATAATATCCTGTAGCGTAGGCACCATGGCCGAATATGGACGCCTTACCGTCCCCTTCTATGCCGATGATGAGATCGTGATTCTTATAAAGCTTGGTGTTCTCCACCACGGAAATGGTGCCATATTTTTCCGTTTGAACATACCGGTACAGCAGGACGGCAAACGCCAGCAGCAGGAGCGCGGCAACCAGGGTAGCCACCTTGGCGACCCGATTATATACTTGAGGATTGAAGATATCCTTTAATGACAAGGGTAGATTTCTGCATATGGCGGCGGAGATGTCATTTTTTCTGGCCAGGACCGGCTCCACGACCTTGCCCGTAAAGTTTTCGATGTCGAAGATCGCCTCGGCGTCCAAGGGATCCAACATGCCCACCTGGAGCAGATTACGATCGCCGAATCGTAATGGAATGGCGTGGTATTTGCGGCACAGGTATCGCGGCAGCGTCCTTTTCACCACCGGATCAAATGCCTCCGCCATGTTCACAATTGGCATATTGAGTTGTTCGGACAAAGTCTCCAGCAACTGGTCGTCGGAAAGGAGGCCCATCTTGATGAGCAGGTAGCCCAGCCGACGGTTACCCCCCACCTGCAGCCGTAAAGCCTCTTCGATCCGCTCCTGATCCACCAGGCCATGCTGAACCAGCAATTCGCCTAAACGCATATTTTTAGTCATGATTATCTCCTGTCGGGCGCTGCTTTTTCACAGCACCCCCTGCCCAAATACGATCGATTTGCAAGCCAAGTTTACGCCTCCCACCTTCTTCATTTTCATGCGGCAGGACGACGACAGCAAGTTTACTCCCTCAGGAGGTAATTTTTGTCATAATAAAAAAGTATACCGCGAGGAGAAAAAAATAACCAGCCATTGAAAAAAGTGCCACTGACGCCGGGCGCCTGGTATTGTTCCGTGAACTTCTTCAGCCTTCCCGCCATCGGGCGATAATCGGTCACGGCCCATGCATCAATTTTACCACGCCATACACAGACGGGGATCAGGACCGGCTCCCCCCATGATCTTCCTGCCTGGCTGGGGATTTGACGCAGCCATACTTGCACTGGCGCCGAATTACGGCAAGCTGCCGCTGCCCTGGATCATCCCGGTTGGTCCCATTGATCCATACACCGTGGTGCAGGATCTGCGAATTTTTCTGACGCAGCACCAGATCCCACGAGTGTCCCTGGTTGGCTGGTCCATGGGGGCGTATGCTGCCCTGGAATTCGCCAGTCGCTTCCCTGACCTGACCGACTCGCTGCTATTGCTGGCAACACGCGACCACTGGCCGGCCGAAGAAATCCACCAGATGCAAGAGACCCTGACTGCCCAGCCAGCCGAGTGTCTCCGTGGTTTTTACCGGCGTTGTTTTCTTGGCAACCGTGAGGCGTACCGAGAATTCCGCGAACGCTTTGAACCGCGCTACCTGGAAACCATGGACCCCGCCCTGCTGCTGAAGGGGTTGAATTACCTTGCCACGGCATCGGTGACCCTCCCAGTCCACACCGACAAGATCCTGGTACTACACGGTCGGCGGGACATTATCGCGCCAGCCGAGGAAATGATGCGCCTGGCCGGAGTCCGCCAGGTGGTCGTAGACCAGGCCGGCCATGCGGCTTTTCTGGCTCCGGAATTCTGGCAGGCGACAACGCAAAGCAAGAAAAGGACCATCCAAGGGCGCTTTTCAGCCGCCGCCAAGACCTACGACCAACACGCCACTGTCCAAAAAACCGCGGCACGGATGCTGGCCCAATTTATCCCGACGGATTGTAACGCCCTGAACATCCTGGAGATCGGCTGCGGCACCGGTCACTACACCCGCCAACTGGCGGCAAGATGGCCCGACGCACGCCTTCTGGCCCTGGATTTCTCCCCGGACATGCTGGCTCAGGCCAGGCAACAATTAACCGGTAGCGACCAGGTATCCCTTGTCTGCGCCGATGGTGAAAAGTTCCTGGCCGACAACGACGGCAGCTTCGATCTCATCACCTCCAACGCCTGCCTGCAGTGGTTCGATGCCCCGCAGGCGGCCTTCGGCCACATGGCACGACTTCTGGCGCCAGACGGGTTCATGGCCTGCACGCTGTTCGGCCCGCGCAGCCTCGAGGAACTTTCCGCGGCCCTGGAGACGATAATGGGTCATCGATTTCCCCTGGTAGCGGAGGCCTTCCCCGACTTGGAGGCCATCCGTGGCTGGCTCACCCGGTATTTTCCCGCATTGACCTGTACCGAGACGATCGTGACCCGGGAGTACACCTCTTGCCTGGAACTCCTCACCCACCTGAAACGAACCGGGACAACGGGCAGTCAGCCCACACCACTCTTTACCCGCGCCAGATTAGCCCGACTCGACCAATGGTTTGTCGAAAACTTCGGCGCCTGCCGCATTTCATATCAAATTTTTCTGATTCTAGCCCGGAACGGCTGAACAGATCGCAAGAAAAATACCCTCATCGCCAAGGTTGCCGGTATAATACGCTGAACTCAAAATGGCCGTTAGCACCAAGAACCGGGAGCCAACCGCTCGTTATGCCCTTACAGACGATCCGCCACGCGCCGCCAAAATCCAACATACTGTTTGTCACCGGCACCGATACCGGCGTTGGCAAGACCACCGTCTGTGGCCTGCTGCTTGACTATTGCCTAACAGCAGGGTTGCTGACCAATTACCAAAAATGGGTCAGCACCGGAGGCTCATCCCCTAAGGATCTGGCGCAGTGTCTCGATCTCTGCGCCAGGCCGCCGGTCCCCCTGCCATTGGAACTCCAGGTGCCATATTGTTTTCAAAAACCAGCCTCCCCGCACCTGGCGGCGGAACTGCGGAAGACGTTACCCCTGGATCCGGACCTGCTGGCCGAGCGTTGCCGCCAGTTGGCTGCAGCCAACGACCTCCTTATCGTGGAGGGGATCGGCGGCCTGCTCGTGCCCCTGCGCCGCGACCTACTGCTGGCCGACCTGGTGGCCAGGATAGGCCTGCCAATCCTAATAGTGGCACGAAGTGGCCTAGGCACCATCAATCACACCCTGCTCACCATTGAGGCTGCCCGCCGCCGCCACAGCAACGTGCTTGGCGTAATCCTATGCGATGCCGGGCCTGACGAGGACGACCAACTGGTGCATGACAATCTTCGCACCATCGGCGAAATCGGCCATGCCCATATGTTCGGCCGCCTCCCCTGGCATCTAGACTCTGTTACAGCCAGGGCCACCTTCGCCTCCATAGGCAGAGAAATCCTCCAATGTGTCGGCCGCCTTTGAGGAAAAACCCTTAACCCCTCGGTGCGTCCGGCAATCACCAGCAAGCATCCCCATGCTGGGCGCACATAAAAAAAGGCATGACTCCCTAATGGAATCATGCCTCGGACTGCTGGCGACTGTTTACCAGGCGCGCGTTACTTTTTCTTTCTGCTCAAGGTCAGCCCGGCAAAACTTACGAGGCCGGCACCAAAAAGAAACATGGTGGCCGGCTCGGGAACCGGGGCATTGGTAGGAGTGGTTCCGCCACCCAAGTTTTTGATAGTGGCATGCACCATTGCCGTGTCACTAAAACCGACAACGAGGGGGATGTCTTCAAAGGTTACGGAAATCATATTGCCGCCGGCAAGCACTAATTCGGCCGGCTGGATCCAAGACAAAGTCCCGCCTGACACTCGCCCGAAGAAGGGTATTTTGGCCGTGCCGAAATGCCCTTCCCCAGAACCATAAGCGGCAGCCATGCTTGGCGCATCAAAGGCCAGGATTGCACTTACATCATAAGCCGCCCACAGGGCTGTCCCGGAGGCCGTCAGCGTGAAAAAATCCACCACCTGGGTCTCATTATCGTTCAGGGAGAAAATCTGACTGTCAAGGCCGGGTGCCAATGCGCCCGTCAAATCCCCCCTCCTGGCGGAATCGGTTACCGTTACCGCTGAACCACCTGCGCTTCCCGCCAGATCAAAGTTCACCAGTGATGCACTGGCGGCCTCAACCATACCGAAAGCCATGAGCATCGCACTGCCCAACAAAAGTCCCT
>DYDL01000355.1 GCA_020717925.1 Desulfocapsa sp.
GGACGGGACCGCCGGAACTTGAGCCAGGAAACGACATGCAAACGTATGGGCACTAACTGAATGCTGACAGCTTTTCAATTTCTTCCCCCCAAAAAATCATTGAAAATTCTTCATGGTTGGATTACGAAGGTAAGCATTGTTTCTTTTTTATGGCAGGCTTGTTAAGCCAATACCTAAATGATTTTCGACTTCAATGAAATGAATTAGCGGGAGAAAAATGATGAAATCCCTTGGGCTGGCCTTCCTATTCCGACAGTTAGGGAGATTGCCCCTCTCCTTGCGGCAAGCGGCGAAACAATACCTTCTTGGTTTGCTCGCCTTTTTCATTCTCGGCTTCTTCCCGTCTCTTTCCTTGGCCATACCCGGCGGCGATCTGGCCCCGCGCAACGCGCCCGACGGACAATTGAACGTCGGCGATCTGGTTGTCCTGGAAAGATTCGTTTTCGGCACCCTCACTCCCACTGCCGATGAATTCAAGATCGGCGACGTCGCGCCCTTGGGCGGTCCAGACAATCAACTGAACGCCTCGGACGTGGTCCTGCTCCAGCGCGCCATCTTCGGCGAGATCACCCTGCCGGACGTCCAGCTTGGCCCGCCAATTCTGTCCGGCAATCTCAACACCAGCCAACCGCTGGCCGCCACCACCTATCTCGTCACCGGCAATATCACGGTGCCAACTGGTCAAACATTGACCATCCAGCCCGGCGCCATCTTGAAATTCGAGGGCAATTATACCTTCACGGTGAACGGCGCCTTGATTGTTGGTGATGCCACCGGCGCGCCAGTGATCTTCACCTCCAGCAAGACGACGCCGGCAACGGGCGACTGGGCAGGCATCGTCCTGAAGGGCACGGGTAGCTCGATCACCAACGCGGTGATCGAGTACGCCAGCAACGGCATCACAGTGGACGGGGTGAACGGTGCAATCAACAACACCGTGATCCGGTCCTGCTACTGCGGCATCATGATGCAGAACAATGCCAGCGGCACGGTAAGCAATAACACGATCACCGGCAACAGCTATGGCGTCTGGCTGCAAGGCTCTGGTGCGGCAGGGCAAAACCCGCTGCCGGTGATGCACAACAACGGCATCTACAACAACACCGACTACAACCTTTACACCTACAATTATTACGACGCAGGGCGCGTAACCGTCAACGCCACGAGCAACTGGTGGGGCAACACCGACGTCGCCACCATCAGCGCCAAGATTTACGACCATCTGGACAACGTCACCGCGCCCAAGGTGGATTTCACCTCATTCCTGGCCAGCGCGGGCGGCGCCCCGGTTGGCACCCCCGCCCTGCCGGATGATCTGGACTTCGGTCCAACCGCCGGTATGCTGGGCAGCGTCAACCTCGCCAATGGCCTGATGGTGCAGTCCCGCAACGACTTCGCCTTTGCCACGCCCAACCGCGTGGGCCTGGGCCTCACCACGGTCTACAACAGCCGCCTGGCCAGGCAGGGCGCCATGGGTTACGGTTGGACCCATTCCTTGGAAGCATCCTTGCAGCCGTCCGTGACGGTGAACGGCCAGAACTACCTCAAAATCACCGATGGCGCCGGCCAGGGCCACTATTTCCAGGACGCGGGCAGCGGCAACTACCAAGGTGCCTTCTCCGAGCCCACCTCGGTGCGGATCACCGCAGGGGTCTACGCCTGGACCATGTTGAACGGCGCCACCATGCAGTTCAACAGCAGCGGCAAACTCACCACCACCAGTGATGCGGTCGGCAACACCCTGACCTTGGGTTACGATGCCTCAAGCCGCCTGAGCACGGTTGCCGACTCGGCCAGCGGCCGTTCCTTCACCCTGAATTACAACGCCGCCAA
>DYDL01000108.1:0-5215 GCA_020717925.1 Desulfocapsa sp.
CATCCCCCACCTTTCCCCCAGCCGGAAAATCCTCCGCCCTCTTCCAGGGCGAAACAATACAATTCCGCCCGATGCTGGCGCCGGCCATCACCTCGGCGTCCTTTCCCACCAGGGTGATGCCGGTGTAGAGGTGGGTGGGATGCTGGCAGTTGACCACACCCTTGTCGCCGGTTCCCACCACCGCGCCCTCGCCCACCCGGATACGCTTGTCGAGGATGGCCAGATCCACCGTGGCGCCTGGCGCGATATGGCAGTCATCAAAAAGGATGGAGTCCCGCACCACCGCGCCGCACCCCACATGCACACCCGGCGAGAGCACCGAGTTCACCACTGTCCCTTCGATCACACAGCCGGCCGAGATCAAGGAACGCCCGGTGTGATTGCCGCGCAAAAAGCGGGCCGGCGGCCGGTCGGCCATATTGTCGCAGGGTCGCGGGTTTGGCCGGATGCCCCAGGCCTCGGGCGAGATGCCGGCATCATCGCGCAGCACGTCCATGTTGGCCTCCCAGTAGGCCTGGATGGTGCCGACATCGCGCCAGTAGCCGTGGAAGGGATAGGCGAAAACCCGGTCGTGCGCCACGGCGCGGGGCACCAGGTGCATGCCAAAGTCGATCATGTCGCGGTCTTCTTCCAGCAGGTTCAACAGGTATTCGGTGTCAAAAACATAGATACCCATGGAGGCCAGATCGGTCTTTGGTTCCTTGGGCTTTTCCTCCCACTCGACGATGCGGCCCTCTTCGTTGGTGATGCCCGCGCCGAACTGATGGATTTCGCTCTTCGGCACCACCATCATGCCAATGGTGATCTGGGCCGCCTTCTCGCGATGGCAGCGGATCATGTCATCGAAATCCATCTGGTAGATGTGATCGCCCGAGAGCAGCAGCAACTCACGCGAGGGGTTGGCGCGGATAAAATCGATGTTCTGACGCACCGCGTCGGCCGTGCCCTGGTACCAGTCTGAATCCTGGAAACCGGTACGGGGCGGCAAAATCTTGACCCCGCGGGTGCGGCCCGTGAAGTCCCACGCCTCGCCGGTGCCAATGTGGCGCATCAGCGATAGCGGCTTGTACTGGGTGAGCACCCCGACCTGCCCCAGGCCGGAATTCATGACGTTGCTCAGGGTGAAGTCTATGATCCGATAGACCCCGGCAAAGGGCACCGCCGGCTTGGCGCGGGGCTGCACCAGGACATTCAGGCGGCTGCCCACGCCACCGGCCAAAAGCAGCACCAGGGTGCGGCCACGGTCGCTCATCGGATGACCTCCCCGTCGGCAATATGGCTCCGCCACTGTTCCGGCGGCAGTTCCGGATAAAGGGTGCAGCCGGCGCCGATTACCGTGCCGTCCGGGATGTGGTTGTTCCAGCCTACCACCGTGGCCTGTTTGTCACAAACCGCTGCGGCCCCGCCGATCTCGACCCGGCCGCCGATCACGGTGTTGACGTCGCAGATCACCTTGGAGAGCCGGCTCTGCGGACCCACGGTGGTATTGAAGAAGAGCACCGAATCGCGGACCTCCGCGCCCGGCCGCACATGCACACCCGGGAAAAGGATGGAACGCTCCACCCGCCCTTCGACCACGCAGCCATTGTAGATCAGGCTGTCGACGATTGCGGCGTCTGCCCCCACCTTCAGGGGCTGACAGTCGCGGATGTTGCGGTGTTCGAGGTTGGTGCGGACACCCCACTCCGCTAGCCGGATGGGCGGGTCGTCGCCCAGCAGGTCCATGTTGGTCTGCCAGTACTCTTCGATGGTACGGGCATAGCCCCAGTAGCCCTTGAACTTATAGCCATAGACCCGCTTGCCCTCGTGCATCAGTCGCGGGATGATGTCGCGGCCGAACTCAAAGGAGTCATCGTCGCGGGCATTGGCCTCCAGCACCTCGTAGAGAACCTGGGGCCTAAAACAATAGACGGTAAGCGAGGCCCAGTCGCCCCGCGGCAGACTGGGTTTCTCCTCATAGTGCAGTACCCGGCCGCCCAGGTCGCCATCCTCGTTGTCGACATCAGCTACGCCGAAGCGGCTCGCCGTTTCCATTGGTACCCGCAGGAAGGCGATGGTGAGGTCGGCGTCCTTAGCGCGATGGTAATCGACGACCTGCCGGTAATCCATCTTGTAGACATGGTCGCCGGAGAGAATGAGCACCTCGCGGGGAGCGTGGTACTGAACAAAATCGAGGTTCTGATACACGGCGTTGGCCGTGCCCAGGTACCAGTTGGAAGGACCGGAGCCTTTGGAGGGCGGCAGCACCGAGATACCGCGGTAACGTCCGATCATGTCCCAGGCCGCGCCGCTGCCGATGTGGTTGATGAGCGAAAAACTGCGGAACTGGCTGAGGATGCCCACCCGCTCCATGCCGGAATGCATGAGGTTGCTCAAGGAAAAATCGATAACCCTGGAAAAGCCGCCGAAGGGCACGGCGCTCTTGGGCCGATAGTAGGTAAGGACGTTCAGGTCGTCCACCCGGCCGCCGGCCAGGATCATGGCCAGAGTGGCGGGCTTCAGTTTGCTGGTCATCGGGCCTTGTCCCCCGCGGCGCTGGCAACACAAGCCCGCTAGGCCATATGTTTGGTGGCCAGCCGCATTAAGGTTTGCGTGGTAAAGTCCTGCCCTTCCATAAGCAAATTGCGGAGCGGCACCTCGGCCCGCGCCGCCTCGCGGTGGCCGCCGGCCGAGCCCATGGCCGCGAAAATCTTCATGGCCAATTTGCCCGCATTCTTTTTATACCCGTCACACCGGAAGATGACCACGAGTTTTTCATTGTGCAGCCCCGAAACCAGAACCCAGGAAACCTCGTGTACCCGATTCAGGAAATCGGCGATCATCACCAGAACATCCGGGGTCCGAACCCGTCCCAGGTGGACGTAAAGCCTCTGGTTGCTCACCTTCATTTCCGTGAGGGCAATGCGAAAATAGTTGAGTTCCGAACGTCGATACTCGGAGAACTCGATCTTACGCATCAGGTTCTGGTTAGCGATGTTGAAGAGATAGCGAAAAGCGATGGCGTCGGCCGGGTGGGAGCGTTTTTCGAAATTATGGGTGTCCACCTTGATGGCGTAAAACAGGGCCGTAGCCAGCAGGACCGAGGGCTTCAGGCCTGCGGCCCGCAGGTATTCCACCATCATCGAGGCCGTGGCGCCGTAGTCCTTGCGGATATCGACAAAAGACGCCACCCACCCCTTGGTGGCCGGATGGTGATCGATCACCGCATGAAAGTCGAGATTCTCAAAGCAGGGCAGGTGGCTGGGCTGGGAGTCGAGCATGACCCGCTTGGTATATTCCTTTTGCTTCAGGGTATGGAGCCGTTCGGCCGGAATCTTTAAGACCTCGACCATGGTCATGTTGGACAGCCGCCTGATCTCGTTGGGATAGCCGATGGTGACGCTCTTCACCCGATAGCGCAGCAACCGCTTCACCGCCATGGCGGAGGCCAGGGCGTCGGGGTCGGCGTTGATCACCACCAGCACGTCGTCGTCCTTGTCAAATAACGCCAGTAATTCCCGCAGCCGTTCCTTGGCCGTCTTCTTGGAATTGCGGACCCGGTTGGGGTTGGGGCCGAGCAGTTGCTTGTCGTGAGTCGTCACAGTCAATATATCTCCCTTGGCCGCCACAGCGAGGTGCTCTTGGCAATCCGTGCGCGGGGGGCAACCGAGCATTCTTACCACATTTGGCAAGCTGCGTGCAAGTGGGGGCTAATCCTGGCTGAAGCGGGGAACCGAGGGGAACAGGCGATGGTCCGTGTGGGGGATGAAGCGACAGCCGGAGAAGCGCTCCATGAACTCCTGGTTGACGTTGAGTTCCAGGTAGGTGATCTTGCGCACCACCGCCTGGCAACGCGCCCGAACCTCGCCATCCAGGAGCAGGCGCCTAGCGCCCGCCAGGGAACTGTTGCCGGCCGGTATATAGGTGGCCAGAGACAAGTCGGGCAGCATGCCGATGACCACGGCCTGACGCGGATCGATATGGCGGCCGAAGGCGCCGGCCACATGAATGCGGGCCAAGTCCGTAAAGCCGAGTCCAACCTGGTGCATGATGGTGGTGAGGATGGCGTACATGGCCGCCTTGGAGCGCATGAGGGCGTCCAGATCGACCTGGCCCAGCAGTACTGGCTGCTGCTCGGCCGACTCCAAGCCCTGCGCCACCACAAAGGCCGGGCCGTCAGGACCAGCCACCAAGCGCGCGCCCATGGCCAGCGGCCGAAAACGGCCGCGGCTGTCGATAAGGCGCGCCAGGTAGAGCCCGGCCACCAGATCAATGATGCCGGAACCGCAGATGCCCCGGGGTGGCTCATTGTCGATGGTGGTGTAGGACAGCGCGCCGCTGTCCGGATCAATGGCCACGTGCTCGATGGCGCCGGGACCGGCCCGCATGCCCATGCGGGCCACACCCCCCTCCAGGGCAGGGCCAGCGGCGCCGGCGCAGGCGATGAGCCAGTCGCGGTTGCCGATCACCACCTCGGCGTTGGTGCCCACATCGATGAGCATGCTGGTCTGTTCGGCCTGATCGAGATCCGTGGCCAGGATGCCGGCCACCAGATCGCCGCCAAAATAACTGCCCACGCCGGGCAGCACCCAGACCCGGGCGGCCGGGTGCAGATGGATGCCAAGCTCCACCGCCAGACAGGGGTCCGGATTGTTGGCCTGTGGGATATAGGGCTCCCGACAAAGGTGATAGGGAGAGAGACCAAGAAAAAAATGGGTCATGGTGGTGTTGCCGGCCACGGCCATGGCCCAGATCTCCTCGGCCATGATCCCGACCCGGTCGGCCAGATCATTGGCCAGGGTGTTGATAGCCACGACCACCTCCTGACGGAGTGTGTCAAGCCCCTGCCCCTTGGCGGCAAAATGGATGCGGGACAGGATATCGACGCCGTGCTCGCCCTGCGGGTTCAACACATGACCCCGGGCCAGGACAGAGCCAGTGGCAAGGTCCAGCAGGAGTGCCTCCAGGTAGGTGGTGCCAAGATCCAGGGCAAGCCCGACCATCAGACGCGGCGCCTGGCTTAAGAAATCCACCAGTTCATAGCCGTACGGCAAGTCATGAACGACCGCGACGCCTCTAAAATCACAGGAGCGGAACCGTTCCGCCACCACGGCCATCCTGACCCATGGCGTAAGCAACGGCCGCCCGTCCAGGCCGGCCAGGAGGGACCGTCGCAGACGATCGAGGTCAGCGGTGTTGTCGTTGAGACTGGGCGGCTCAGCCGTCACCGGCAAGA
>DYDL01000108.1:5417-10286 GCA_020717925.1 Desulfocapsa sp.
GCCAGGGAGCCTGCAAGATAGGATCCAACCATATAAAATCGAACCCAGGGTTCCGCTTTCAGCTTTCAGCTTTGAGCTTTCAGCTTCCATATCACCATGCCCATGTTGCTCTATACATACCTGATCACCGAGATGCTGGCCCCCTTCTTCGCCAGCCTGGCCATCCTCGCCACCGTGCTCTTCATGGGCCAGATGGTGCCCTTCCTGGAAACCATCTTCGACCTGCGCATCGGCCTGGCGGATTTCGTCCGCCTCTGCGCCTACCTGATCCCCAATCTGCTGCTCTTCGCCATCCCCATGGCCAGCATGATGGCGGTGATCATCAGCTTTACGCGCCTCACGGCCGACAATGAAATTCTGGCCCTGAAGGCCGGCGGTATCGGCCTCTGCAAGATGACCGGCCCGGTAGGGGCCTTTGCCCTGGCCACGGCCCTGCTCACCGCCCTGGTCTCCACCCACCTGATTCCCACGGGCACCGTCGCCACCAAACAGCTCCTCTTCCAACTCGCCAAGGAGAAAATCGACCGCGGCCTGCAGGAACGGCGTTTCAGCGAGGGCATCCGTGACGTTGTGCTCTACATCGACCATATCGACCGGGATACCGGACATTGGCAAGGCGTTTACCTCGCCGACCTGCGCGACAAGGAGACGCCAGTCACCATCTTCGCCAAAACCGGTAACCTCAAGGCCGACCTGCCAAACATGCGGCTTACCCTGAACCTGGAGGAAGGCACCCTGCACCGCTCGACCGGCGAGGCGACCCAGACCATCCGCTTCGGCGGCTACGCCATCAACCTGCCCCTGCAAGCACCCAGGATCGTGGCCGGCGAGGCGGCCAACCAGATCGGCCAGAAAGGCTTGAGCCAGGCAGAGTTGCGGCGCGAGGCCGCCCGGCTGGGACCGGAAACCCCTACCGGCCGGGGCTATCTGATGGAATTCCACCGGCGCCTTGCCTTGCCCCTGAGTTGCTTTCTCCTTACCCTGCTTGGCCTGCCCCTGGCCATCCGTTCCCGGCCCGGCCACCGGCCCTTGGGCCTACCTTTGGGCCTAACCGCCTTCGTCCTCTACTATCTACTGTTCACCGCTGGCCAATCCCTTGCCGACAGTGGTGCACTCCCGGTGGTACCGGCCATGTGGGCGGCCAATTCCATGTTTGCCCTCCTTACCCTCGTGCTGCTGCGCAGCGCGGCGCGGGAAACCACGGGGCAATGGCTGGAATGGCTGCTGGATGGCGCCATGGCCCTCGGCGACAAACTGCGGCAAGCCGCAAAAGGGAGGCCCAGCCCATGATGCTGCTGGACCGTTACCTGCTCACCCAATTCATCAAGCACCTGCTCATGGTCCTTGCCTCCCTGGTAGCCATCTATCTGTTGGTGAATTTCTTCGAGCGCATCGATAACTTCCTGGAGGCTGGTAAATCCGCCACCCTCCTGACCCGCTTTCTCATGCTGAAAATCCCCCTCATGTGCGAACAGCTCCTGCCAGTCGGACTCCTCCTGGCCGGGGTCATCACCCTGGGCCTGCTCAACCACAATCATGAGTTCCTGGCCTTGACGGCAAGCGGCATCCCAGTAACCCGGATCGTCCGGCCCCTGATCGGCGGGGGTGTGATGGTCACCCTGCTGTTCCTGGCCAACAGCCAATGGCTTCTGCCGCCAACGGCCGTGGCCACCAACCGCATCTGGTTCGAGGAGGTCAAACAGGAGATTCCCCGGGGCATTGAGCGTAACGGTAAGACCTTCTTCCGAGGCGAGGCCGGTATCTACGCCTTTGCCAGGCCCGATCCTCACCAGAACTGCTTCCGCGCCTTTTCCTACACCGCCTGGAACGAAAATTTCGAGGCCGTATTGGTGCTAACGGCCAGCCAGGCGGATTTCGGGGCGGACGGATGGTCCTTTACCAACGGTCAGATCAAAAGACGCAACACTACCGGCGGCTTTGAGATCAATAACTTCGAGCATCTCGCCCTGCCCCTACCCGAGACACCGGCCACCTTCTTCCAACCTGAATACCGGGCTGGCGAACTCTCCCTATCCCAACTCTATCGCACCGCCCGGAACAGCCAAGGCCGCGCCGGCCGCGAGGCCTGGATCACCTTTCACCAGCGGCTATCCTACCTTTTCCTGGGCCTGCCCCTGCTGCTTTTAGGCCTGCCCGTACTGCTGCTGACCCATCGGAAATTGGGCCACGACCTGACTCTGGCCATCCCCATCAGCAGCGGCCTGGCCTTTGCCGCCTGGGGGTGGTGGAGCGCCTCCCAGGCCCTGGCCGCTGATTCCCTGATTCAGCCGGCCCTCATTGCCTGGTCCATGCATATCCTCGCCACCGGGGTGGGCGCCATCCTCATCCGGCAACAGAGCCGATGAAGGTCAAGTGGATAGACTGAAGGTGGTTAGACTGTAGACTGTTAGGGTACAAAAAAAACAAGACAGTAACTCAAAGCCCTTACAGCCTTCAGCCTACAGCCTACAGCCTGGACCACCTAACAAGGAACTTGCCATGCCAGACCTGTACCACTTCGCCACTCCACCGCGCAACGTCGGCATTGTCGGTGTCCCGCCCTTGGAGATCATCCACCGGCTCAACCGGGATCAGGTCCGCATCCATGACCTGGACGAACCCCTGGTGCAGACCGCCCTGGAGACCACAACGCCCTTTGTGCCCCGCGTCTACTGTGCCATCATGCGCACCGTGGTGCAGAACGCCATGCAAATGGACCTCGACGCCATCTTCGTCGACGTGGGCCCGGGCAAGTGCGACAGCGCCGGCCATATCGCCACCATCCTGGCGGATATCCTCACCATCCCGATCATCCGCACCAGCAACACGGATCAGACCAGCTTCGGCACGCCGCTCTGCGCAAGCGGCCTGCCTCTGCTCGAAAAACTGCAACGGATCACCGCCGGCGTGACCCGCGCCGTAAAACCGGGCAACAACCCGCCACCCTGTAAACCCACGGCCGCTTTCTGGGGCGTGCCACCGCGGGATTTCTCCATCCTGCACCTCTTTCCAGACACTACCCACGTTTACGGCTGGACGCGCTGCATGGAAAACAAGACCCCGGCCGACGAGGCGTTGGAGGCCCGCTACAATCCGGCCGTCCCCACCGTGTTCTTTGCCCAGTCGTTCTGCGCCAAAACCGCTCTGGCCCAGTTTCTGGCCAACCGCCACCCCCACGCCCTCTATCTGGACGGTGACGTTGCCGCTTCCAGCAGCACCAAGGCCAAGATCCAGGCCTTTCTCGAACTCTCCGGGGTGGCGCTATGATGCTTGCTGACTTCGGCACCTCCTACAGCAAATTCCTTGATCTGGGCTCTCCCGGTGCCACACCCTTCGTAGTCGAGACCAAGGAGCTGAAGCCGTCCATGCGGGTGACCTGGGCCACGGGCCACAATGGCCGCCGCTTCGGGGAGCATTTTGTCAACGAATTGACCGCGCTAGGCCGTGGCGGCGCCGCGGTTATTGAGGAAGAGCACTTCGTACTGCTGGACTGCGGCAGCCGTGATATCAAATTCATCGAATTCAGGAACAACCGCCTGGAGGATATGGGCTGGAACGCCGAATGCGGCGCCTCCATGGGTTTTACCATCGAACTCCTGGAAAAGTACTATGGCCTGGACTACACCACCCTGGCCGTGCCTGCGACAACCTTCTCCGTCACCTGCGGCGTGCTCGGCATGAGCCACATCTTCGACGCCGTGGTCGCCGGGGTGCCGGTGGCCGAGGCGGTGGCCATGTTCGTCAAGGGCATTGCCATCAATGCCTATCGCTTTGCCAAGTCACCGCGGAAACTCTACCTTTCCGGCGGGCTCTGCGACAACCCACTGTTCGTGCACAGTCTGCCCTGCCAGGTAATTCCCTTGGGCCGTTTCCTGCTCTTGGAAGGGCTGAAAGTGGCAATGAACGACAAGCAAAGAAAAAGCGGTTAAGAGGGCATGATGGCAGAGCTGTCCGACCAAGCAACCAGGATTAATTGTTTCCAGTGCCAACACTTCTACGTTACCCACGAACCGGCCTTTCCCTACGGCTGCCGGGTCATGGGCTTCAAGTCGAAACGGCTGCCTGCCGACGTGGCCCTTCAAAACTCCGGCATGACCTGCCAGTCCTTTGCCGGCAAGGATAACACGAAGAAATCCCAATAAAAAAGGCGCCCCGACCTTGGCCAGGAACGCCTGTACCGCTGCTGGCCCTGACCTAAGCCCGCGGCCGGCAGTGCGAGCAGAGGCCGAAAAAATCAAGACGGTGGTTGGTGATCTGGTAGCCTGATTTTTCCGCCAGTTCGCGGGCCATCAACTCCATGGAGTCCAGTTCGGCATCCTCGATTTTTGCGCACTTGGTGCACACCAAATGGGGGTGGGCCACGGGCAGACGGCCATCATAGTGGTTGCTGCCGGCCCCAAAGCCAAGCTCTAGCACCTCGCCCAACCCCTTCAAAAGGGTCACGGTCTTGTACACCGTGGCTAGACTGGTGGCGGGGAAATCATCCCGCATCTCCGCGAAAATCTGTTCCACGCTGGGATGATGGGTGCTGTGACCCAGTATTCTGATCACCGCCAGACGCTGCGGGGTCATCCGGCAGCCGCTTTTTCTGAGCTTTTCCAACATTTGCGTGGCACGCTTTTCACCTTGTTTCATTTTTTCACCTCCTCATTTTTTTGAATTTTCAGACCAGTTGTCGATCTGGTCCACCCTGATATCATTTTTCCCCTCCTAGGTTCCTTGCAGTCCTCCTATCAAGGGAATGTCACCATGTCAACAGCAAAAACGCATATTGCTACAAAAAAATAACTAGTTAAGCTTTGTCTTACATACTAATAACACCTGCCACTGGGCAAGACACAGCGCCATACTGGCCTGGCATTTCACCCT